>CAZFHS010000002.1:222199-222584 GCA_964518955.1 uncultured Gemmatimonadaceae bacterium | reverse complement strand
GCTAAAGGAATCGAATGTGATTCCTCGCAGCGAACCACCTTGTGGTCACTAAACCGCTAGCTCGACAGTGAACGATCTACACGGTGGTGGCTACGCCCGGTCGGGCGTATACGTGCTGTTCTAATGTCCTGTTCCTCCGTGCGCATCCCTTGACGTCGGGATCGGGTTCAGAAGGGCCCTGGTTCGGCTCTGACTGAAGTAATCCGCCGCGCCACCCTCCACTTCACCCTCCACTCGACCAAGGCATCTGACGTAAGTCGTTGTGTTATAAAGAGATACGGCAAGGCGGAATAGGCAGCGGAATCATAATCCGCGTGTCGGGGGTTCGGGTCCCTCGGGAGCGGGGGCGGGGAGGCCGGCCAGGACCCCAAAAAAAAAAGCCAAA
>CAZFHS010000002.1:0-222189 GCA_964518955.1 uncultured Gemmatimonadaceae bacterium | reverse complement strand
GGGGGGTTGGGGTTTTTTTGGGGGGGGGGGGGGTGCGGGGGGGGGGTTTGGGGTGGGGGGGCCGAGTCCCTCCTCCGCTATTTCCTAGCCCAATAGCAGGCGTGACAACAGGTTACGACCTGCTGTTTTTCGTTGAGTCGACAGAAACGACACGGGAAGAAGACAGGAAACCGAGCGTACAACCCTCCACTTCACCCGCCACCGAAGAAAAACGCGGCTCACCTCTCTACCGGCTCGATCCTGTAGACGATCTCGCCGTCCCGAATCATCCCGAATCGCTCCCTCGCCACACGCTCCTGCGTCTGACGGTTTGTCTCCAGCGAATCCGCGTAGTCGCGCAGGCTGTCGATCTCCAACTGCAACTCCTCGATAGCCACCCGTTCGTCGCGCACCTGGCGCTTGAGCTTCCACCAGTCGATGGCCCTGTACTCGCCTCCGAAGAGGCCGAAGGCAAGGCCACCGACCAGAAAGATCGCCGCGACGATGCGTCCGGTTCTCACAGGCCGTAAACGTCCGGTCCGGGGTACATGCCGAGGTCACCCAGCTCCTCATTGATGCGGAGCAGCTGGTTGTACTTGCAGGTTCGGTCGGAGCGCGAAGCACTGCCGGTCTTGATCTGCCCTGCCCCGGTGGCCACCGCGAGGTCGGCGATGAAGGTGTCTTCGGTCTCTCCCGACCGATGCGAGATGATCGTTCCAAACTGATTGCTGCGCGCGAGGTCGATGCATTGCAGCGTTTCGGTGAGCGTCCCGATCTGGTTCACCTTGATGAGCACGGCGTTGGCCACGTGTTCTTCGATGCCGCGGGCAACCCTCTCGACGTTGGTGACGAACAGGTCGTCTCCCACGAGCTGCACCCGATCTCCCAACGCCTCGTTCTTCGCCGCCCAGCCCTCCCAATCGTCCTCGGCCAATCCGTCTTCGATGGAGACGATTGGATATTTGTCCAGCCACGACTCATACAGTTTGATCATGTCGTCGGCCGAGTGCCGGGAGCGGTCGCTCTTCTTGAATACGTATTCGCCCGCCTCGTAAAACTCACTCGCCGCAACGTCCAACGCGATGCAGATGTCCTCCCCGGGCTTGTATCCGGCCTTCTCGATAGCCTCCATGATCGCATCCAAGGCAGCCTCGTTGGACGGTAGCATGGGGGCGAATCCACCCTCGTCTCCGACGGCAGTCGAGAGCCCCTGGTCGGACAAAACCTTCTTGAGGGAATGGAAGACTTCCACACCCATACGCAGTGCGTCGGGGAACTCCTCGGCACCAACCGGCACCACCATGAACTCCTGGGCATCGACGTTGTTCGACGCGTGCGCCCCGCCGTTCAGTATGTTCATCATGGGCACCGGGAGCACCATCGCCAGCGGCCCGCCGAGGTAGCGGTAGAGCGGCAGACCGACCTCCATCGCGGCGGCCCGAGCCGTCGCGAGAGACACGGCGAGGATCGCGTTGGCGCCGAGTTTGCTCTTGTTCTCGGTGCCGTCGAGGTCGAGCATGGCGACGTCCACCTCTACCTGCTCGATTGCGTCCATCCCCTCGATCTCGGGACCGATCAGCTCGTTCACATTGCGGACGGCGTCTCGGACTCCTTTCCCGAAGTACCGGCCTTCCTCACCATCACGCAGTTCCACCGCCTCGTGTTCGCCAGTAGACGCGCCGCTTGGCACAGCAGCGCGTCCCATGGCACCGCCGGCCAGGTGGATGTCCACCTCTACTGTTGGGTTGCCTCGCGAATCGAGTATCTCGCGCGCCATAACGTCGATGATGGTGCTCATGAGGAAGTACTCCTATTCCGAATCACGTTTTGCGTCGACGCAAAACCCTTCGATGACGCGTTGCGTCGTCTTCAACAGTTCTTTGCGATTCTCGTAATCCAACCCCGCAGTGGAGATCGGCTCCCCGAAGTAGAGCGTCACGGGATGCGGGCGAATGCGCCAATGACCCTTGGGGAGAATTCCGAACGTGTGGGCGATGTACACCGGGACCACCGGCACCTGAGCCGCAATGGCGAGCACGAACGGCCCCTTTTTGAACGGCAACAGGTTTCCCGTGCGGCTTCTAGTGCCCTCACCGAACACCATTGCGCTGATTCCTGACTTGACCTTTTCGGCCGCCTTCTGATACGAACCGAATGCCGACTGTCGTTTCTGCCGATCGATGTATATGTGCCCTGCCGCTCTGAGAGAGCCGCCCATGATGGGAACTTTCTTGAGCTCACGTTTTGCGACGAAACGGAATGTGCCGGGGACAGTGGCCCCAATTGCCAGGATGTCGAAAAACGACTGGTGGTTTGCGACGAACACGACCGGCTTGTCTTCGGGAATGTTCGACAGCCCCTTGGTGTGAACGTCGATGCCCGACCATTTGAGAACGTAGCGCGACCAGCGCCGGCACGATTCGTCGTACACGCCGCCTGTCCGGTGTTTGACACCCAATGCGGCCGCAATCATCACCTTGAAGCCATACCAGAGGGTGAAGATCGTGATCGCAATCAGATACGCAATTTGACGAAATATCATGATCCAAAGTGGCGAAAGCCGCCGTTCAGTTGTTTAGGTACTCCGGCCTGCATCACTCGTACACCTGAGCCGCTTTCGACATGGCCGACTCCGCTGAGCGGCAAGCCGAATACTTCTTCAAACTCGGCGCCCAGCTCGTCTCTGGTTTCTGACGACAACACGACCAACAGCTCGAACTCCTCCCCACCGAGAAGCGCGGCCTCGCCGTCCGCGCTCGGGTGAACAGGCACCCGGGCCGACTCGATCACACATGCGACACCGGAGGCCGCGGCCAGCTGCCCAGCATCGGCCAAGAGCCCGTCGCTCAGATCAATAAGAGCCTTGGCGCCGGCCCCGCGCAACCAGTGTGCTTCGGCAACGCGTGGTTTTGGCCTCACGAAACGACCGCGCGCCGAGTCGTTCGGCGTTTCACCGCGCTCCCATGCACCGACAGCAGTTGACGGCCCACCAAGCCTCCCCGTTACCCATAGCGTATCTCCATCGATTGCGCCAGAGCGCAGCACCGGTGAAGCTGCACGCCCAACCACGACCACATCCACCGTCACGCGCTCGCTGCGCACGAGATCCCCCCCCCATACCTCGGCGTCGACCGACTCGACCACCGCACCCAGCCCGCCCATCAGCTCTGCGGCAAACGAATCCGGAGGTTCGGCCGGCAACCCGAGGCTCACCAGCACGCCCAATGGCTCAGCGGCTACCGCCGCTAAATCCGACAGGGCTGCCGCTCCAGCCCTCCAACCGATCTCGCTAGGCGTGAGCCACTCGGTCTTGAAGTGGGTTCCCTCGACCATCATGTCGGTGGACAGCGCAAGTTGCTCGGTTCCGACCTGCACGATAGCACAGTCGTCTCCGCCTCCCGAACCACATTTGCCCAGGGACTGCCAGATGCCGCGGATCTTGTCGAACTCGATGCCGTCGGCGAGGGGAGAGAGGTTGGCTGTCATGAGTATGTCAACGAGCAACGGGCAGCGAGCAACGGGCAGCGAGCAGCGAGCAGCGAGCAACGAGCAACGGGCAACGAGCAGGGGGCCACGAGCAGCGGGCAGCGGGTCATACTAGTCGGGGGACGTTCAACTCTACGAGTATCGGCGGCTGCGGTGCCGGGAGGTCGGCGAGAACTCTCCACAGATCCTGCGCGGATTCGGCCACGTCGCTGGGGCGAGTCGATCTCGCCGTCTTTTCGGTCGAGGCAATCTCCGCCGAGCGTCCAAGTACCTGAGCGCCCAACGCAGCCGCATCGCGGGGCTTCACGCCCCGGGCCACAAATGCACCGACGAATCCGGCGAGCAGGTCTCCACTGCCACCGGTGGCTAATGCGGGGTTGCCGGCGGCTACGATGCGGGATGGAGAACCGGCTTGGGCGATGATGGTAGGGACGCCCTTTAATAGAACTACGGGAGGAGAGGATGCAGCTTGCGCTGCATTTGCAGCTTGCGCTGCATTTGCGGCTTGCGCTGCATTTGCAACATTGGCTGCATCTGCCGCGGCACCGAAACGATCGCACTTCAGCTCGCCTCGCAGCTCCGGGAAAAGGGCACCGAATTCGCCCGGATGGGGCGTGAAAATGCGGGCGGCTTGGCCCGTGCTCAACACGTCGAGACCCGCCTGAAGAGCGTCGGCGTCGATAACGACCCTCTTGTCGATCCTCTCGAGGACGGCTCGGACGAATTTCGTCCGCTCTTCACCGCGCCCCAGGCCGGGACCCAGGACGACGGCGTCGGCCCACGCCAGTGCCTCCTCGAGGTCGGGTTCGATGTCGGGGCCGAGCGCTGTTGATACCGTCAGTGCATCGGGAAGAGTCTCCTGCGCAACCTGAATGCTGACGTCGTGAGCAGCGATTTTGACCAGGCCCGCTCCCGCGACGAATGCCGTTCGCGCCGCGAACAGAGCCGCACCCGCCATTCCCTTGTCGCCGCCGACCACAAGCACTCGGCCGCGATTGCCCTTGTGCATATCCTCGTACAACGGCGGGAGTTTGGCCGCGGCCCAGCGATCTACCACAAGGGTCGGCCACTCCGGATCGGGAGGTGAGAACCCCATCTCCACCACGACGATCTTGCCGCACCAATACCGCTCGAGCAGGTGCCCGCGCCGCGCTCCGCCAAAGGTCACAGTCAGGTCGGCCTGAACCGGGCCTTGGGCATCGCCAGTCGAGAGGTCGAGGCCCGTCGGACCGTCGACCGCCACGACCGGTATGCCGATCTCCATGATTCTCTCGGCCATCGTTCCGATGGCGCCGCGCGGTCGGCCCGAGGCACCGGTACCCAGAAGTGCGTCCACGGCAACCCCGCAGTCCGGCCAGTCTTCCTCCGGATCGAGACGGAGCACGCCCGCGTCGAGCGCGAGTTTGCGGTTGGCCTCACAGTCTTCGGAGCGGCTACGCGTTTCGTCCGCCACGTATGTGAGTACACCGGCTGCATGCAGCGCGCGCGCCACCACCCACCCGTCACCCCCGTTGTTGCCGTGGCCAGAGGCGATGAGCACGCCCGAACTCAGTTCATTGCCGAATTCGCGAGCAATAACGTGGGCTGTGGCGCGGCCGGCGGATTCCATGAGAACGCGGCTTGGAATGAGAGCAACGTCGCGAGCGACCTCATCCCAGCTCGCTGCCTGAACGGCGTCGAGAACAGGTATCGTGGTCATTGCGGAGCCAAGTTGGAGCCCATGATGTACTGTCGAAGGGTGAAAAACACCCGCCGACTGCGGTGTCCGGGTACCCTCAGGGACTCCGGATTCTACTTGAAGCTCTGTCCGATCGCCCTACCGAGCGAGATCTCACCGTTGTCGATTCTGATGTTGAATCCACAATCGGGATTGTCACAGACCCACGCTTTGTAGGTGATCGGTGCACCGTCACGACCGTAGTCGGAGAGCGGCAGCAAAACGCCTTTGTTGCACTTCTGACAGGTGGGAAACTCCCGAGCGTCCATGATGCATCCCCTCTTCCCGGAACAAAGTCCTACTGTTCAAACACTCCCGCCCGCCGGACTGACGCCGGCCCACGGGTACTCCTCCTCAAAGGCTGCTTCAAAGTCGTAAACCGACTCAAAGTCTTGGATGCTATCGCCATCATTGGGCATCAACAGGCCAACTTCGATCAACACAAACACGATCCGCCCGATGTCATCGGTCGAGCCAATTCCCCAATGGGAGAGAACGGTACGGGACGTGAGACCGAACTGGTCTCGCGCTAGGTCGCGGCACGCCCAGGCCAACTCACTGCCCGAGATATGACCGCGTTCGGTGCGCCGCTGCTGACAGTATTCCAACGCGGCCAGCACAAATAGATACGCCCGGTCGTCGTAACTCTGGTCGACCGCGCGTATGCGCTCCAGGATCCCTTCCGCCATATGAATATCGAACACGATAGAAAGGTGGGATACTCTTTCGAATCGAGCAAGGGCCTCCCGGTCACAAAACCACCGAAAGGCCCTAAAACTCGGCGTTATTGGCTCATTCTGCCGAAAGCCCGCGACTGATTACGATCCGCTGGACCTCACTGGTGCCCTCATATATCTCCGCGCCTTTTGCATCGCGAAACAGGCGCTCTACCGGGTAGTCGGTGGTATATCCGTATCCGCCAAAAACCTGCACCGCCTGATTGGTCACCCACATCGCCGTTTCGGTCGCGAACACCTTGGCCATGGCGGCCTTTTCAGTCACCCGCATGCCGGCGGCCTTTTCGCGCGCCGCCTCGTGCACCAACGCTCTGGCAGCCGTGACGCGCGTAGCCATGTCGGCGAGCTTGAACCCCAGGCCCTGGAAATCTTTAATGGGCCTCCCGAACTGTTTTCGCTCGCTCGCATACGCCACCGAATGCTCGAGTGCCGAGCGTGCTATGCCTACAGCCTGCGCAGCAATGCCCATTCTGCCCTGATCCAGCGCCTCGAGTGCATATGAGAGTCCCTTGCCCTCTTCGCCGATCAGGTGCTCGGACCCCAGTCGTACGTCGTTCAGCACCACCGTAACGGTGGGTGACGCTCTGAGCCCCATCTTGTCTTCGGGCTTACCGCACTCGAAACCTTCGACCTCACGGGGTATCAAGAAGGTCGAGACACCCTTTGATCCACGCCGATCGTCGGGGGTGTCGGTGCGCATCATCGTGACGCAGAGTTCGGCGTGATTGCCGTTGCTGACCCACATCTTCTCGCCGGTCAACACCCAGTCGTCTCCGTCTTGCACCGCCTGGGCCCTGAGACTCACCACATCCGACCCTGCATCCGCCTCGGAGATCGAGAACGCAGCGAGCACTTCCCCCCTCCCCATTCCCCCGAGCCACCGATCCTTCTGCTGCTGGGTCCCATACCTGCGAAGCATATGAACCGGCATCGAGTTGTGCACCGAAAGCGCAATGGCGATGCCCGCGTCCGCGGCGGCTATCTCCTCGATGACCATGAGGTATGTGAGGGGGTCGAGGTCGAGGCCGTCGTACTCCTCCGGAACAGTGAGCCCGTAGAACCCAAGCTCACCCATCTTCTTGTAGACATCGTACGGGGTCGTTTTCGTCCTGTCCCACTCACCGGCAAAGGGGGCAATCTCCTGTTGCCCGAATTCGCGAGCGAGCGCCACGATTTCGCGGCGCTCCTCGTCGAGCAAACTCAGATCAGGCAGAGTAGTCATAGAACCCGCGACCGCTCTTCCGGCCAAGATATCCGGCCGCCACCATCTTCCGGAGCAGCGGGCAAGGGCGGTACTTGGGATCGCCCAGTCCGTCGTGCATCACTTCCATGATCGAGAGACACACGTCGAGGCCGATGAGATCGGCGAGAGTGAGCGGGCCCATGGGGTGGGCCAGGCCGAGCTTGGCCACGGTGTCTACCGCCTCGGGCGTAGCCACCGACTCCATTACGCAGTACGCAGCCTCGTTGATGAGTGGCATCAGAATCCTGTTCGCCACGAATCCGGGATAGTCGTTCACCTCGACCGGCGTCTTGCCGAGCGATTCAGAGGTTTCCACGACGGTCTTCATTGTCTCGTCGGAAGTACCCATGCCCCGAATGACCTCGACGAGCTTCATCATGGGAACAGGATTCATGAAGTGCATGCCGATGACCTTGTCGGGACGCTTCGTGTGCGCCGCGATCTCGGTGATCGAGATGGACGAGGTGTTGGTGGCCAGAATGGTGTCTGCGCCGCACATGGCGTCGAGCTTCTCGAACAGGTCGTACTTGATTTCCGCCGTCTCACTGGCTGCTTCGATGACCAACGCTGCGTCGGCCGCCTTATCGAGATCGGTGCTCGTGGAAATCAACGCGAGGGCCGCGTCGCGATCGGCCTCGGTGATTTTCTCCTTCTTCACCTGGCGATCCATGTTTTTAGTGATTGTGGCGACCGCTTTGTCGAGTTGCTCTCGTGCGATGTCGATCAGCGTCACTTCCCACCCTTTACTCGCAAACACATGGGCAATGCCGTTGCCCATCGTACCCGAGCCTATCACAGATACCTTTTTCACTTTGACAAATCCTCTCTGCGGTTTTTGTTGCGAAGCAGCCACACCAGCGCCGCTGTCATTGTTATCGTAGTGACCAAACCACCTTCAGGACCAAAATTACCTCCGGTGAACCAGGCAGGGCCACCTGTGGCGAATTCGACGATGGGAATCTGAAAACTCACACCGCTTACTGGAGCATCTGCGACGATTCCTAGCCCGCCATTCCAACCCAGGTGAAGTCCCCATGCCGCCGCGAGACCGCCGGCACCAAAGAATGCTGCACTCAACACCAGCGCCGCGACCCCGATGTTCACCAGCCCGAAAAACGACACATCTGGATTGAGCGCGTGGGCCAGCATGAAGACTGCCGCCAACGCCACGCTCGCTCGAACCTTTCCGACCGTAACCGCTAGTCGAGATATTGGGTAACCTCGAAACAGGAGTTCCTCGGTGAACGCCGCCACCAGCAACAACGTCCCGACCGACATGAAGGATACCAGGTATCCCACGAGCGACTCGGCCGCAAACGAGATCCGTGCATTGCCTCCAACCACGGCGAGCAGAAGCGCGAAACACGCCAGGAGCACACCGACACCCGTTCCAATACCGAACCAACGCACATTCGTGCCCGCTCTTCTCAATCCGAACATCGCAAGGTTGGCCCAACCCGCCCCAACGAACAGGGAACTCGCTCCGACCGCGCCCACAAACAGAACGCACGTCTGCAGCACTATGGCGTTTTGACCCTGCCACCATTCGGCGGGGAGCGCTACGGCAGCCGTAAAAACCGGCACCGACGCAACGGCGTAGAACGCCAGAACGGCGCCGATAGCGCCGAGGCTGTCACGCATGGGCCGTCAACACAACCGGCGCGCCCCTTGTGGGAGCGCGCCGGAGTTGAGAAGCGAAATCACGACTGTCTCGCGTTTACCGTTTAGACCCTCTCCACGCTCATGGCAACAGCTCCACCGCCGCCCAGACAGAGAGTGGCCAAACCCGTCTTGGCTCCACGGTCCTGCATCGCATAGAGCAGAGTGGTGAACACCCTCGCACCGCTGGCCCCAATCGGGTGCCCAATGGCGATCGACCCACCGTTGACGTTTACGCGATCCCAATCCCAGCCAAGAGCATTCCCATCGGCCAAAGACTGCGAAGCAAATGCTTCGTTCGCTTCGATGAGGTCGAAATGATCGATAGCGACATCGAGCTTCTTCATCAGATTCTCAACCGCTACGATCGGAGCGAAAAACAGCTCCTTCGGCTCGACATGACCAGTCGCGTACCCGGTGATGCGCGCGAGGATCTCGAGACCCTTGTCTTCAGCAAACGCCTCAGAGGTGACGACTACCGCGGCAGCACCGTCGTTGATCGTCGACGCGTTACCCGCGGTGACAGTCCCATCCTTCTGGAATGCTGGCCGCAGCTTCGCGAGGCCCTCGACCGTTGTTCCAGCCCTTGGGCCCTCATCCTTGTCCACGACGGTGACCTTGCCCTTACGACCAGGCACTTCGACCGGAACGATCTCGGCGTCGAACTTGCCGGCCTCCTGCGCGGCGACAGCCTTCAACTGGCTGTTACACGAGAATTCATCCTGCTGCTCGCGGGTAAGGCCGGCCTTCTCCGCGGTGTATTCAGCATATGCGCCCATCACGTTGTTACCGAAAGAGCACCACAATCCATCAAACTGAAGCCCGTCGACCAGCTTCTGGTCACCGTACTTGATGCCGCCCCTCATGCCGTAGGCATAATGGGGGGAGCTCGACATCGCTTCCATGCCTCCCGCCACGACACATTGGGCATCACCGGCCTTGATGGCCTGTGCGGCGAGCATTGCCGACTTGAGACCAGAGCCACAGACCTTGTTGATAGTCAGTGCTGGCACCTCCGCCGAAATGCCTCCTGCCATCGCAGCCTGGCGGGCAGGCGCTTGCCCCACACCTCCCTGCAATACGATGCCCATGATCACTTCGTCGATCACGGACCCGTCTATGTTTGCTCGGTCCACCGCTTCGCGAATAGCGATCCCTCCAAGCACAGGGGCTTTGAGCGATGAGAGTCCGCCCAGGTAACTGCCCACGGGCGTACGCGCGGCGCTCACTATGACTGGCGTCACTTCTTTACTAGATGTGGTCATGAGATAGAGCTCTCGTTTGTAGCTGTTTGAATCGCAGGTTACCGGGAACGCTCCCGGTAAAAAAAGAACATGGGATAATTGGAGCGGCTCACAGCCGCTCCAATTAACCCTTGGAACCTAAACCCCGGTACAACCCCTCTCAACGGGATCAGGAGGGAGTGAGGCTCCTTGTTTCAATCTGCTCCAGAACGCGCGCCTTGAACTCCTGGGCAGGCATGATCTCTTGCTTCTTCCCCGCCCCGCGCACTCGTACGGCTACCGTGCCATCCTCGACCTCTCGCTTACCTATGACAGCCATGTACGGCACCTTCATCACTTCCGCTTCGCGAATCCGATAGTTGAGCGTGTCGTTCCTGTCGTCCACGAAAGAGCGTACGCCGGCCTCACGCAACTGTTCGTGAATGGCATGCGCGGCCTCAGCCTGGTCTTCCGCAATCGGGAGCACGGCCACCTGATCGGGGGCGAGCCATGTCGGGAACGCTCCCGCGAAATGCTCTATGATGCATCCAACGAAGCGTTCCATGGTCCCGAGAATCGCCCTGTGGATCATCACGGGACGATGGGGTTTGTTGTCTGCACCGGTGTATTCGAGCTCGAACCTGTCTGGCAGCTGATAGTCGAGCTGAATTGTGGTGCCCTGCCACTCACGACCGATAGCGTCTCTCAACTTGATGTCGATTTTCGGGCCGTAGAATGCCCCGCCGCCCTCGTCGAGACCGTAGGTGGCATCCATCCTCTCCAGCGCACGCTTCAATGCTCCTTCAGCGTGGTCCCACATCTCGTCGTCGCCCATCTTTTTCTCCGGTCGGGTCGACAAATCGATCCGGTACTCGAACCCGAAGGTGCGATTCAGCACGAAGTCGGTGAGATCCATCAGGTCGAATATCTCATCTTCGATCTGCTCTTCGGTGAGAAAGATATGAGCGTCATCCATGGTCAGCATGCGGACGCGCAACAAACCGTGCAGTGCCCCAGACAGCTCGTTACGGTACACGTTGGCGACCTCGGACAGGCGCAGCGGCAGTTCTCGGTAAGAGCGCTGGCGCGACGCGAATATCAGAGTGTGAACCGGACAGTTCATTGGTTTCACCTGATACATCACGTCGTCGGGCTCTCCCTCACACGCGGCCATCGACGGGAACTGGTGCTCCTCGTACATCGGGAGATGGCCCGACCTGACGAACAGACTCCGTCGGGTCACGTGCGGCGTGTAAACCAGATCGTAGTTGCGACGCAGCAGTTCGTCTTCGATGAACCTCCGCAGCTCGTGCTGTATGATGGCACCCTTCGGATGCCACAGCACCATTCCCGGTCCGATATCGTCGTGCACGCTGAACAGATCGAGCTGCTTGCCGAGTTTACGGTGGTCTCGTTTCTCGGCCTCCTCGAGCCGCCTCAGGTATTCGTCGAGATCGGCTTTCTTGAACCACGCAGTGCCATAGATGCGCTGCAGCATCTGGCGTGACGAATCTCCGCGCCAATAGGCGCCGGCCGCGTGGAGGAGCTTGAAGTGTTTGATCTGCTTGGTGGTTCTCACATGAGGGCCACGGCACAGATCGACGAACGGCCCGTCGGTGTATACCGAAATGGCTTCGTCACCGCCAAGCTCTTCCAGGCGCTCGAGTTTCAACGGGTCGTCGCTGAACCGTTCCCTGGCTGCGTCGAGGTCTACTTCTTCCCTCACGAACTCGTACGCCTCTTTAGCAAGCTCCCGCATCTTCGCCTTGATCTTCTCGAGATCGTCGGGCGTGAACGGTGCTTCCACATCGAAGTCGTAGTAGAATCCGTCTTCGATAGCGGGGCCAAAGCCGATCTTGGCCTCTGGAAACAGCTCTCGCACAGCGGTTGCCAGAAGGTGCGCGGCCGAGTGGCGCAGAGCCTCGAGTGCGAGCGGATTTTTCTCCGTCAGAATCTCGAGGCTGGCGTTTTCGTTGATAGGTCGGTTGAGATCCCACACCTCACCATTCACCACTGCCGCTATGGCAGCACGGGCAAGCCCCGCACTGATTCCTTCAGCAACGGCACTGGCAGAGGCCCCGACAGGCATCTCCTTGACCGACCCGTCGGGTAGTGAAATCCTGACGGTCTGATTCATGATGTAGTCGCCGTGAGTGTTGTCTGGATTGCTGGATGTAGGGGGATTGCACGAGCACACGCCTGCCCACGCTCAACGAGCAGCGCGCAGCGAAAGAGCGAGCAGCGTGACAGGTTGCGAATATCGTCGTTCACTTTGTCGGTATACCCATGCTTCTTTACGTGTGTATAATTGTAGCATGGGCACTCTATCGGTGCCACGGGAGGCAAATTGGTTCAGATCGACAGCGAAGACAGAAATATCACGGGCATAGCCCTGTCGGCCGCATTGGGTTTCGGCCTCGGCCTGGTGGGTGGTCTGTTGCTGCGCGAATTCGTGGGCCTGGATACCGAGCCCGTGAAAAAAGCCGTTCGTCGGCTGAGCGGACCGTACGGAGAGCCCAAGGAAGACCACAGCGCTGTCGAGGACGCGGTGATCCAGGCGTGGGAGGACGACCCAGACCTGCGGCCCTTGGCGCTCGCAGTCGAGGCGCTGGGCGACGGCATAGTCGAAATCACCGGCACTGCCACGAGCCCGATGACTCGCCAACTGGCAAGCGACGTCGCGCGCAGTGTGCAGGGAGCCGACGTGGTCCTGAACCGCATCCACATCGAGGGAACCGAAACCGAAGCCTCCGAGCCGGAACTCGCGAACGACACCGGCTGAGGTATTTCAGCGCGGAATTCCATTCCATGACACTAGCACCGCAATACGATCCCCTGGCGATCGAGTCAGGCATATATGAGCGTTGGTTGGACGCCGGTATTTTCAGAGGAAACGAGAAATCCGACAACGATCCGTACGTTATCGTGATTCCTCCGCCCAATGTGACCGACGTGCTGCACTCCGGTCACGGCTTCAACAACACCCTGCAGGACGTGTTGATTCGATTCGAGCGCATGCGTGGCCGCGCGGCAATGTGGCTGCCGGGCACCGATCACGCCGGCATTGCGACACAGAACGTCGTCGAACGCGCGCTCAAGAATGAGGAGCACACTACCCGTCATGACCTGGGCCGTGAGAAGTTCGTCGAGCGCGTCTGGGAACACGTGAACACGACGGGCAACACGATACTGGAACAGCTCAAGGCCATCGGGTGCTCCTGCGACTGGTCGCGTACGCGTTTCACCTTCGACGACGAATACTCGCACGCTGTCAGAAAGGTGTTCGTCGATCTGCACGATACCGGACTGGTGTACCGCGGCGAGCGGGTGATTCACTGGTGCCCGCGCTGTCTCACCTCGCTGTCTGACGAAGAGGCGGAGTTCGAGGACAAGGGCGGTTTTCTGTACCACATCGCGTACACGGTAGTTGACCCCAAAGACGGCGGCCCGAAGGAAGCGGTCGTAGCCACGACGCGGCCCGAGACGATGTTCGGCGACGTATGTCTCGTGTTGCATCCTGACGACGAACGCTGGACCTCGTACGACGGACTATGCGTGAGGATACCGCTCACGCAGGTCGAGATCCCCGTTCGGACCAGCAAAGCCGTCGAACGCGATTTTGGAACCGCCATTCTGAAAGTCACGCCGGCACACGATGCCAACGACTTCGACATCGCCGAGGAACTGGGCGGGTTCGATCGCCCGGTCATCATCGACGAGGACGCGAAGATGATGAGTGTGGATCGCGTCCCCAAAGCTCTGCGCGGAATGGAACGTTTCGAGGCCCGAAAGAAGATCGTGGAGCTGCTGAAAGAGACCGGACAGCTGGTCAAGGTGGAAGACCACGATCACGCGCTTCGATACTGCTACAGGTGCAAGCAGCCGGTCGAGCCACTGTTGTCAAAACAGTGGTTCGTGAAGATGAAGCCGCTGGCAGAACCGGCGCTCGAGGCGTACACCAATGGAAAACTCGAGTTCGTTCCCGAACGCTGGGGCAAGGTGTACGAGCACTGGATGACCAACATCCGTGATTGGAACATCTCGAGGCAGCTCTGGTGGGGACACAGAATACCTGCGTGGTTCTGCGAAAGCCCAGATTGCGACCACATAACTGTCGCGATCGACGAGCCGGAAACGTGCGGCAAGTGCGGTGGAGCGGTTCGACAGGACGACGATGTGCTGGATACCTGGTTCTCGTCGTGGTTGTGGCCGTTCGCAACATTCGGCTGGCCCGAAGAGACAGCCGACTTGAAACGATTCTACCCAGGGCACACGTTGGTCACCGCTCCGGACATCATCTTTTTCTGGGTGGCCAGAATGGTGATGGCGGGATACCACTTCATGGGTGACACGCCGTTCGAGACGGTGTACCTGAATGGTGTCGTGCGCGACCCGCAGCACCGCAAGTTCTCGAAATCGCTCGGCAACGGGATCGATCCGTTGGATGTCGTGAATCTTTACGGCGCAGACGCGCTCAGGTTCACTCTGGTGGCGGCGGCCGCGGCCGGCACCGATATCATCATGGATCGGAACGATCTGGAGGCGACGTTTGCGGCTGGGCGTCACTTCGCCAACAAGTGCTGGAACATTGGACGGTTCATCGTATCCAACCTCGACGGTCCATCAAAAACCGTTGAAGAAATCGATGCGTTCGACCTCGAGCTTGCGGACCGATGGATTCTCTCGCGATCACAACGCACCATCGAGAGCGTTACCGAATCGCTGGAGCGCTTTCGACTGAACGATGCCGCCAACGAGGTCTATCATTTCATCTGGGATGAGCTGGCGGACTGGTACGTAGAGCAGGTGAAGCCGAGGCTTTACGGCACTACGCCAGGTGGCGATGTAGCACGCGGCGTTTTGTGCCATGTGTTCGAGTCAGCTCTGAAGCTGCTGCACCCCGTCGCCCCATTCCTGACCGAGGAGCTGTGGGGTCATCTGGCCGGCGACCGCGGACTGCTTGCTGCCGCGGACTGGCCGGTATTCGAACAAAGCCTGGTTGACGATGCTGCCGAACAAGCGTTTTCCCGGGTGCAAGCAGCGATTTCGGCGGTCCGCGCGGTTCGCGCCGAATACAGGATTCCGCCAGGCAAGCCGGTGCGGGCAATCTTCCAACCTGCAGATGATGCCGCACGCGCCCACTTCGAGTCTGAGCGTCCGACTATCGAGCGTCTCGCAAAGGTGAGTGATCTAATACTGGATGCCGAAATCGGTGATGAGGTCGGAGCACACTCGGTACTGCCTGACGGCTCTTCCATCTTTGTTCCGTTGGGCGATGCAATCGACGTGGATACCGAAGTCGCGCGATTGAGCGGGGAACTGGAAAGGATCGACAAGCAGCTCGCAGGTGTGACGGCAAAGCTCAACAACGAGAAGTTCGTGAGCCGCGCGCCGGAAGCGGTCGTCGATCGCGAACGTGAGAAGGAGCGGTCGTGGAAAGAGCAGCGAGAAACACTCGCCGCCAAATTGCACGCGTTGGGCAAGTAGCACTACTGCTGACCGCTTGCGCTACGATACAGGACCCTCCGGGGGGGCCGCCGGACTTCGACCCTCCGATGATCCTTTCGGTAACGCCCGATTCGGGAACCGTGGTCGAAGATTTCGACGACGAGATACAGGTCCAGTTCAGTGAAGTCATTGACGAGCGTTCGGGGTCCGGCCTACAGAATCTGGTAACCCTCTCACCGCGGCCCGAGGAGCTGGACGTCTCATGGAAACGTTCGCGGGTCACGATCAAGCCTGAAGGTGGCTGGCGAGACAGCATCGTTTACCAACTCACGCTGCTGCCCGGGTTCGCCGATCTACGCAACAATCGCCTCGATTCGGGCAGGACCGTCGTATTCTCCACTGGCGGTGACATTCCCGAGACCAGTATTGCCGGGACCGTACTCGACTGGGAACAAGGGAGTGCCGCCCCAAGAGCGCTGGTCGAAGCGATTCTGCTGCCCGACTCGCTGATCTTCTTCGCCATGGCCGATTCCGTGGGGGATTTCGAGGTCAGGTATCTGAACCCCGGCTCATATCTTCTGGTCACCACGATCGATCAAAACAACAACCTGCAACGAGATTACCGAGAGGTTTTCGACTCTATTACGGTGAACCTCGATTCTACCATTTCCCGCGCGATGTGGGCGTTTGCGCACGACACCGTGGGGCCGCGAATCAGTGAGGTTTCGGAGATCGACAGCATCACCATAAAGGTCGATTTCGGACAGATGCTGGTGCCTGGCGAGCCGTTTGACGACGTGATACAAGTCTTCGAGTTGCCGGATACAACCCTGGTCGAAACCGTTGCTGTATGGAACCAAGTGACCTACGACTCGGTACGAACAGAGGAGGCTGTACGGGACTCAATTCGGCAAGCAGCGGTCGCGGACTCGATTCGGGCTGAAGAGGCGGCTGATACTGCAGTTGCGGAGGGGGCAGATGCCGAAGTGTCCGCGGGCGTAGACACTTCGGCCGCGGCGGTAGCTGATTCGATAGTGGAGGGTCTATTGCAGGTAGTTGATTCGGCAGGTCAGGTAATGGAAGACAGCGCGGCCGCTGACACGAGCCGCGCGATGCTGCTATTGATGGAAAGGCCGCAGTTGAGCGCTTCGTGGTACGTGCGCCTGGCGTCGGGAATGGCACCGGGGGGTCGGTATTTCATCACCGCGACTGCGGAAAACCTCACGGGCGCAATTGCCGAATCGCAGGGCGTTTTGGTTCTCCCCGAGCCGGTCGACACAACTCAGGTTCCAGCAGATACGACATGACTGATCCGCGGCAAGAACTACCCGCGGTGAACACGCTGATAGACGAGGCGGAACGCGGCGGGCTGACGAACAGACTACCGCGCCAGGCTGTCGTGGACGCTATACGCGAAACGCTCGCGGAGGCCCGTAAGGGGGGGTGCACTGCCCCGGCCTCGGGCTGGTTGGACGCCATATCGCAACGGGCGGAGTCTTGGAACCGCTCCACACTGAGTGGTGTCGTCAATGCTACCGGCGTCGTACTACACACCAATATGGGGCGAGCACCGCTGGCGCGAGCGGCGTACGATGCAGCCGAACAGGCTCTCGGATATTCCACATTGGAATTCGATCTCGAAACTGGCGAACGCGGGTCGCGCCAAGACAACCTGCGCTCTCTGTTGTGCGATGTGACGGGCGCGGAAGATGGATTGGTGGTCACAAACGCCGCCGCAGCCTTGTTCTTGCTTCTCAACACTCTCTCCGACAAAGGGGAGACTATCGTGTCGAGAGGGGAGCTCGTCGAAATCGGAGGCTCGTTCCGCATTCCCGAGATCCTCACGAAAAGCGGCAGCGTTTTGGTCGAGGTGGGAACCACAAATCGAACCAGGCTGAAAGACTACACCCTAGCGTTGAGCCCGCGCACACGTGCTCTCCTGAAAGTGCACAGATCGAACTTCGAGGTTGTCGGATTTACGGAAGAGACGCCCTTGGAAGCGTTGGTCGACCTCGGACGGTCACGCAGGCTGCCGGTTATCCACGATATCGGCAGCGGGTTGCTCGTGGACCTCTCGGAGCATGGGCTCTCCGGAGAACCGCTGGTTCGTGACAGCGTTCCAACGGGTGCGGCAGTGGTTTTCTCCGGCGACAAATTGGTGGGCGGACCCCAGGCGGGGATGATTGTTGGACCGACGGACGTGATCGAACTGGCTAGGTCAAATCCGCTCGCCCGAGCTCTGCGGCCCGACAAGTTCACGATCGCGGCTCTCGAGGCAACGCTGTCAATTTTCAGGTACCCTGAGCTAGCGCTGACGGAGATTCCAGCACTATCCATGCTCGTGGCCGACGCCGACGAGCTCGAGCGCAGATCCGGAATGCTGGCCGCCAGGTTACCAGACGCCTCCACGCGACCCGGAGAATCTGCCGTTGGAGGCGGCGCATTCCCCGGAACGCAGCTCGACACCACCCTGGTCAGTATTGCCGCCGATTCACCCAAATCGATGCTGGCGGCGCTCAGAGAAAATGATCCACCGGTCGTCGCGCGGGTGGCGGATGGATGCGTTCTGTTCGACGTCCGGACCGTGCGTGACGAGGAATTCCAGATAATTGAGACTGCCGTGGGCGCGGCGCGTGCCCGTTGATGCCCAGGTCGGGATTGTGCCAGGCGGGGTTACTGGCCAAATTCCGCGAGCAGAAAACTGACAATCAGTAGCACGCAGGAGGAATTTAGACGTGAAGCATAGGATAATTTCAGCGGCTGCCGCGGCGGTCGTTTTGACGACTTCTTCAGTTCTGGCGCAGGTTGAAGAGGAGGCTGCCAATCCCTTCCTGCCAATCAGCTATGGGGAGACGCTCTCGGGCTTTCTCACAGCTGCGGATGATTCCTTGGCAGACGGATCGCACTACAAGATGTTCCTGTTCTCGGGGGATGCCGGCGACTCGGTAACGGTCTCGGTGAGTTCACTCGATTTCAACGCACACGTATTGTTTGCCGATTCGCTGGACACGATTCTCGCCGATGACGGTGACGGCGGAGGTCTCTGCAATGCGCACATGACCCACGTCCTCCCAACCAGCGGCAGATACATCGTGTACGCCACTACCTTCTACCCTCACGATGTAGGCGAATTTCAGATTTCGCTGAACAAGGGAGCCATGGCACCGGGCAGCACGCGTCCTTGTGGCGGATTCTTCGATACCAAGGGCATGCTCAGCGTAGGTGACTCCGCCATGGGTACGCTCGGCCCGCCGGACTCGAAGCTTGGCCCCAGCTACTTCCAGGCTTGGGAAATCGAGGTTCCCGAAGGCCAGACCGTGACGATCGACTTGCAGTCAATCATCTTCGACGCACGGCTGACTCTCTATCGTGGGTTCGCGACCGCAATCGACGCCAACGACGATGGCGCCGGCGCATGCAACGCACGTATTGTTCTGACAGGCGACGGTCACCCGCACAGTGTAGTTTTGACCACCGGCAAGCAAGATGAAACCGGTCCGTACATTTTGCGCGTGCAGGAGGGTGCTCTTCCAATCGTCCAAGAATCTCAGTGTGAAGGCTGATGCTAGATGCGAATAGCGGTATTCGTTTCGGGTAGCGGAACGAATCTGCAATCATTGCTCGACGCGTGCGGGACATCGAGTCCTGCGCGCGTCGTCTTGGTTCTGAGCAACAAAGAAGACGCGAAAGGCCTGGACCGCGCACGTGACGCCGGAGTGGATACCCATTTTGTCGAGGATCCTTCCGACGGCGCCGCAATCGTCGCCATACTGAACGAATACGGCATCGATTTGGTAGTGCTGGCGGGATACCTCAAGCTCGTCCCGGCCAGTGTTGTAGCTGCATTTGAAAATCGGATGCTGAACATCCACCCAGCCCTACTCCCCTCCTTCGGGGGCCAAGGAATGTACGGGCAGAGAGTACACAAAGCAGTGCTGGAATCGGGCGCCACGATTTCCGGCCCAACGGTACATATCGTGACCGCCGAATACGACCGTGGTCCTATTGTGGCTCAGTGGCCGGTACCGGTGAGGCCCGACGACACAGTTGATTCGCTCCAAGAGCGGGTACTTGCCGTCGAACACAAACTACTGCCGGCCGTGGTACTGGCGGCGGCATCAGCAGGCCGCGTCTACCAGATGTGCCCCGAGGCAGGTTCGTTCCGAGTCGACTCGGACACAGCCCCTTCGGTCGTTATCTCGCGGCCGCAATCATGAACAACAGAATCAAACGGGAGGCACCGTGCCCCGCGCACTGATCTCGGTATCGGACAAACGAGGAGTAGTCGAGTTCGCTCGCCAGTTGGAGGAGCTTGGATGGGAAGTCGTGTCGACTGGCGGAACGGCGCACGCTCTGAGGGAAGGCGGTGTCCAAGTCACCAGCGTCGAGGACATAACCGGATTTCCAGAAATCCTCGATGGTAGGGTCAAAACGCTACATCCGGTTGTACATGCCGGCCTGCTGGCCCGACGCGACGTACCCGCTCACATGGAGTCGCTCGATGAGCACGGTGTAACGGCAATCGACCTGGTTGCCGTGAACCTCTATCCCTTCCGGGAAACCGTTGCCAAACCCGACGTCGCCTTAGAGGACGCGGTTGAGCAAATCGACATCGGCGGCCCCTCGATGTTGCGCTCGGCAGCCAAGAATTACATGCATGTGCTGCCTATCGTGGACCCCCGCGATTACGGACGAGTCGGTGCAGCATTCGCGGACGGATCGATTGACGAAAAGTTCCGGCACGGGTTGGCAGCGAAGGTGTTCAGCCATACCGCTGGGTACGATGCTGCCATCGCAGCGTTCATGAGCCAGGGTGCAGAGCTGTTTCCGCCAACTTTGTCTCTGATACTCGAGCGCATACAAGACCTTCGCTACGGAGAGAACCCCACGCAGCAGGCAGCGCTGTATTCCACTCGTGAAGGGCGTGGCGTGGACGTGATACGGCAGCTTCACGGCAAGGAACTGTCGTTCAATAACCTGCTCGACATCGAAGCGGCGAGCAGAACCGTTGCACCGTGGCCAGACCGACCCGCATGCGCAATCATCAAACACACCACGCCGTGCGGGCTCGCAATAGGTGAGTCGGCTGAAGAAGCATACTTGCGCGCGATCACGACCGATCCAAAATCTTCGTTCGGTTCCGTCGTGGGTTTCAACACGGTGGTGGATGCTGTCACCGCCGAAGCGATGGCCGATCTGTTCGTAGAGGCAGTCGTTGCTCCGCGATTCCACGACGACGCCGTCGAGGTTTTCAAGAAAAAGAAAAACATTCGGATAGTCGAGTTGCCCCTCCCCGACAATCGGCGCGCATTTGACTTCAAGAGAGTTCGAGGTGGATTCCTAGTTCAGGAGCAGTTCTTTTACTCGGCCGACGAGTCGGAGTGGAAAGTCGCGACCAAACGGCCACCTACCGACGACGAACGCAGAGATCTCAGGTTTGCATGGGCCGCCGTTGGCGCAGTCAAATCGAACGCCATTTTCCTGGCCAAGAATGAGACCGCAATCGGCATCGGCGCAGGGCAGATGAGTCGTGTCGACTCGGCATTTATCGCCGTACACAAAGCACGGGAAGAAAACCACGACACGAACGGGTGCGTGTTGGCCTCCGACGCGTTCTTCCCGTTCCCCGACAGCATAGAGCAAGCTGCCGAGGCGGGGATTACAGCCATCATACAACCTGGTGGGTCGATTAGAGACGAGCAGGTGGTCGAGGCTGCCAACGATCACGACATTGCGATGCTGCTCACGGGCGCTCGCCAGTTCCGACACTAGGCTCCTGATGACATCCGAGACCCAAGGGGTTCGCGAGGGCCCGCCCTACCTCGTTGCCGGTCTGGTTACGCTCGGCATTCTCGGCCTCTACGTGATTACGATAGCTCCGACCACCCAGTTCTGGGACACGTCGGAGTACATCGCAGCAGCCAAGGTGTTGGGGATTCCTCATCCCCCGGGCAACCCACTTTTCGTGTTGCTCGGACACGTCTGGGCACAGCTGCCACTCGTGGAGCATTACGCGCTGCGCCTGAATCTGTTTGCAGCCGTCACGAGTGCGGTCTCCTCGGGGCTTTTGTTCCTGGTCGCCGAGCGGTTGTTGCGATTGATGCTGCCGGACTCGCGCCTGGCCCGCTACGGTGCGGCAATCGCAGGAATCTTGGTGGGTGCCACCGCATTCACCGTGTGGAACCAGTCGGTCGTGAACGAGAAGGTGTACACACTCAGCCTGCTTTCGATCAGCCTGATTCTTTGGTTGTCCACTCGATGGGTAGATGCCGAACAGGGCCCCGCGCGCGACAAGCTCTTGCTGGTAATCCTTTTCCTGCTCACGCTTTCCTCCACGAACCATGCCATGGGCCTGCTCGGTGCACCGGCATTGGTAGTGTTCATGTTCTTCACTCAACTGAAAGAGGGGGCTGACGCAGGTGAATGGTCTAAGTGGCTGCTGTTCTGCACCATTGTGGCCACGTTGATCTTCCTCCCGGACGTGCTAAAACATGGGGGGGACCAATCGACCTACTATGCGATTCCATTCCTAGCAGTCGGCGGAGTTGCAGTGTTTGCGGCCCTGACAGGGCATTGGATGCTTGCGACGTGTGCGGTATTGGTGACCGCATTCGGCCTCTCGGTAAATGGCTTTCTCCCGATACGTGCTGGGATGTTCCCGCCGATCAACGAGGGTGAACCCACTAATTGGGAATCGCTCAGAGCGGTATTGTCTCGAGAACAATACCAAAAGGGGCCGCTCATCCCGCGTCAGGCAGATCTCGTCTGGCAATACGCCAACTACCTCCAGTATTTCTCGTGGCAGTTCGGGCGCCATTTGGAGCCGGGCATTCGAAACGGCATGGCGTTTCTCTTTGGGGGTTTGGGTATCGCCGGTGCAGTCTGGCACTGGATGAAGGACCGAGTCAATGCGGCCGCGCTCACTGCCGTAATGGCAACAGTGTCTGTACTGCTGGTTTTCTATCTGGATTTCAAGTTCGGGTTCTCAGTTCGGCCCGATGAAAACCTCATACGTGAGGTGCGCGAACGGGATTACTTCTTCGTTGCCTCGTTCCAACTCTGGGGCGTATGGGCCGCCCTTGGATTTGGAGCGATTTTCGCCTTCGCGGCGGACTTCTTCGGCCAACGATTCGAGGGAGACAAGAAATGGCTGGCTGGGTCGCCTGCCCTTCTCCTGGTGCTGATCCCCCTCATAGGCAACTGGAAAAGCGCATCCCGAGCGCATGAGACCATGCCGCGGGACATTGCCGTTGATATCCTTCAGTCGGTCGAGCCGTACAGCATTCTCGTAACGGCTGGCGACAACGACACCTTCCCCCTCTGGTACGTGCAGGAGGTCGAGGGCCTTCGACAAGACGTAGTGATCGCGAATTTGTCGCTCATGAACACCGACTGGCACATTCGCCAGATCAAAAGGCGCATTACCGCACCGTTCGATTCAACCGCTTCGCCCGAGCTGTATTGGAACAAATCGTGGCAAATGCCGACGGAAGAGCCATTGTCACTCTCATTCGCGGAGCTCGACGCCCTGCCGCCGTTTTACCAAATCCAGGCGCGTAGCGGGTTCCAACACGGCAATCTCGAAGCGATCCTCGAACCACAGGTGCTCGAGCGTGCGGACCTCGTCATGCTGCAGCTGATTCAGGACAATCTCGGTGAGCGACCCATCTACATATCGCGGACGACTGGTAATTTCGGTGACCGGATGGGGCTCGGTCCTTACCTCCTGGGGCAGGGTTTGGTGCGGAAGTTGATGCCAGAGCCGATTACCGAGACCGAGGACATCAAGCTCGTGAGCCAACTCGGGTGGCTGGACTTGGGCTCCAGCGAAACATTGTTATTCGATGTCTACCGACATGATTCGGTGACGCGCGACAGACCGTACGGTTGGATCGATGAGCCCTCGGAAACGATACTGACCCTGTATTTCATCATCTACCAGTCGTACGCGGAAACGCTCACGATTCTGGCCTCCGACTCGACCGGCGCGATAGTTGACTCGACGTCCCTAGATCGGATCGCGGAGGCAGCCGGGATAGCGACCGGCGTGTACAGGAATACGAGTCTGTTTCGGGAGGGGGGTAGGTAGGGGCGTACACCGAGCAGCGAACAACGAGCAGCGGGCAACGGGCAACGGACTCGTTCCATTCACCGTTGTGCGTTGTACGTTGTTCGCTGCTCGCCCTCTTGACGTAGCCCCCGTTACGAGCAGATTCGCCGGTACCCTCGTATCGGCACAACCACATGTCCACAATCATCGAGCGTCTGAACGCCGCATTGACCCCCGAGCTCCACGTGGAGCGCGAGATTGCGAGCGGCGGAATGGGTATCGTGTTCCTTGCCCGAGATGCTACGCTCGATCGTCAGGTCGCGATCAAGATCATCCGCCCGGAACAAGCGACCGCTAGGGCTACCGAGAAGTTCCTGAGAGAAGCACGAATACTCGCCAACCTGAGGCATCCAAACGTGGTACCGGTGCACAGGGCGGGTGAAGCCGACGGCCTTTTCTACTACGTGATGGATTTCATTTCGGAGGGTACGCTCGCTGAACGGTTGACCCGAGGCCCGCTGTCACAGGCGGGTGCACTCAAGCTGGGTAGGGACCTGCTGGATGCGCTGGAGCCCGTTCACGATCAAGGAGTGGTACACCGGGACATCAAGCCCAGCAACATCTTTATGATCGGTAACAGAGCGGTTCTCACCGACTTCGGCATCGCGCGACCCACGGTTGACCCCGCGGAAATCACTGTAACCGACGCGTCGTTTTCCGGAACTGTGGGTTACATGCCTCCGGAGCAGGCATACGGTCAACCCGTGACCGGGCGCACGGACCTCTACGCCGTAGCGATGGTTCTGTATGAGGCGTACACGGGGAGGCGCTGGAGCGACACTCCACCCGATGCAAAACCGAACTGGTCGGGAGTACCCGGCAAAGTCGTACCGGTGCTCAAACAAGCTCTCGCATGGGAACCCGACAAGCGGTGGCCCGATGCGGCAACGTTTCGACGCGCCCTCTGGAGCACGCGTACCAAACATTACAGGCGCTACAAATGGTACGCGACTGCCGTGGCGGCAACTACTCTGGTGTTGGGGATCCTGCTGGGCCGCTACTTGTTGCGGCCCAGTCCGCCACTGAATGACTTGGCGATCCTGCCGTTCGTGGCGGAGCCTGCCTCCGACTCTGCCCTCTTGGCTACTGGTGAACACCTGCGACTATTGACGTGGGCTCAACTAGAGAAGTTCGCTCGCCCCGCTCCGCGGCCTTATGTGGATGGTCTGTTGTCGTCTCGACCCCAGGCGACCTCGGCCCTCACACAGGGAGATCTGGCAGACCTTGGCGTGCAGTACGCGGCACAGAGTACTCTGACTTCTGTCGGCGATTCCATCACTATCTCAGTTTCCGTGATCGACTCTCTCGGTGAGTCTACGGACGCCGGATCGATCAGGGCTCGTGCAGGAGAGTTGAATCTCGAGCGGATTGCTCACGACATCGGCTTTCGGATAGCACAAGTAGTCGATCCGACCAAAACGTACGAGGGGTCGAGGGCGTTGGCGCATCGCAGCAACACCGCCATTGTAGCGTTTGCTGCCGGTCGCAGCGCATTCAAGCGCAACGACATCAGGATGGCCGAGCGACTATTCCGTGACGCTTTGCGGGAGGACCCCAGTTTCGGAATTGCCGCCTGGTGGTTGGCTAATGTGTGGAGGTGGCAACTCACCGGTGCGCCAACCGAGGAAGTCGACTTTGTGGAGCTTCTGGAGACACATGGGCCCAGTCTGCCCGAGAGAGTTAGACAACTCATAGCAGCTCAGCTCGCCCAAACACAAGATCGGCGGTACGAGATCTACCGCGAGGTGATTGACAACGATCCAAGAGACGCCTATGCGGCAGCCATCTACGCCGAGGAGCTTCACAATCGCGGCGCTTTCGCAGGAATTCCGGTGGAGTTCACCGAAAGGGCACTAGAGGAGGCCGTTAGGAAAGACGCCAGTTTCGGCCCACTACTAGGATCGTTGGTACGAAGCTACATCCGCACCGACAATCAATCCGGGGCGGCACGGTACCTGGAGTGGTACGCGGCACAATATCCAGCCGATGCAGTTCCGGAAGGCGAATTCGACGAATACGACCCCAGGTTGCTGCAGTGGATGTTCGCAGAACGTTTTGGTTCTCCGGACGACATAGAAGGCGTACGCGATGAAAGGCTTGCTCAGCCAGGCATGCTGAGCGCAATGCCCTTTGCGAGCAGACTCGCTTCGGCACTCAGTCTGCCGGCTACACAGGTCGACGTCGCATCCGCAGCACTCGGCATCACCGCACCGGACGACTCGGGTAGTCGCGCCGGCCTGCACGAATCACTCGCGCTGGGTCTGATGGCACTAGGACGCACGAGGGAAGCATTCAACCACTTCGATTCCGCGGCAGCACTGTTCAACACTGCACTGGCCGCGCTGGAAGCCCAGGAGTGGAGGATCGTAGCCAACACTGTCGGATTGCCACGTGACGCAGATCGCGACATGCGGCTGAACCGAGGCGTTCTCGAACGCTTGGTCGGTGACTCTGCGGTCGGGTTGCAAGCAGCGTGGGCCCTGGGACTGGATGCGGTTAACGCAGGTGACATGGAGCGCACACGCACGTACTTGGACATGCTCGAGGCCAACCGGCCCGACACAATAGCGGAGAGGCTCGGAAGCTTGTTGTCAGCTGTAGAGCTTGCTTCTACAGGTCGTTATCGACAGGCACTGGAGCAATCACAGGCCCTTTTGGCAAGCGATTCGGCTGCCCGCGGCGGTGATCCTTTCGCCCGTGCAGTGTTGCACCTCAAACGCGCCGAGTGGTTTGACAGCCTGGGCCGCCATGAAGCTGCCGACTCGATGAGACTGTGGTACGAACACTTCGAGGTAATCCGTTTATTCGAGGGAGAAGCACAGGCCGCCGAAATCGACTGGGCCCTGAGTACCTACGCGATGTGGGTCAGGGGCATGGCAGCCGCGGATCGCTCCGACAGGCCTAGCGCTTGCTTCCGCTTGCCACGGGTATTGGAGTTGTGGACGAACGCAGACGCACCGTTCGCGTCACTCGAAGACAGGACCCAGACCGTCGTTCGCAGGATGGGCTGCCGATGATCAAGTGTCGAGTGCTGGGCCCGATCGAAATCTCCGCCGACCCTTCGGGCGGCAAAATAGACATCAAGGGCAACAAGAACCGCGCGCTGCTCGTCTACCTCGCCCGATCTCCCCGGTTGTCACGGAGTCGCGAACATCTTACAGGTTTGTTCTGGGGAGACAAGCCAGAGGACAAGGCACGCCACTCGCTGCGCGAAGCTTTGCGAGTTCTGCGCCAGCAACTCGGCGACGGGGTCCTGCAGAGCGACGCAGACCAGATCGGCCTCGTCGAGGAGAAGGTCCGGCTCGACGTCCATGATTTCGCGGCACTCGAGGCAGCTGCCGATTGGGAAGGTGCCGCGGCACTGGTCGCGGGCGATTTCCTGGAAGGTCTGACTGTCAAGGGAGCGTGGGACTTCGACGAGTGGCTTACCGCCGAGAGGGCATCTTGGCGCAGCCGATGCACGGTCGCCTTGGCGAACCGCTGTGAAGAGTTGCTTGCTGCCGGCCGAGCCAACGAGGCCGTGGAGGCGGCCATGCGTGCCTCTGCACTCGACGCTGCGTCCGGAATCGCTACCAGAGCAGCAATGAAGAGTCTGGCGCTGACGGAAGATCGAACTTTGGCGCTTGCCCAATACGACGTGTACAGCGAACGGCTTGCCGAACTAGGGGCCACTCCCGACACGGAAACTCAAACGTTGGCCGAGCAGGTCAAACGTGAACGCACTTGGCAGTTGCCGGCGGCGGTGGTCAAGCGCACAGAAAAAGGCGCGGCATCCAGACGAACTCCATTGATCGGCAGGGAGGAGGAGCTCTCGAGGTTGGTCGGAGATTTGGAGAAGTGCCAGGCCGAGAGCCGCGCATCCGTGTGTTTGATAGAGGGTGATTCGGGTACCGGGAAAACGAGACTGACGGAAGAAATCCTCGCCCGCGCTCGGCTCTCAAACGCGACGGTGGCGATGTTCCGCGCCACGGCTGGCGACGTGGATCTGCCCGGAACGGGCCTGCTGGGTCTCGCTCGGAACGGTCTGGAAACCGGTGCCGGCCTGGCGGCTGCATCGCCGAAATCGCTTGGCGCATTCGCAGCCGAAATTCCAGAGTGGGCAGACAAATTCGGTGTTCCCAAAGGAAAGACCACTCCGCTGGAAAATGCCATAATAGATGTGGTGCGAGCGATCTCCGTTGAACAGACAGTCGTACTGCTCGTCGATGACGCGCACTGGTGCGATCAGACAACACTTCTGGCACTGACGACGGTTCTGCGTGACCTGACAACCGCGCCAGTGTTCGTCGCACTTTCGTTCAGTTCACAACTACCTCGGGATGAATTGGACGATCTTGGTTCACGCGTCGGGCGTGATGTTGCCGGGTCCACTGTCCGCCTCGGCCCCTTGGACGAGGACGCTCTCGCCAAGTTGACGGCATGGGCCCTACCCGACTACGCGCCAGAGGAAACCGATCGACTCACTCGTCGTGTGGCATCGGATTCGGCAGGGCTGCCGCTACTCGCGGTAGAACTGCTTCACGCCGTAGCGCTGGGCATGAACCTCGATGATGAGCCCGGTGTTTGGCCGGTCCCGCTGCGCACCCTGTCACAGACTCTCCCCGGTGACCTACCCGATGCGATTGTTGGCGCAATCCGTGTTGGATTCAGGCGACTAACCAATAATGCGCAGAAGGTGCTCGCCGCCGTAGCAGTAGTAGAGAACCCTGCACTAGCAGATACAATCGAGAGGTGCACGGAGCTCACGGGTGACGAGCTACACAGCGCCCTCGACGAGTTGGAGTGGCAGCGCTGGCTTGCGGGCGATGCCCGCGGTTATTCGTTCGTCGCGAGAATCGTGCGCGATGTCGTGGAGCGCGATATGATTACCGGGGGGCAAAAGCAGAGAATCAGAGATGCGGCAGGATAATTGCACTGCACGGGCAACCTGCCCGGTCATTGCGTGGCTGGTTGTTGACCATATTGCGGTACGTAAATACCATTAGCTATAGGCACTACACATCTCCAGCTGGAGCTGTCATTTGACTTTCGATCTCCTATCCCGTGGTCGTAGATGGTTACGTCGTCTCACCGTTCTCGTTGTAGCCGCAGCTGCAAGCCTCACTTGTAACGACTCGCTGTTCGAACCAGGCATGGAAGTGAGTGCCAGCTTCGACGTTCAGCAGTTGTTGCAAGCCGCAGAGACTGCCTCGATTCCGATTGACTCGCTCGTAATCGAACTACGACGGGTTAGCGACTCGACCGTCGCGCACACACTGACGGTGAATGCCGACTCAATCGTAGTGTCTCCAGACGGTGGAACCGTGACCGTGGACATCCAAGTCCCCCTGCAGAGTAGCACTGAGCAATTCTACCTCAGCCTCTCCGTTGTCGGAGATTGGATCGTCTGGCTGGAAGTCACCGATGTGGTGACTGTCGCAGTGGGCAGCGAACCGACGACGACGTCGGAATTAGTACCTGCATTCGTTAGCCCAGGAGCAAACGCCACGAACATCGTCATTAGCCTCTCCGATACTACGCTCACGGGTGGAGACAGTGTGCTCGTCTCATGCATGGTGTACGAAGACGATGCGGTCGTTGACAGCGCCCTGGTTTCGTTCTATTCGAGTGATAGCACGAAGGTCCCAACTCCGATTTCGGCCGGATATGGTAGTGCCTGGGTGCATTCTCCAGCCGCTCTCACCGACACGGTAACAATCACCGCCGAGGTGTTGACGTCCGACGAGCCCCTCACCACGACGGGAGTTCTTCGTTTCTTTGCTCGCCCCCAGACGCTCCAACTGGTGTCCGGCGACGGACAGAGCATGTTGGTTGGAGAAGCGGCGGTACAGGCGCTCTCTACGTGCAGGTGATCGATGCTGCGGGTGACCCGTTCGAAAGAGGCTTTCCGGTTACGTTCGCCGTCTCCAGCGGCCCAGCGAATACGTCTGTCAGCCCGACGTCCGTAGACACCGACATCGACGGGTACGCGAGCACCAACCTCACCGCAGGCGAGACTATCGGCGCCATTCAGGTCACAGCGACGGCCAGCGGGTTATCGGGTTCTCCGGTCACCTTCAACGCGTCTGTGGTTCCGGGCGCGGCCGCGACCATGGTGGTTAACGGCGGCGATGGCCAGCTGTCAGCTGTGGGAACGGTCTTGAGTACAAACCCTTCCGTCCTCGTTACGGACGACAACGGCGACCCGGTTCCAGACGTCATTGTCACATTTAGTGTGACCTCCGGAGGCGGAAGTGTCACAGGCTCAGTAGACACTACTGACGTTAATGGAATAGCAACCGTGGGCAGCTGGACTCTCGGTACCGCCGTTGGGGAGAACACGCTCAGTGCGTCTGCCACCGGTTTGTCACCGGTGGTGTTTACTGCCACTGGTACTGCCGGGGGCCCCACAGTGCTTGCCATCGTAGCCGGCGACGGACAATCGGGGGCAGGTGGAGCGACATTGGCGCAACCGCTGGTAGTTGGACTCACGGACCAGTATGGCAATCCTGTCGTGGGCGTGCAGGTCATCTTTGCAACGTCGTTCGGCTCAGTCGATCCGCTGAGCGCCCAGACCGATGCGGCAGGATATTCACAAACGGCTTGGACGCTCGACCCGGACTCGACCGACCAAACAGCCACGGCGACCGTCACGGGCATTACTCCAGTCACGTTCACGGCGACATTGTCGGTTGGCGCCCAGAACATCGCGATCGTCGATGGCAACAATCAGACGGCAACGGTTGGAGCTACGCTCCCCGTGAGCCCGTCAGTACTAGTCACCGATGGAGGAGGCAACCCGGCTCCGGACGAGCAGGTTGTTTTCGCGGTTGCCTCAGGCGGCGGGTCAGTGACCGGCGATACAGTGCTTACTGACGGTGAAGGCATGGCCCAAGTTGGCGGCTGGACTCTCGGAGCGGCTGTTGGCACCAACACTCTGACTGCCACTGTTGGCGGACTCACTCCGGTGACGTTTACAGCTACAGGCACAGTAGACGTGGCGAACGCCGTTGTGATCGTTTCCGGCAATGCGCAGACGGCTGATGGAGGCACAGACCTGCCGCTCCCATTGGTGGTCGAGGTTCAAGATCAGTACGGCAACCCGGTGCCCGGCGAGACTGTCGATTGGCAGGCTCTGAATGGATCAGTCACTCCAACCAGTAGTACCACCGACGGTGCTGGCCAAGCACAGACCACCTGGATGCTAGGAATGAACTCGACGTCGCAAACTGCCAGCGCGACAGTAGGGGCCCTCACGCCGGCAATCTTCACTGCGACGGCTACGTTCCCAACGCCCACAATTCTGCTTGCGCTCGTAGGCGCTGACCGTGTGTCGGTCGGCTCGACCGCGGATTTGGAGATCACGCTCTCCGCGCCCGCTGGTGTTGGAGGCGTGACGGTTACGGTCACGAGCGACAACTCTGGAATCGTCGCGGTGCAAGCACCGGAGATGGTCACGATCGCCGAGGGCAATACGACCGGGCAGGTCGTACTCGATGGCGTGGCGGGTGGAAGCACGACTATTCGGGCCAATGCTACGGGTTACACCGAGGGCACCCTGGTTGTCGAATCGTCGCTCCAGGTTCTGAGCCTCCCCAGCACGCTCAACGTAGGGTTTGGCGCCACCGCTTCCCTGCCCCTGACAATTTCAACCCCAGCTCCGGCCGGTGGTGAGGCCGTCACCTTGCTCAGCGATAACCCATCCGCGGTGGCGCTGGAGGCATCGACGGTCACGATCCTCGAAGGAAGCTTCACGGCCAACGCAACAGTGTCCGGTGTCTTGCCTGGTACTGCAACGATCACTGCCACCAGTGCGACTCATGGTTCCGCCCAGTCGACCGTGTCGACCACGGCGAACCTGAACATCACTCAGGGTTCACTCACTATCGATGAGACTTTCGGCTCGAGCATCACAATTCAACTGGAGAGCGGCGGAGTGCCCATTGCTGCACCATCTCCAGGCATTGTCGTTACGCTGACGCCCGCTGACCCCACCTGTGTCACCGCAACATCTCCCGTCACAATCCCGACAGGGCTCGTCGACATCACATCGGCTGTCAGCTACGGCGGATCAGCCACCACGCAGTGCAACTCGACGCTAACGGCTTCTGCGACAGACATTACGTCCGACGCCATCACCGTGTACGTGAATCCTCCGCCAGCGATAACCGTGCCCACAGGTACGAATGCCAATACGGCAAGCGGCTTGCAGCGGAACCAGACCGGTTATCTGGGTGCCTCGAACCACGGTGGTGTCGATGTAGTGATCAAGAGTAGCGACCCCAGTATTCTGAGAATCTCACCGGATGCGAATACTCCAGGAGCTGACTCGATCATCATACCGGTCGCCGATGGATACAACTACTTCTACTACCATGTGCAGGGGATGGAGGATACCACGGGTACGGTGACCGTCACGGCAACGTCACCGCTGTTCTCTGATGGCACAACCACCAGTACGGTCGTACAACCAGGGGTTTATATCACCGGTGTCAACACTACCACCACGTCGCTTTCGAACGATGATCCGTTCTACGCGGAGATTGGTATCCCGTACAGCACATACGTCTACCCAACCCTTGCCGTGCGTGCGGGGGCGCCAGGCCCTCTGACGGTGACGTTTGTTAGCAGCGATCCGTCGGTAGGCCAACTGGTAGATAGCGTGTCTGCGGCCGGCTCGCTGACCGCTCAAATCGCTGAAGGACAAACACGCACTCCCACCTCGGTCGCGAACGGTGGGGTCGCAGTCGATCCACTCGGGCCGGGAACCACGACCATATCGGCATCGATACCAGGTTACGTCTCCACGCCCAGCGCGGCATATGACGTCACTGTGAGTGCACCAGCAATCACTGTGACTACTGGGACAAACGCCACCACCGCAAGCGGTCTGCAGCGCAGTCAATCTGCCTCCCTGGGGGCCTCTAACCACGGTGGCGTCGACGTCGTGATCAAGAGTAGTGACCCCGGAATCCTGAGAATATCACCAGACCAAGCAACGCCAGGCACCGATTCGATCATCGTACCCGTCGCCGACGGGTCTACATACATCAGCTATTACATACAGGGGATGGAGGACACGACTGGAACGGTTACGGTGACGGCCACATCACCTCTGTTCACGGACGGTACGGCAACGGGTACGGTCGTCCAGCCGGGGGTTCAGCTACAATCGATCGGCGGCGCCATTACGTCGCTCTCGGACAACGATCCATTTTACGCAGAGGTCGGCATTCCCTACAGCACATACGTGTACCCGACACTTGCCTTGCGCGCCGGTGCACCAGGCCCTCTGATTGTGACATTCACGAACAGCGATCCGTCGGTAGGCCAACTGGTGGATAGCGTGTCTGCGGCCGGATCGCTGACCGCTCAAATCACTGAAGGGCAACTGCGCACTCCTACCACGGTTGCGAATGGCGGAGTCGCGTTCGATCCGCTCGGGCCGGGAACGACAACCGTCTCAGCGTCGATACCGGGTTACGTCTCCACTACCAACGCCGCGCGTGACGTCACGGTGAGTGCCCCGGGGATCACTCTGTCTACAGGGAGTAATGCAAATACTGCGAGCGGTTTGCAACGCAGTCAGTCGGGAGTCTTAGGTGCCGCGAACCATGGCGGAGTAGACGTAGTGATCAAAAGTAGCGATCCTGGAATCCTGCGGGTTTCACCAGACAATACAACGCCCGGTACTGATTCGATCGTCGTAACCGTCGCGGACGGAAGCACCTATTTCTACTACTACGTGCAAGGTATTGAGGACACAACGGGAACGGTGACCGTGACAGCCACGGCAACCGCGTTCACCGACGGCACCGCCACGAGTACAGTAGTGCAACCGGGGGTGTACATTGCTGGTCTAAACACGACGACCACATCCCTCTCTGCCAACGACGATTTCTACGCAGAGATTGGCATCCCGTACAGCACATATGTCTACCCGACGTTGCAGCTTCGCGCCGGTTCACCTGCTCCTCTGACCGTGACGTTGACTAGCAGTGCCCCATCGGTTGGGCAACTCGTGGACAGCACACTAGCCGCACCAACGGTGACGGTAGAGATCAGCGAGGGACAGTACCGTTCGCCGACGACGGTTACGACCGGTGGTGCTGCGTTCGATCCTCTAACGGCAGGAACTACGACGGTATCCGCGGCGATCGCTGGATTCGTCTCCACACCATTGGCATCGGTCGACGTAACGGTCTCCGCGCCGGAGGTCACTCTGTACTCAACGATCACGGGCAGTGGTTTGCAGCGTTCGATTTCGGGATATATGACCGCCTCGGACCACGGCGGAGTGGATGTAGTGATTACCAGTTCAAACCCATCCGTGCTTCTGTTGTCGCCAAACGATACAACCGCAGGCACCGCCTTTATCTCTATCCCGGTAGCGGACGGATACACTGGGTTCAGCTATTATGTCCAGGGAGTCGAAGATGCGACAGGCACGGTGACACTCACTGCTACAGCTGATGGATTCACAGATGGCACCAACACCATCGATGTGGTACAACCGGCATTTGATATATCGAGTCTCTCGACATCCTTCACCACACTGGACAACGACGACCCGTTCCAGATACGTGTAGGTCTCCCTTATTCAGGGGATGCTTACGTGCAGTACGCCCTGGCGGTAAGAGCCGGAGCACCGAGTCCTCTGAGCGTGACTGTAACCAGCAGTGCGCCATCCATTGGACAATTAGTTACCACCCAGACTACTGGCGGCAGCGTAACGGTGGAAATCGCTCCGGGAAGCAGTAATTCACCAACCTCTGTTGCCGCCGATGGTGTCGCGTTCGAGCCACTCGACGCTGGAACTACGACGGTCACAGCCACCATTCCGGGTTTCAGAGCCACTGCGAACGGCTCACTGGACGTGGCCGTGGCAGCCTCGGGAATCAACATGAGCACGACAACGGTTGGGGCGGGTCTTCAGACAAACGTATCGGCACAGCTGGATGGACCGGACCACGGTGGCGTGGACGTGGTGATCACGAGTTCGGATCCGTCTACGTTACTGGTATCACCAAACGCAACGACTCCGGGAACTGCCTCTATAACCGTCGCAGTGGCCGATGGATCCACTAGCGTTCCTTACTACGTACAGGGCGTAGAGGGACAAACTGGCACCGTCACGGTAACGGCTACCGCACCTGGCTTCACAGATGGCACCACCACCAAGGACGTCGTACAACCTGCAATCAACCTGTACAGCATCTACACAACCATGACCACCGCGTATTCAGATGATCCGTTCCGGGTACAGGTGGGAATCCCCGACATCGACCAGAATTACATGCAGACCTATCAGGATGTGCGCGCCGGCGCGCCGAGTTCGTACACGGCAACGGTGACGAGCAGTAACGCAGCGGTCGGAGAATTGATCACGACAGCGGCCACTGGTGGAAGCGTGGAAGTTCTGATTGTCGAGGGCGAGTACTATACGCCAAACACGGTCGCTACCGGGGGTGTGGCGATTCGACCGCTTTCTGTCGGAACGACCACGGTGACGGCCACGATTCCAGGGTTCGTCACGTTACCGGCGTCCGCGAATGGTTCAGTTGACGTGACGGTGATTACGCCGTAACCCCGGCCCTCTTCTCTCTTCCCCCTTCCCCCCTCAGCGGGGAATGGGGAAAGAGGAATGGGGAAACGCTACAGTTTGACACCGATCCCTTCGTGTGTAGCTTCCCCAAAGAAGCAGACTCACGAGTTTGGCCCACAGATTGCGCGGGGGATTGTCTCGTGCCCACCCTGTTTGCTAGATACTGCAGAATCGCCTGCCGTATAGTATTGGTTGTGGTTTCGGCAGCAGTTGTCGTAACGTGCAACGACCTCCCATTTGAACCCGGCATGGAAGTCAGCGGCAGCCTCGACGTAAAAGGCCTTTTGGAAACCGCGCAGAACACTCCCATTCCCATAGATTCTCTCGTCATCGAGTTGCGCCGCACCAGCGACTCCGCGGTCGTCTTCAGTCAGACAATAAGCGTCGATTCGATATCGGTGTCTGCTGACGGAGACACCGTCAGTGTAGACATCCGGGTCTCTTTGTCCGAGAGATCGGAGGAGTTCTTCTTGTATCTCGCAGTCGTGGGCGACGGGGAAATCTGGTTTGTGGTTCATGACCTCGTGACGGCAACGGCCGGAAGCGAGCCAACAGTAACTGATCCCATCGAACCCGAATACGTAGGGCCCGGAGCAAATGCCGATGATGTCTTCATATCGCTCTCGGATACCACGGTAACCGGTGGGGACAGTCTTCTCGTTACCGGCATGGTAAACGACGGCGACTCTCAGGTGGACGGCGCGCTCGTCTGGTTCGAATCGAGCGATTCCAATCTCGTTCCCACCCCTCAGCAGCTAGGGCGAAATCAGGCGTGGATCTTCGCACCCACGGATCTGACGGATTCGGTGACCGTAACAGGAATTGCACCAACCGCCGACGGAACCATCTCTACGACCGGAATGTTGCATTTCTTCGCCAGGCCAAGTCAGCTCGTCTCGGTTTCGGGCGACGATCAGGAGATATACGCCAACACCGCGGCAGCTGGGCCAATTGTGGTTCAGGTACTGGACGCCGCCGGCGATCCCTTTACCTACGGTTATCCTGTGTCGTTTTCGGTTGCAAGTGGTCCGACAGGTACAACGGTAGACCCGGACACGGCAATTACGACCGACGTTGAGGGTTTCGCGCAAGCAACAATAACGGCTGGGGGAACTGAAGGGACGATCCAGGTCACCGCGACCGCCCAAGGCCTGAGCGGCTCACCGCTGACCTTCACCGCTACCGTGCTCGAGAATCAGGGCCCGGTTGCCGGCATCACCGTCATCCCTGACTCGGCAGTCGTCACGACATTTGGCGATTCCGTCCAGTACACCGCAGCCTGTCAAGACAGCGTCGCCACTCCCGTGAGCTGCGGCAATCTCAGCTGGATGTCGTTGGCTCCAGCAGTCGCGACTGTCGATACTCTGGGCTGGGCCCATTCGCTCGGAGCGGGAGTCACCGGGATCGTGGCCGCTGCAGGCGGTGTCGCGGACACGGCACAGTTCGTCGTTGACGGCATCGGCACCCTGACAATCTCTCCGACCGACACGGTGATCACAGCAATCGGCGACAGCATAACACTGGCAGTGAGCGGTGAGATGGTGTTAGGCGGCACGGTCGCGATACCTAACGACTCAGTCGTGTGGCAGACGCTCACGCCTACAGTTGCACTCGCCGATTCGGTCGGCAAGGTACGGTTCGTGGGCTCCGGCATTGCAACGGTCCGGGCGACTCTGGGTACCGCGTCTGGCGACGCTACACTCCGAGTGGAGCAAACACCGTCGAGCTTCGCTGTACTCCCCAACAGCCCGGTGATAGGCGTTGGCGGAGTGGCCAACCTCACGGGGTACACGTACGATCGGAACGGCTACCAGGTACCCGGCAGGTCCGTCACCTGGCTATCGCGTAATACCGCCGTTGCGACCGTAGATGCGACCGGTCGCGTAGCCGGAGTCGAACTCGGCGCGACATATGTCGTCGGAGACGACGCCGGTCTCACGGACTCCGCTTACGTCGACGTAGTGGCCGCGCCTCCGCAGGTATTGCAGTGGGGTGCTGACAGCATCTCGGTAGGACGAGGAGCTTCGCTCCAACAGGCAATCCTGCTTTCCGTTCCCGCCCCAGTTGATGGTGTGGTCGTGGATGTTGTGTCGAGCGATACGATGATACTCAAACCGACTACGCCCACAGTAACGTTCTACAACGGTCAGACCAGCCAGACGGTGACATTCCAGGGTCGTGAAGCAGGAGTGGTGACAGTCACCGCAACTGACCAGGCTGCGATCTTCGCACCGGACACGCTCACGGTTGGGGTACTGTCGACGATCGAGTTCCGCGACGTAACAGATCCGACGAGCCGTGAAACCAGCTTCAGCATCAACTCGGCGGAAGCGCGGCGCGTGTTGGTCTTCCTGTCGGATCCGGCGCCTCAGGGTGGCCTCGCGGTCAATGTCGCGACCAGCGACGATCTGGTTGCGGTGGGCAATCCGAGCCTCGCCACAATACCGGGCGGTCAACTATCGGTGGAGATCGATCTGCAGGGTAACGGCGTGGGGTCCGCCACTCTCACGCCTGAAGCAGCAGGCTGGGTGGGGCTCCCATCTACGGTCACGACTTCGTTGGCCCAGTTCAGCTTCTACATTTATAGCCCTTACGTGGCCAGAGTCGGAGCAATGCAGCGTGCCTATTTGCGCGTGAGTGTGCCCAACTCGATGGACCGTGACCTCACTGTGCATTTGTCCACCGCAAACTCCAATGTAGGCAGAACAGAAGTCGACAGCGTCGTGATCGACGAAGGCCGGACGTCCGCCAATTTCTTCTACGGAGGCTTCCAAGCCGGTCTCGATACGATCATTGCCAGCAGGAGTGGGTGGGTAGAGGGCCGCCAAGCAATGACGGTGACCACTCCAAAGGTGGAGCCGTACTACGTCTACACACAGACGGTAGGCGGGCCGGCCATCAACTGGACGGTATACACACAGGATTCTATTGGAACCGATCATCCCCGTTTAGACACGCTCACCGTTTCGGTTACGTCCCGCGATCCGTCAGTACTGGCAGTAGATGTACCCACGGCTGTCGTGGATTCGCTTCGAAGCTACGCAAATGGATACCTGGGCCTCCGCCCCGTTGGGGCTGGAACGGCCCATCTGGTCGCTTCCGCAGACGGCCACCTGAGCGACTCTGTGTTGGTGACGGTGAACGCCCCCAAACTGAGCATCAGCTCCAGCCGGACCGGCACGCGTCAGATGTCCACAGGTTCCGTCTATCTGCCCACGTCGGCACCAGCACCGGTGACAGTGTCGCTGCAAAGCCTCGACCCGAGTGTGGCCACCGTCACGGACTCCGTGATCTTCCCAACCGGGAATACCGGACAGAGCTATGAGATATACGGCCAGCAGCCCGGCAGCACGTCGATCATTGCCACGGCGCCCGGCTACGAGCCGGACACGGTGGGCGTGTCGGTGACCACGAGCCATCTGGGTCCGTCTGGATTGACTGCCTCCATGTATGTGACCGCCGGTTTTGACGCATTCACCATGCGCACCACCGACCTGTATGGTTCGACACACAACACGCTCGATACGGTGGTTGCGACTCTGGAGTCTTCTGATCCCTCCGTGTTCACCGTCGACTCGACTACCGTCACGATCCTGCCGGGTTCGTACTACTCCGCCACTGCAAATGTACTGATCCAGAATACCGGGCAGGCATACATGCGCTGGAGCGCACCGGGATATGTGACCGACTCGGTGTCGATAACGGTGAACCCGTCACCGATAACGTTCTACCAGGCGTACTCCAACACCAGGGCGGCGGTCGATCAGTACGCTTCACCAGGAGTCCAGATCCCGAGTCCGAACGGATTGCCTGACACGACATACATAACGTTTACGCATCCAGGCACCGTGCGCGGGGCAGTTCCCGACACAGTAAAACTCGCACCCGGGCAGACCTCAGCCAGCTTCCGATGGGCCGGGACAGCAGTGGGGTACGACACGATCACGGCCTCTGCGACGAATTTCGTCGACGGTACCACGTCGATGCTGATAACGCGGCCCTGGCTGTTCGCGCGAGACTTAACCGCCGGCGTAGTAGTCAACGATACGTTCTACTTGCGCGTGTATAGCACAGATTCACTGGCTGGCTCCGGGGCATATCCGAACACCTACACTTCCCACCCGGTGACCGACACGCTGCCGATCACGGTGGCATCGACGGATTCCATGGTGATACGAGTGGATTCGACACCGATCTGGAACCTCCCCGCTCAGTCGAGTTCCATAAGCAACATTCGGCTCATAGCCAGCGGCCCCGGCACGGCACAAATCATTGTGAGCGCCGCCGATCCTTGGAAGCATGACACGACAAATGTGGTTGTGGTCACAGCTCCGGCAGTGGCGATCAACCCGGCGAGCATGACGCTTGGCATGGGGCAACAGTACCCCTCATACAGAGTGACCATACCAAATGGAGTTGCCGACACGACGTACGTCGCGCTCGAAGTGAGCGATACGTCCGTTGCAGGCTTCTCGAGTGATACTGTTCAGATTCCGCCAGGGCAGACGTACTCGGGTTACTTCACGGTTTACGCCAAGAACACGGTGGCATCGGTTCAGATAACCGCGACGGCGCCAGGATTCACGCAAGGAACCAGCGTATTGATAGTGCAAACGCCTTAAATTGCCTTGAACGTCAGCGGAACTGGCTTTGTGGGAGGACCGTCGCGGGAGTTCAGTATATACACGGAAGATGAAACTGGCAGCAGCAGACAGGTGAGGAATGACTTGACAGTCACCCTGTCGTCCACCAACCCCTCAGTGTTGAGCCTAGACAGTACTACGGTCACTGTGTCGGCCGGCAGCTACTACACGCGAGCTTCATGGACCCCGGTCTCCGAGGGTACTGCTCGGATCGTGGCATCTGCAGCCGGATATGCGCCAGATACCTCAAATGTTCTAACGGTCGAGGTGCCGCAGTTGACGCTTTCGTCAATGCCAGGGACACTCGGGGTGGGCCAGCGTGCCGATAATGCGCGCGTCTACAGTCCTTTCGCCATGCCGGCTACCGATACGGCCACGGTAACGCTCACCAGCAGCGACCCAACGGCAGCGAGTGTTTCACCGCAAACGGTACTGATTTTGCCCGGAAGCAGTAACGGTTACTTCACGGTAGTTGGAGAGGACCTCGGTACCACCGATATCCAGGCCACCGCAGACGGATTTACAGACTCCGATCCGGCATCGACGGTTGTCGGTACACCCGTTCTGTACGTGAATGGCCCCACGACTGGAACCACGGGAAGCAGCGGTACGTTCTATATCTACACTCACGACCATACTGGGAGTGCTCGTGAGGTCAACCAAGACCTCACCGTAACCCTGACTGTGGACAACGCCTCGGTCGCTGATTTTGGAGGGCAGAGTCAGACGACTCTCGTTATCTCGGAGGGCACGTATTACTCGAGCGTATCTCTCAACTACCTATCTGCCGGATCCGTTACGGTGACGGCAACTGCGACAGGGTACACGGAGGGCCAAAGCGATCAGTTGACGGTGAGCGATCCGTAGTAGGGGTGACTGCAATCTGCCCCGTCACCCTCCGGCTGCCAGTAGGGCTACAAAAGCTTCATCTAATCGTAATTCGGCGACGACCTCTTCAAAGGCCTGCGTAGTCGCCGTGAAGTAGCTACCGAACCTGTCACCGTCGAGTCGTACTTCCGACTCGGACCTGAACTCCTTGGCATAGGCCACGCGACCACCGGGAAGTGCCAACACGTCCCAACGAATCGTAAGCTTCACTTCAACGCGCCGATCTGTTCTGCCCCTGGTGTCGAGGGAGAACTCCTCCAATCGTCCGCGTAGAGCATACCTGGTACCCGGCGAAAGCTCTGACGGCTGAGGATTGGGCGAGCCCTCCTTGACCGCGTACCCGGCCTCCCTGAGCATGACGAGCGCCGTCTCATGCGTGCCGCGCGTGATCCTTACGTGGAGTTGCCGTGTCATCACGTTCTGGCTAACGGGCGTTCTGAAGAACTCGTCGTAGTTGTCGCCCAGCTGCGAACCTACTGCCGGCCACTCCAAGCCGACATACATCAAGGTGTCAGCTCCTTGCTGGGCCAATAGTGACGCACCAGATGTCGTTGCAGTGATCATCAGCATGATGGTTGCCGCAAACCGGCAAACGCGGGCGGCGAATCGTTGGAACACAGTGGAAGCGGTCACAGCTGGCAATTTAACAGAAGACATCATCTACTGGCCAATCCTCCCGCCACCTCGCCGCCGTCTATGACAAACGTTTGGCCCGTGAGATACTGCGCATCGTCCGAAGCCAAAAAGGCAAAAAGTGCCCCCACCTCTTCAGGCAGCCCGTGCCTGGCCAGCGGAATCTTGTCGTTGACGGCCTGCATCATCTCGGGCGTGTACTCAACCTCCTGCATTGGCGTGAGTATATAACCAGGGCAGACTGCGTTAACGCGAACGGTGGGCGCAAGCTCGAGCGCCATTGTTCGTGTCAGCTCGATAACCCCGGCCTTAGACGCATTGTAGTCGGAATAATTGGGGCTCCCGATAATGCCATTCGTCGACCCCATATTCAGGATCACTCCCCCGCCCTGCGCTCGCATCCGGCGTGCGGCCTGCTGAGCCACGTAAAAGACACCGTTCAGATTCACATTTTGCACACTTTGCCACTCCGCAGGAGTGATATCGAGAAATGAGTGCCTGATGCTGATGCCCGCGTTGTTCACCAGCACATCAACGCCAGTCAGCGAATCGTCCACTTGGTCGAACGCCCGGGCCACTGCGTCTGGATCCGCGACATCAGCTACTATCGTTCCCGCTAGCTCCGAGTGTGTACCGGCCATCTCCTCGCACGCATCACCGTCTCGATCGATCACGAGAACTCGAGATCCCTCTTCCAGGAATCGCTCGACCGTGGCAGCTCCAATCCCGCTGGCTCCGCCCGTGATCACCACTCGCTTGTTTTTCAAGCCAAACATTTCTACTCCTCGTCCTGTCGTACCATTCTGTTCTCAAATGCAGAAACACAAGCGGCCAGCGGAAGTCGTCTCGCTCCCACTAGCCGCTGAGTGTTGCTGACGAGCTGACGCTCAGTTCGGATCTTTCCAATCCCTCCTGAAGATCTGAACGTGGCCGCAGCGATTGCAGGCCTCTATGTGCCAGGGCATGCGCATTTCATCCTTCTCGGGATCGATGTCGGTGTCCCTGGGAATGCGCATCACGTACTGGCCCTGGAGACAGACGATGCATATCCGCTCTGGGTTCGAGCGGCGGTCTTTCGCATCAGCCACTAGACTTCTTCAATCCATCCGTCGGGATCTTCGGCCTTGCCGTACTGGATATCTGTGATGGCGTCGTAGAGCTTTTGTGCGAACGGTCCTACCGAGCCATCGCCGAGGGCAATCACGTCGTCACCGTATTTGAGTTCTCCGACAGGTGACACGACGGCTGCCGTCCCAGATCCGAAAACTTCCTGCAGTTTCCCGGCTCGGTGTGCGTCGAACACCTCCGAAATGCCGATGTCACGTTCCGACACATTCATGCCCCACTTCTTGGCCACAAATAATACTGACTCCCGTGTGATTCCGGGGAGTATGCTACCGTTCAACTTCGGTGTCACGAGTTCGTCGTCAATGAGGAAGAAGATGTTCATCGCACCCACTTCTTCAACGTTCTCCTGATTCACACCGTCGAGCCATAGAACTTGGGCGTATCCTTCGTCCTTGGCGCGTTCGCCTGCCAGCAGACTGGCCGCATAGTTGCCTGGTGTCTTCGCTTCTCCAACACCGCCTCTCACTGCGCGCACGAATTTCTTTGTCACCAGAATCTTCACTGGGTTGAAGCCAGCAGCGTAATACGCGCCTACCGGGCCGAGGATGATGTAGTACCGATATGTGTGTGATGCTCGTACGCCGAGGAACGGGTCCATTGCCACTATCGTGGGTCGGATGTACAGCGCCGTTCCTGGAGAGCTGGGAACCCAATCCTTTTCGATGGCAATCAACTGCTTCAGGGCGTCGAGCGAGAACGCTTCATCAACGTCCGGAATGCACAGCCTCCGGGCCGATCGATTGAGCCTGCTGAGATTGTCCTTCGCCCGAAACAACTGGACGCCCCCATTTACGTTCCGATATGCTTTGAGGCCTTCGAAGATCGCCTGGCCATAGTGAAGCACCATCGTGGCGGGATCCATCTGTATTGGTCCGTATGGTTCTATGCGCGGATCGTGCCAGCCCTTATCAGGATTGTAATCCATCGAAAACATGTGATCGGTGAACACATCGCCAAAACGCAGGTCAGAATCGTCTGGGTGAGGCTTGAGTTGATCCGCTCTGGTGATGCTCAGCTGCATCTATTCCTCCCTAGGTCAGTACGTGTGCCAAACGTCAAGAATCGCCTTCATCACGCGCGTCTTCACAGCCTCACGCGCACCATTATAAGGTAACCGAGAGTGCACAGTGGTGAAAAATACAAAACCAGCCGCCAGAGGTGTTTCCCGCCAGCGGCTGGATGACCAAACGAAGCTCAGCAACTAGCAGTCGAGCATCTTGTCGACTTCCTCTTCATCCAGGTCCATGACGTAGGGGATTCCTGAGACTTCCGCCGATTCCTTCGTCAAGCAGCACAGGTCATCTCTGGTCATGTATTGCATGGCGAACTTGCGGCTCCCTGCCATCAATTGGCGGAGGCCCTGCGCCAGACGTTCATAATAGGTATACAGACCGATAGCTCCGGTCGGCAAGCTCTCGAACTCCTTGTCGCCGATTTCGTTCCGAAGTTCTGCAGCCGTGACAAACACCTCGTCGCGCGTGGTCCCGAACCGCTCGACGTAGACCGGCACTTCGTGTGCGTCGATCGTCTTGCCAAGCGTCTTACCAACCATTGTCGCAGCGATCGGTGAGCGCGCCATACCGATCAACTTGACGAATGGTGCACCAAGAGCCAGCCCCTTGAAGATCTGATCCTCGAATGTGAAACCACCTGCTACGGCGAGTGCCGGCACGTGTTCGCCCTTGTCGGAGAGTCGTTTAGCATACTTGTAGAGCAATGAGTGCAGCTCGAGCGGCGGAACGCCCCACTCGTTCATCATTCTCCACGGGCTCATTCCCGTGCCGCCCCCAGCTCCATCCACTGTGAGCAGGTCGATTCCGTACTTCGACGCGTACTTGATTGCCTGAGCCAGAGCGAACGGTCGGTATGCACCAGTCTTGAGGAATATGTACTTCGCGCCGGCCTTCTTGAGTTCTTCTACTCGGCTGGCGAAGCCCTCTTCCGTGACCATACCGACGCGGGAGTGGCGTTCGAATTCCTTGAATGAACCACGTTCGAAGGCCTCTATGACGTCGGGGTCAGTGGGATTCGGCAAGACCACGTAACCACGGTCATATAGCATCTGAGCTTTCTTGAGATCGGTGATCTTGACTTCGCCACCGATATTCTTGGCCCCTTGGCCCCACTTCAATTCTACGACCTCGGCACCGAGCTTCTCGATGGCGTATTCGTGCTCGCGGAGTCTGGTGCCTTCGACGTTGGACTGCACAATGATGGCGCCCCAACCATCCCGCATAGCATCCTTGTAGAGACTCACACGCTTGACCATTTCCGGACTGTGTGTCACGTATCCCTTGGAAAATTCCGATTTGGGATCCATCCCAACTATGTTCTCTCCGATGGTCAGACCGGTGCCGGAAAGGGCGGAGCCTATGGCTAGCCCGTCCCAGTTGTCTCTGGCGATGTTGGTCGATCCGATTCCTGGAATGATCCACGGCAAACGGAACTTGATTCCATCGTCGTGGCCAAACCTGACGGAAAGATCCACCGCCGGGAATATTGCCTTGTCGCTATCGGCTTCGACACCCTCTGCTCCGACCACACCACCGATGATATTCAGGTGATCATAACCGAGCGGGTAGTCTTTTTCACTCGCCGTAGTGATCACCCCAAACGGTTGGGGATAGATGCACTCGTGTCCGCGGTACGCGGACTTGCCGATCTCACACATGCCGGTGCAGCCGTCAACGCAAGTGACACACATGCCGGACGTGGGTACGATGGAGTCGGGTGTGCGATTTTTGGTGAGCGTCGCTGCGGACGCGTTTATTCTGGACATTTGCATGTTGTTACTCCTGTTTGTCAATCTCGCATGCGGCGCATGGTTCCATGTAACACATCATATCGTCGAAATCCGGTTTCTCTATACACGGCATGGGGATGTTCGCACACCCACCGTAGACAGCCTTGTCCGGTTCAGTATAAGTGCAGCGGAGTTCGCAGACTGGACATACGTACTGGCATCCTCCGCACAAACGGCACACCTCCGACTTCTCGTCGAACGGCGTTCCGATACTACGATGCTCGCCTCGGCCTCTGAATCCGATGGCGCCTGCCACCATCTGTTCCTCGCACATTCGAACACAACGGCCGCACAGAATGCAGTCTTCATGCTCCTGTCTGAAGCGCTGCGTTTGCACGCCGTGTTCTGCGGCGAGATCCTGGATCGTCTTGGACTGTGGACAGGAAGCCAGCAGAAGTTCGATGATCATTCTGCGCGCCTGCACAACCCTCTTCGAGCTGGTCCGTACCTTCAAGCCTTCCTGTGCCGGATAGGTACACGAAGTGACGATCTGCGACTTTGGCCCCTCCCCTATTTCCACCACGCAGAGCCGACACGCTCCGTATGGCGTCAGCCCCTCCATATGGCAGAGTGTCGGGATGGGCAAGCTCAGATACTGTGCGGCCTCGAGGACAGTCGTACCTTTCTCGACGCTTACGTCCAGGCCGTTTATTGTCAGGGAAATCAACTGACACCTCCCGCTTCCTGCAGTTCCGCTTCCACTGTTGTTTCCGCGGGCTTGGTGAATTCAAGATCACAGCGAAGGCATCGACCGGCTTCACGCACTGCATCTGCCTCGGTCATACCACCTTCGACCTCGGCAAACGATGTTCGCCGTTTGTTCATAGCAACTCTTGGCAACCCCACACGAGGTGGTGTCTGCACTTCAGCCTGTTCGACAGGTTCAACGTAGCGTGACGGCAGACATGGCGTTGCCGGTATAGTGAGCGGCTCGCCGTTCAAGTACCGCTCAATCGCTCCAGCGACTTTCTTCCCGGCCGCAATCGCATCGATCACGGTGTTTGGCCCAGTAACTGCGTCTCCGGCCGCAAACACGCCTTCGCGGCGAGTCATCTGGGTCTTCTCATCGGTAACGATTGCTCCCCATTTGGCCACTTCCACGCCACCACACTCTTCTTGGCTCTTACCAAACGGTTCCATTTCCTCACTAATCGCTACCACGAGCGTATCCAGCTTTACACTAAATTCCGATCCATCGCGCGGAATCGGGCGACGACGACCGCTACCGTCCGGATCACCCAGGTCGTTCTCGAGGAATGTGATTGCCTCTATGCGCCCATTGTTGGCCTCGATCTGCACCGGGGTCACCAGCACCTTGAGCTCGATGCCCTCTTCCAGAGCCTCTTCGATCTCCGCCTCGAATGCCGGCATCTCGCGCCGAGTTCTGCGGTAGTAGATCGTGACGGTTTCGACGCCTTCCTGACGCACGGCCACTCGAGCAGCGTCGATTGCGGAGTTACCGCCACCAATAACGCCCACATGACCTTTGGCCTGCGATTCACCCCGGAGGTTCCAACTCTTCAGGAATTCGATCGAAGGGAACACACCCTCACTGTCTTCACCATCGATGCGGAGAAGCTTGCTCTTGTGCGCACCTAGTGCGAGGAATGCAGCTTCATACCCATCATCAAAAAGGCTATCGACGGTGAAATCGCGCCCAAGCGCCTTGTTGCACTCGAGAGTGATATTGTCGTCGATCAACGTCGCGATTTCCTTCTCCAGTATGTCACGAGGGAGACGGAATTCTGGAATGCCGGCTACCAGCATACCGCCCGGACGGTCTTCCGCTTCAAAGACCGTCACCTGATGACCCGATAGAGAAAGGTGATGCGCCGCTGTCAGCCCGGCCGGACCGGAGCCAACGACAGCAACACGCTTGCGCTCACCATCGATATCCTTGTACTCGGGTTTGTAGGCCGAAGGTTCAATGCTATCGGTAACGAACCTCTTGAGAGCACGAATCGCCACCGGGTCATGACCGGTGACTCCCAACTTGCAGCGCGATTCGCACTTGTGATCACAAGTCCGTCCGCACACCGAGGGGAACGGATTGGGCTCGCGAATGGCTTGGTATGCTTCTTCGTATTCGCCACGCGCAATGTGTGCAACGTACCGCCACGCTTCAGTGTCGACGGGACAAGCCGAATGACATGGCGCCCCAACGAGATCCGCGCAGACGAACGCATCACAGCGTTTGTCTTCGATATGCCTTATGTACTCCTCGCGGAAGTATCGCAGCGTACTGAGTACCGGGTTGGGTGCTGACCTGCCGAGCCCACACATGCTCGTGTCCTGTACGACTTGCGCCAGCTCTTGTAGCAAGTCCAAGTGGGCAAGCGTACCGTTGCCCTTGCTGATGTCCTCGAGGATCTCGTACAACCTCTGGGTACCCTTACGGCAAGTGTAGCACTTACCGCAGGACTCGTCCTTGAGGAAGGACATGAAGTACTTGGCGACGTCCACCATGCACGTGTCTTCGTCCATGACGATCAGGCCGCCCGAGCCCATGATGGCTCCAGCCTCGTTCAGGCTGTCGTAATCAATAGGCAGATCGAACCTCGAAGCCGGAATACATCCACCTGAAGGCCCGCCGATCTGGATGGCCTTGATTTGCCCGCCCTCAGGAGCTCCACCACCGATATCGTGAACGATCTCCTTGATGGAGGCACCCATCGGGACTTCAACCAGCCCTGTATTCTTGACCTTCCCCACCAACGAGAAAACCTTGGTTCCGCTGTTGCCTTCGGCTCCAGACTTGGCGTACTCATCGGCGCCCAACTTGAACACCAGCGGTACGTTGGCCCACGTCTCAACGTTGTTGATAACCGTGGGTTTGCCGAAGATCCCCTTCTCGGTGGGATACGGAGGACGCTGACGGGGCTCACCCACCTTGCCCTCGATCGTGCGGATCAGGGCGGTCTCTTCACCGCATACGAAAGCGCCTGCACTCCGTACGATCGAAATGTCGTAATCGAAGCCTGTGCCCAAAATATTCTTGCCCAGCAGCCCGTATTCACGAGCATGGTGCAGGGCAATCACCGTGTGCTTGATTGCGAGGGGGTACTCGCTCCGGACAAAGATGAAGCCTTCCGTGGCCCCCATTGAATAGGCACCGACGATCATGCCCTCGATCACACTGTGCGGGTTACCCTCGAGGATGCTGCGATCCATGTAAGCTCCTGGATCGCCTTCGTCCGCATTGCAGACGACATATTTTCCGCTGCGGCCATCGGCCTTCGCCGCGGCTTCCCACTTGACCCCTGTCGGGAAACCGCCTCCACCCCGCCCACGCAAACCGGATTTCTTGACTTCCTCTAGTACCCATTCCGGATTCGGATCAGCGAAGACCTTTTCGAGAGACAGATATCCCCCATTGGAGATGTACTGCAGAAACCGAATGGGGTCGATCTCCTGATTCCCGCTGAGAATCTGGCGTTCCTGTCGGGCGAAGAACGGAATCTCATCCTGGCTGTAGCAGATCTTGCCCGAGGCCGGGTCGCGGTAGAGCAAGTCTTCCACGTACTCGTCCTTGAGAACCGCGTCGACAATGCGCGGTACGTCTTCCCTCTTCAACTTCACATAAAGAGCGTTCTGCGGTTCGGTGAGAATGAAGGGACCCATCTCACAGAAGCCGTGGCAACCTGTAATCCGCAACGAAACTTTGTCGGTCAGCTCGCGCTGCAGCAGATCGTTCTTCACCATCCGCTGGATGCTATTGGCACCGCTCGCCTGACAAGCCGTTCCTGCGCAGACTACCAGGCAAGGTTTGGCCGGTTTGTTTAGCGTATCATCTCGAACCCGACTTCTAAGCAGTCGGAGATCATCTATAGACAACAGTTCTGGCATTTGAGTGCTCCTGCTTGCGCTTGTCGGGTTATCAGACGTCCAACGTCAGTAGATGCTCCTTACAACCTTTACGGGAGCAGATTTGAACTACTCCGCCTGATTTGACAAGCAGCGGAATCATCGGTGCTTCGCAACGGGGGCAATGTCGGTTGGTCCGCAGTTCACCGTGACACCGCGGACAGAAGAATTCCACAATCGCACCTGGGGGAATCTCGAATTCGGATTCGACGCGGTGGTCTCCGTATTGGCTGCTCAGCCGCAGCCATCCATGTTTTCGGCCGGCGACCGCTGTCACCATGATCATGGCACGGCCGTCCAGGACGTAACCATGATTCAGCAAACTTCGATTACACAGAGGGCACGAGACTTCGAGGTCCACTAACTGCTCATCTTCAGCGCCACCACCACCCTCATAATACCTGTCCACGATGTCGGTAACCTCGGCCTCGACCATGTTGCCGTGGTAGTGACCGTCAACTACGGCAACCGGTCCAAGGGCGCACGCACCCAGGCAGCGGACAGTCTCGAATGTGAATTCGCGGTCTTCTGTAGTGCCGCCAGCTTCCACATCCAGTTTTTTCTCGAACGCCTTGATCAACTGGGGTGCACCACGAACATGGCACGCTGTGCCGGTACAGACCGACAGCAGGTGACGTCCACGCTGCTCCAGGCTGAATGCACCGTAGAAAGTCGCGATACCGTAGATGTTGACCAGGGAGGAGTTGGTTTCACGCGCCACAATCTCGAGAGCGCGTTTGGGAAGGTAGTTGTACTCGGTTTGCACGTCGGTGAGTATTGCGATTATGTTGCCGCGCTCTCCGTCGTGCGCTCGTACGATTTCAATAATGCGGTCTTCGGATATCTCTTGAGAGGAAGAGTTGCCCTTCCCGCAACCGCATTCGACGCAGGTTCCAGCTTCCGTGTTATCCATTGTATTTAGGTGCCGGTCGTCGCCGACATATGGGACAGAAGAACCCTCAATTCAGCTGGCTCCACCGTCCGCGTGTTATTAGTGAATAGCAGATCGTCGTGAATGCTAACATGTCCAATCAAGAAAGCCAATCGCCTACTCTCACAAGTAGGTAATTGGACTCTCCGAATACGTGATTGCGCTCCATTCGCCTTCTTGGTAACAAACCCTTTCGCTTGACAATCCTAAGGAAAGAGACCGCGCTGCTCATATGAATTCGCGATCTTCTCAATAGCGCAGATATATGCCGCCGTGCGCATATCGCCGACCTTGTTGAATCGACGCCGAATTTCGAGAATCTCCCTGAAGGCGTTTACCATAGACTCTTCCAGACCCGAGTTGACCAAATCTTCTTCCCCCGTGCCCTCGGTCAGCTTTTCCCGTATGCCGGCGTCGAACTCCTGGTCAACGAGACCCTCTACAGCACCTACGAACCTGGAACGCCTGAGGTGATCCAGGCGTTTTTCCAATCGCCCGTAACGCAGGTGAGAGAGGTTCTTGGTCCATTCGAAATAGGAGACGGTGACACCACCCGCGTTCATGAAAATGTCGGGCAACACCACAACACCCTTCTTGTTGAGGTATTGCTCTGCCTTCGGCGTCGTCGGGCCGTTGGCTGCTTCCGCCATAACGCGACAGCGTACCTTTCGCACGTTGTCCATTGTGATCTGATTTTCCAAGGCTGCCGGGACCAGCACATCGCATTCGACTTCGAGGCAGTCACCAGACTTGGGCAGAGTCTTTGCTTTCCTGAAACCTCGGATCGACCCAGTCTTCTTCTGGTGGCGCTTGAGCGCCTCCACATCTATCCCGTTCGGATCGTATACCGTGCAATCCCATTCTCCGACAGCGATGATTGTTGCCCCGTCCTCGCTCTCCAAAACCCTCGCCACGTGGTAGCCGACATTGCCGAACCCTTGAATGGAAATCCGCTTCCCTTCGAGGCTTCCGGCCAGTTTCACCTTCTTCAATTCCTCGGGTTGCCGGAAGAACTCGCGGAGCGCGTAAACCACACCGCGCCCGGTCGCCGCGGAACGGCCCCGAATCCCTCCCTGAGAGACCGGCTTGCCAGTGACGCAAGCGAGGTTGTCCAACTCTTGAGGGTGCAAGGCGTCGTAGGTGTCCGATATCCACGCCATCTCGCGTTCCCCTGTGCCGTAATCGGGCGCGGGGACATTGATACCAGGACCAATGAAGTTCTTGCGGTTCAACTCAGCGGTGAAGCGACGGGTGATCTTTTCGAGCTGTTCTGACGAGAGGTCGCGGGGAATGCATTGGACTCCCCCCTTCGATCCACCAAACGGTACGTCAACGATTGCGCACTTATAGGTCATCAAGGTGGCGAGAGCGATGATCTCGTCCTGGTTGACCATCCAGCTGTATCGCAATCCCCCTTTTAGCGGCTTGCAATGGTGGCTATGCTCCGCCCTCCACGCTTCGTACACCACATATTTCTTGCCGAACTTCACGGGGAACCGCATGTAATAGACGTTGTTGCAGACTTTGATCTGTTCCAGCAGGCCTTCGGGGTATTTGAGATGTTTGGCAGCAAGATCGAACTGACTGTCGACGATGTGGTTCAAGTTCAAATCTTCCACTACGCGACGAGATGACCGCTTTCGGGGCGTTTGTGCCACTGTTGATTCTCCTTGCTGGTGTCGTGTACTCACGGAAAGGAATCGAGGCAGAAGCCCAAGGCCAACCGGTCCTTTCACATGCGATTATAACGAGACATGACGGACCACCATCCCGTTACCGCGACCGAACGTTTCATTATAGCTGGCCAGTCTGAACGTGTCGACCGGATGCCGGGGTAGGATCTACGGCCACGTGACGTCCGATGTTGAATTACGCCGTCTGTCTGAATTGATCCGCAATCATGTCGGAAGTGGCCGCGATCAACCGTTCACCAATCTCCTCCGTCATACCGCGAGCGTCACCTAAAATCCCGTTCGGCGTCACACTCTTCATGCCCTCACGCATGATCCGTTCGACCAGGTCCTGAGTCAGTTCGGAAGAGAACCCAACGTCAGCAGCGTCGTGGTCGACCAGGTCGGGATGTAGGCACAGCATAATCGCGCTCTCTCCGATATCGGCGTGGCCACCGACTCTGTCGCCTAGCCCGACCTCCGACTCGACGAGGTCTTTCCACACGTTTACGACAGCGATCAAATCAGTGAAGGCTTCGACGATACAATCGTCACCTACAGCATCGTTCAGGTCGTCGAGCGCGTCGGCGAGCGGTTTGAAATTGCCGCCGTGAGAAGGAAGCATCAGCAAACGTTTGAAGCCGTGGTGGGCGAGTGAGGTGCAATAGTCGAAACAGACTGCCTTGAACGTCGAATGCTGTAGCGTGAGCGTGCCCGGAAAATCCATATGATGCTGAGAACAACCAACCCGAATGGTTGGGGCAACGAGTGTCTTGCCTAGGCGTAGAGCCACCTCCGCACCCAGCCGCGTTCCGATCTCCGCGTCAACGAACAGCGGCAGGTGCGGCCCGTGCTGTTCGACGGCACCGCAGGGAACGATTGCCGTGGTGAACCCTTCATCGAGTGCCGCCTCTACCTGAGGTCTGGTCATTCGTTCGAGGAATATCGGGCGTTCTGGCATATATGGTTCTCCTGGCACGCTCTGACTGGCGACACAGTATTGCAGGTTCACACTTGGGCATTCAGAATGTACGAATTACGTTTCTGGCCCGGGAGGGCTAGACCTAATTGGTAAGGCAGCGGTCTTGAAAACCGCCGGGAGCAATCCCTTCGGGGTTCGAGTCCCCGGCCCTCCGTATCAGCATATCAATGAGTTGCAGACCCTCTCCGACGGAGAGGGTTTTGTGTTTGGGCACATCGAAGGTAATGCGAGGGCGAGACCTGGCGATACGGGGGTGCGGGTCGCGTCGCTGCATGGTTCGGAACCAAGTCCAGGTTCCTGGTTCCTGTTTGGAATATCACCCCTCTGGGTCACGAACGGGCGGCCCAGGATCTGTCGATCAACTGTCCCGCTCGGTGACGCGGCCACCAGCGCTGCCGGATTTCTCAAAGCTCAACATTCTGTTGTGCTGCCGGCAGGTCCGTGTTGGCGATGCGGCCCCTCAGCGGTTCTCTGGTATTACCCGCAACGCAGTGAGACCTCCCTGGGGTCCCAGCGATACGTGCACGCGGAAACGCCGCTCTCCGTACCAGGCCCAATATTGGAGTTCCCGGTCGTCTCCGACGACTTTCGTTTGCAGCAATTCCAATTGATCAGGCGATCCCAGCCCCTGCAGCGTACGGGTCAGCGCAACGCGCATACGCGGGAACACGGTCTGACGCACGAACGCAAAATCGTCTTGTTCCAGGTCACCGCGGGCCACCTTGCCCAAGATCTCTCGTACGTAGGCAGTGGCCTCCGGGTCTGCATCCGGGATAGGGGTTGTAGCTGGCGGTGCCGGCGCGAGCGAAGGATCGACAAGTGCAGCTATCCCGTTTGCCAGGCCAGGGACGGCAAGGGCGCGACCGTTGGATAGCACGATTATCGCCAGATCATCGTCCGTGAAACGGGTGAACTGGGTGATAAAACCCTGCCACGATCCGCCGTGCTCGTGTACCTCCTGCCCACCTACATTCTGGAAGAACCACCCGAAGCCGTAGGGATACGCTCGGCCGCTGGAAAGCGTCATGGGGCTGAGAATGGTCTCCCAACTCTCCGGGCGCAGTACCCGGCGGTTTCGTACGACTTCATTCCAGGCGATCATGTCGTGGAGGTTAACAAGCATCGAACCATCGGCCGTCGTGTTGGTCGTGGGCGCAACGTAGGCAGCATGTTGCCATCCGCCTTCTACAGGTAGGTACCCCTCGGCGCGGTTGCGAACGATCTCGGACGCTGTATTGACGCGAATCGTGGGCATCTCCGCGGGGTCGAAGATCCGCTCACGCAGATACTCCCAATACGGTTTACCGGTGATCCTTCCCATAATCACGCCGAGCAAGACGTACCCCGTGTTGGAGTAGTTCCACCGAGAACCGGCGGGGAACTCCAGTTCCAGTCCAGTGGCGATGCGAACGAGATCGTTCTCGTCGTAGTTCGCCTCGTAGTCGAATTCGTCGCTTGTGTAGTCGGGAATCCCGGACGAGTGGGTAAGCAGGTGACGGATTGTGATCTGTCGCCAGGAATCAGGCGTCTCAGGTAGGTACGTGCGCACGGACTCATCTAGGTGGATCCGGCCTTCCTCGACCAATGCCATAATCCCTGCCGATGTGAATTGTTTTCCGAGAGAACCCGATTGGAACATCGTCTCACGCGTGACGCGGGTGTCGGTCTCCAGGTTCGCAAGGCCGTATCCCTTGGCAAGCAAGACCTCTCCGCCACGCACCACGGCAACGGCTGCGCCGGGGATATTCGCTTCGTCCAAGGTGCGGCCGACCAACTCGTCGATTGCCGTCCTGGTTCCTGCGGGACCAGAAGACCGGGAGAGCCACCAGGGTAGTGTTAGCGGTTCCTCACGGGGCCAGACCTGATCCAGCGTTTCACCATCATAGAGAACCCCGTTCTTCATGACGTAGCGGACCGACTGTGTGGCCTCGATGTCATTCAGAGGGTCGCGATCCAGTACCACCAGGTCCGCCAACTTCCCCGGTTCCAGGCTCCCAAGGTCTTGCTCGAACCCAATTGCCTCTGCGCTGAAAATGGTGGCAACCCGAAGGATGTCATGCGGGGGCATCCCACCGTCCGCCAGCAGTTTCATCTCCCAATGATTCGAAAGCCCCTGCAGCTCACCGTGTCCCCCAAGACCAACGCGCCCGCCCGCCTGCAGTACCGCATTCACGCCCCGGGCCACATCGACATTGTTGAAATCCTCCGGTGGGAACCAAAGCATGCGCGTTGCCGTGCGGGCGAAGAGTTCACCGTCGCCGAACCAGCGGTTTGCCTTGGCGTTCTGATACGGCCGCTCCTCCGCGAGCAATCGGTAGACGGGCAATGCAGCCCCGAAAGACACGACGAGAGTTGGTGTCCAGGTGATCCCCGTTCGGGCGTATAACTGGACAACGTCGCCGTAGATAGGTGCCACGGGTAGCGCATGTTCATTGCCGCTGAATCCGTCCATTGCATGAGTTAGGTCGGCCTTGGTGTCTGCGCCGCCTTCAGTAGTGACCATCATCCCCATCTCGCGGGCCGCCTGTACGATCCACCGACGCTGCTGCCGCGTGCCCGCCAGGTATTCCTTGATAAGATGCGTGCGGTATTTGTCACGGTAGGTCTGCAAATAACGTCGAACCTCATCGAGCGACTGGAAGTCCGTCGTAGCGAACAAACCGGGACCGGTGGAGTACATCCGGGGGCCCGGTACGCCATCGGCGTCGATGATATCAGCGACGGCAAACACGTCGGGATTCGCCTGGGGATCCCGAATCGTGGTAATGCCGTACGCGAGGTTGGCGAACGATGCACTGCACTCCGGCTGGAGCAGTTCCTCGGGAGTGCCGAGGTGCGCGTGAATGTCGATGAAGCCCGGGACTATGACCTTTCCTGAGACATCGACCACACGAGCCGCGGGGGGAACAGGTTCTGCACCCCGGGGACCGACTCCAACGATGCGGTTGTCTTTCACCACCACGTCACCGTCTTCCACGATCTCGTGGCCGCGCATCGATATGACCTTGGCGCCACGGAGAACCAAGTCACCGGATGGTGTCTTTCTCGGGACCTCCACACGTAGCGTTAAGTCTCTTTGACCCTCTGCAGTCCCCGCTGCGTCCACGCTGGACAGGGTCATGCCCACCAGCCAGGATAGCGAACTGCCATCTCCGCCCCACGCGACGCTGGCGGGGGCGTCCTCAGTCACCGTCACACCCTGTTCCACTGTTAACTCACTGCCAGCGAGTCCTTCGGAGGGTACAGGGAAGCGGATTACACGTGGCCCCGCGATGCCGAGGACATAGCTACCGGCTGGACTCATCAACAACTTGCCGGGTCCGAAGTCGCGGGCCAGCCGAGCCTCCGTGCGCCGATCGCTTCCATCCAGGGCTATGGAGATCAATCCGGCTTGCTCTGACGATAGGAATACACGCTCCGAGTCGGTACCGAAGTGTGGAGATCGGAGACCGTTTGCGAGCGCAACCGTGCGTGCTGCACCGCCAGTCGCGGGCACCATCACCAATTGCGCATCGGGAGGTACGGGGCCACGAGATGTGAGAGTGGAGCCCAATGGTGCGGTAAGAGCCACGATCGCCGAGCCGTCCGGTGTCCAGGTGGGATCGATCCAAAGGGCAGACCTTTCGGAGAGTCGAACGGGAGTTCCGCTCCCGTCGGACCGAGCTTTCCAGAGATGCCCGCCAGAAACGTCCCAGGTAACGAACGCAATCCATAGTCCATCTGGGGACCAAGAGGGCGAAAACTCTCTCGGGCTCTCTGTGTCCGTCAGACGTCTTGGAGTCTCGGAGTTCTGATCCGCAACCCAGATGCGCGCCAGTGTCGAGAAAGCGACTCGTCCATCGGCCGCGACTGCAAGGTGTTGCGCCCTCCGCGCAACTACAGGACCGGTGTCGACTCTGCGCGGGAAGTTCAACCGGGGTTCGACCTCGAGGGCGACGTGTGCTTCGAAGGGGACGAGCTGGTCGCTTTCATCATCGAGACCCAGCTTGTGAATTCGGCCGTTCCACTCTAGGTAGACCGATCGGCTGTCACCGGAGATCGCGAAGTTGGGTAGTACGTCGCGTGTAGCACGCCCCTCTAATTGGTGCCGTTGAATTGGGTAAGCCAGCCAACGCTCCCTGCCTGAGTCGAGGTCTCGAACCTTTAGCCCCGTATGGCCATCCTTCGTCGCCGCATACACGATTCGTCGCCCATCCGGCGCCACGGCTGGCTTCATCGCGTTGAGGCCTTCCAGGTAGACCTGCCGATTCTCTCCTGAGGCCGCGTCGAAACGGAAGACAGCGCTCGATGCGCCTGACCTGCTGCCGTACGGTCTGGGCGTCACTGATGTGTAGTAGATACTCGAGCCGTCCGGGCTGGGTGCTGGTCCGTAGGGACCGGGTGCAGGTGCTGAAACGAGAGGCGCCGAAGGCCCGTTGCTGTTTTCTACAACTCGGGTGCCTTCTCCCGATGCGATGTCGTACCGCCAGATTTCGGCGGCAGGCTGCCAACCCAGTGTGACCACGGTGACGTAAACAGCCGTTCCATCAGCCGCCCACTCCGGCGAGATCATCCTGACTCGACGAACGTTGCTCAGCTGGCGCGCCTCGGTTCCATCGGAGCGTGAGATCCAAACGTTGTCCGAACCCGATTCGTCGCTGACATACACCAGGCGGCTGCCGTCGGGCGAAAAACGGGGTTGGGATTGGAATGCTCGTCCCGTGAGGAGCGAACGCGCATTTCCGCCTGCTACGGGAAGCGCATATATATCGCCGAGCAGCTCAAATACGAGGGAGTTGTCGTCGGGCGCAACATCGAGTGAGATCCAGGTCCCTTGTGTGGTGGTGAAAGAGATCTCTGAGGTTTGAGCGGTTGCGGTCCAACTTGGGATGGTCGTCGACAACGCAAGCAGCACGAGTAGGGGACGAATTCCAGAACAGAACATGGCAGCAAACACTCCGCGCATCGGTGTCGGTAAATCGAAGTCGAGCAAGGGAAGCAAGGTATCGGACCGTCATCGGTCAGGCAAACGATTCTTTCTTTGGGCTGGCCTTACCCCACCGGGGCCTGTTGCCCATGCCGAATCAGAGAAGCGGATTGAGATTACAGTACCTAGGGTGTAAGCGATTCGGATATCCCCCGGGTGCGCTCGGGAACTGAGTGCGCCTCAATCAGGGCTATGCCAGACAAGGCACCAGGCCTACCGGCGCATCCTCACCCAGGCCACACCGGAAAACTTGGGCACATCTTGGGCACATCGAGCCGCAGACAGACGCAAACAGACGGGGTCAGACGCAAAAGGCCCAGCTGATTTTCTCAAGAAACGTGGGCAGATCGAACCAGACGCAACCACACGCAAAACAATTTGCAGAACTTGAAAACCGCCGGGAGCAATCCCTTCGGGGTTCGAGTCCCCGGCCCTCCGTCGCTGTAAATCAAGGACTTACAGGCCCTCTCCGTTGGTGGGGGTCTTGTTGATTGGGCAATTCGAAAGTAATGCGATGGCTAGGGCTGGCGAACAGGAAGGTGCGAGAGCGACCGACGTGGAACGAGCGTTCCGCGTTACAATACCTCTTCGGGCAGCAAACGCCGCGCGGCATCGCGGACACCGCGGGCCATTCTTGCCGCTTCCAGCGCCTCAGGCATGTCAATGGGATCCCAGTCTCCCGGATAGCGGGCCTCCACCGAGTACCGATTCAGGGGCTGTACGTCCTCGATATTCAGGTCGAGTCTGGTACCCTCGCCGAGCAAATTGACCAGGACCACAAGGTCATGCGTCTTTGGGAAGGCGAACCCGAGGGACACTGCAACGCTATTAGATATTTCTCAGCGCACTGCTGGCAGTGAAAGCAGACCGTGTCCGTTGGACAGTCTTGTTCCATGCCCAACACGTATTCCGCGTTGCGAAGGTCGTTTTCCGCTTTCTCCACCCAACCTCGGACGATGGCAGTGATCTCAGGCTGCTCGTTCAAAAATCACTCTCCCATCCCGCACAGCCTCACGTATAATCGTGCCGATCACGTCCTTTTGACGATTGAACTGTTCCGGTGTTACTACAATCAAGTCAATCGGCACGACACGGTCAGCTAGCATGAGATCGATCTCATTCGCATTCCTGCGCCGGGAACCTTCGACAGGCATGACTATCAGCATGTCGAGATCGCTGTTTTCGGTAGGCTCGCCTTTGACGTAGGACCCAAACAGAATGATTCTATCGGGATGAAAACGCTCCACGATACGGCGTGTCATCTCATCGAGAGCGTTTTGAATTTCCGTCTTCGTCATCTTACCCACATCCCTTCTCGTACGTCGGTACCACTCGACGCAGCAGAGAAAGTTAGGACCGACCACAGCTTCACCGCCTCCCAATCCGTACGGTGAAGTCCTAACATGGCTCCAGCGGCAAAACCGAGCAACCCTTTGGAGTTAAGCCAGACGGAGCACAGATGCCCGCCGGCCCTTTATTGTCGAAGCCGTGCCGGAAAGCTTGGGCACATATGGCCACATCGAGCCGCAACCAGAAGTAAGAGAGTCGCAAGAACTTGAAAACCGCCGGGAGCAATCGCTTCGGGGTGGACCTGCGCTCGGGCTTCGCCCGCGCTCGGCCTGCTCAGCAGTCGCACTAGCGACTGCCCGCGACCGAGTCCCCGGCCCTCCGTGGTTTTAAATCAATGACATTCGAGCCCTCTCTCTTGGAGAGGGTTTTTCTGGTTGGTCACGTCTCTGGGCACATCGAAGGCAACTCCGACATGCTAGCCAGCTACAGGCCTGCCACCGACCCTACCTTCACGGCCTCGGCTCCGCCGACAACCGGGCGATTGTCTGTCTCACTTCCTCCACCCACTCCTGCATCTCTGGATCGGCGTTCTCCCACAGACTGACGAAGCGCCCGTAGTACTCTATTGCCTGTTCCCAGTCGCCACGTTGTTCGTACAGCTCGCCTACACGCACGTACGCGTGCGCAAGGTGTCCCGCATCGTTGCCGACCGAAGCCGAGGGGGTTTCGACAAATTGTTGGTACAGGACCAGTGCCGAATCTGCTTCACCCAGCTGATCGTACACCCGTGCCAACCACGGATAGGCACACGTGGCACAGCCGTTCCCGTCGTCCCACATCCGAAATTCTGCGATGGCCTCCTCTAGTCTACCCTCCGCGAGCGCTACCACGCCTAGCGCACCGTGGCGGTTGCGCTCTGTGTCCTGGCTGTGGTCGGCCTCGGGAGTGGCGTCGAACTCGGCAATCAACTCCCGTCCCCGAGCGGGGTCGCCGACTGCAGCATAGGCCCGCGCCAACGATTCGTAGGGGCGGTCCAGCGGTGCTAGTGACTCGAGCGGGTACCGCTCGAGTGCGTCGTCCAACACGCTGCGTGCTCGATCCGGATCGTCGAGCAACAGTAGTTCCAGGATGGCGCGGATCGAGGCGCGGCCTAGATAGCGACCCGCTAGATCGCGCTCGGCTGTTAGAGTAAAGCCCCTGTCCCAATCCCGTTGGGCCCGGTTCATCTGTCCACGCATGGCCGCCAGGTTGCCCATCCATATGTGGGCTATCGCCTCCCAGAACACGCGCCCGCGCTGCTCCTCTATTAGAGAGTAGCCGAGCTGCTCAATTGCGCCGTAGTCCTTTTTGAAGGCCGCACTGTAAATGCGGGATATTTGCACCTCAGGGTTGCCGGGAAAGCGCCGCTCGAACCGATCGATTATCGTCTGCGCCGAGTCCGGTGATCCTCCCCTCTCCAGGTCTTGGGCCAGATTCCTGAAGTACAGACTGGTCGTGGAGTCCACCTCGAGCGATCGTCTGTAGAGCCCCGCCGCTCTTTCGTAATCGCGGAGGCCCGAATAGACCACACCCAGGTTGTTTAGGGCTATCGTTTCATCGGGATACAACTCCAGGACCGTGCTATAGGCGCTCATGATCTGGTCGCGGTTGCCCGTAACAATGGAGTGATAGGCGGCGGTCACGAGATAGCGTTCCCGCTCAGTGAGTGCATCGCGGTACTTGTAGGCCTTGGTCGCTGCTTCCACAGCCCGAGATCGCCGTTCTCCTCGGTTTCCCAGTATGATTGCCAACTTGCGGTACGCCATTGCAAATGACGTATCCAGCGCGATGGCCTCTTCCAGCAACTGGACGGCTCGGGGATCATCGCCTTGGTTCGAAGCACTCAGGCCCTGGGAAAACACTCGCAGTGCGCGCATCGAACCGGTGGTCACTCGCTCCAACGGCTCGCTGCGGCGAATGCTGCGCAAGGATTCACCGAACCGTTCGCGCAGACCCAGCGAGAGACGGTCGACTGTTGCCACCAACTCATCTTCGCTGCTTGCAGTTTCCTGCAGCGCAGTCAGGACATCGCCGTCCGCTGAAACAAGACGCACGGCAATAGAGAAGCCACTTCCAACAGCAACTACCTCCCCGGTTACCACAGCGTTGATACCCTCGCGCTGCGCGGCCTCCATTGCAGTGGATGCGTCGAGGCCCTCTGAGAGGTCCCTCTGCATTAGCACCAGGATCCGCCCGACCTGAGCGGGGTCAACGATCGATACGGCACGTGACTGCGACAGTCCGATGCGCAGAAGTTCGGTCACCGTGGGACCGTGTTCCGAGTCGGCTGTGCGATTCTCGAAATCGGCCAGGATAATGCGCTCCCGTTCCGTGATGGCACCGCTTCCTATGAGCGACCCGGCCGGGCCGATCCCGAAAGCCCGCATCCCCACATAGCCGATGGTCACAACCGCCAGAATGACAAACGCCGCTGCGCAGACGAGCAGCACCCGCCGCCAGGTGAGCCACCGATCTATCCAGCCATTTTCATGCGGCTGCCCTGCATTCCTGCGCGACTCCGCCACGCTCGTAGCCACCACAACTGGGATCCCAAGCATCACCAGCGCCAGCGTAGCAACAAACACCCACATGGGCAGCCCAAGCTGCATCACGAGCAGATAGATCAGCCCCGGTAGCACCAGAGCACCCAGAGCAATAACAACGCCACCCTGGATTGGGCGCCCCAACATCGAAGACGGGCCTGGTGCGGGAGCCACGCCAGGGGCACCTGCCGTTCCGACATGCCGCAGTGCATCGGCGAACTGCGCGGCAGGACTGAACCGGTCTGCCGGCGCTTTGGAGAGCACGCGCTGAAGAACAGCCGTAACCTGTGGCGGCACGGAAGGCCGTAGCACAGTCACTGACGGGGGGTCGGCCGTGAGATGCTGGTGCACCACGCTCTCGATTGTGGTGCCGGTGAACGGCGGCTGCCCGGCTAGCAGCTCGTAAAGCACACACCCCAGGCTGTAGAGATCGCTCCGGCCGTCCAGGTCCCTGCTCCCCGCCGCCTGCTCGGGACTCATATAGGCAGGCGTGCCAATGGCGAGTCCCGTCTCAGTGAGCCCCTCGCCTCCCGCCTCGGTGATAGCCCGCGCAATGCCGAAGTCCGCCACACGCGCGTGAGTCCCTGCAAGCAGGATGTTCTCCGGCTTGATGTCGCGGTGCACAACGTCGCGGCTATGGGCATAGGACAGTGCGTCCGCCACCTCGAAGGCAATCTGCAGCGCATCGTCTATTGGTAGTTGTTTTTCGCGGTCGAGGCGGTCGCGCAGCGATTCCCCTTCCACGAACGGCATAACGTAGTACAGAAATCCGCCGGCCTCACCCGAATCGTATAGTGGGAGGATGTGTGGGTGATCCAGTCTGGCTGCGATCTCGATCTCGCGCAAAAACCGCTCCGGCCCCAGTGCCGCGGCCAGTTCGGGACGGAGGACTTTGATGCCCACCTGACGGTGATGCTTGAGATCCTCCGCGAGGTACACGGTAGCCATCCCGCCGGCGCCAACCTCCCGCTCGATGGCGTAGCGGTCGGCGAGAGCAGCCTTCAAACGCGCAGCAACGTTTTCAGCCATCCGGAATATCCCACGGTGTGGTCGGGGACTAAAGTACGACGCAATCAGGCACTAGGCCAGACAAAGCAACGCCGATGCGTTAATTCCTTCCTGCGTGAGTTCTGAGCCCCAAGCCGAAAGCCTTGGGCACATTCTTGGCACACACACCCGCAGACAGACGCAACCACACGGGGTCAGACGCAAAAGGTCCCGGTGATTTTCTCGAGAAATGCGGGCAGATCGAACTAGACGCAACCAGACGCAAAACAATTTGCAGAACTTGAAAACCGCCGCGCGAAAGCGCTTCGGGGTGGACGCTTTCGGCTCGACTATGTCGAGCCGCGTCTGCTCCGCAACGAGTCCCCGGCCCTCCGTGACAGCAGATCAATGAGTTGCAGACCCTCTCCGACGGAGAGGGTTTTGTGTTTGGGCTTCTTTGGGGCACATCGTGACTAATGCGGTGGCCTACCCCTTCGGCCTAATGAACTCCTGGTACCGTGGGTACCCGCGGAGCGGAGCCACATTCAGCCAAATCCTGTTGCGCCAGCCATACGTACCCTCGGGATGCTCGTATGACTGGCGAATCAACTCCATCGCGTTTTCGAGATCGCCTAGTGCGCCGAGGATATAGCCACGAAGCCGCAGTAAGGTTGGGTCCTGCGCTTCGACCGGCTCTTGATTCTCGAACCATGCCAGATCCTTCTGCGCCTGGGCCGTGTCACCGCGGCTGACGGAGAAGAATGCCCGAATCGCCCGCCGCCACAGGTAGCCCGGAGTTTCCTCGACCAGAGCATCGTACACGTCCTGTGCCTCGTCTATCCGGCCGGCAAGGAACAACGCTCGCCCGTACCAGTGTCGATGTTCAATGCTCACTTTTTCTGAGGCCGGCCGCGCCTCAAAGGACCCTATGACTCTTGATACAGCCTCTTTCAGAGCCTCGTCGTGCCCGTATGCGCGAAGCACCTCGAGCGGCTCACCGAACAGCCGCTGCGGATACGTAAATCTCGCCTCGACTTCATCCCACACTTCATGCAGCTCTTCGACGCGTCCCATAGCCGCCAATGCATCGGCTTGGCAACGCAGCCACATGGCAACCCGCTCAGGAAGTTGCCGGCGGGCCCGACTTGCAACATCGAGTGCCTGCTCGTGTTCGTCGAGCATCATCAGCGATCCGAACAGATTGCTCCAATATCCCCAACCCTGCCTAACCCACTGACGTTCAACATCGTGGCCCAGGAGCAAGTCAGCGGCTTCGCGAGGTCGGTTGTATCTGGACACCAGGAACATCGCCAGATTATTCGTAGCAAGTGATTGCGGCGCCAGCTCGGAGGCTCGGCGGAGGGCTGCGAGGTTCTCCTCACGGTTGCCGTCACTCAGTGCCCGGTCAGTTGCGTGTTCCAGAGCAGCCGGTATCATTTCACGCACTACCGAGATGCGTGGCGTGGGTTCGCTCAGCTTCTTGGCAATCACTGCCTGCGGTGTCGGCGCTGTGTACGGTACTTCTCCCGCCAACATCTCGTACAACACGCAACCGAGTGAGTACACGTCACTGCGAACATCGACCTGTTCAGCGGTCGCCTGTTCAGGACTCATGTAGGCTGGCGTGCCCACTGCCATCCCCGTCTCGGTCAGTTGCTCGCCACCCGAGACAGCCACCGCGCGCGCTATCCCGAAGTCAGCTACCACGGCGTGACCGCGAGACAGCATTATATTCTCGGGCTTGATGTCGCGGTGGATCACGCCCTCGCCATGCGCGTACTCCAAGGCGTCCGCGATCTCGCGAGTCAAAGTCAGCGCATCCTCTATGGGCAACTGACTCTCACGATTGAGAAGATCGCGTAGTGACTCACCCTCCACGTATGGCATCACGTAGTAGAGGAATCCGTTTGCCTCTCCCGAGTTGTGAAGTGCGAGGATATGTGGGTGGTTCAGCTTGGCCGCGATCTTGATCTCGCGCAGGAAACGCTCGGCGCCGAGCGTCGCCGTTAGCTCGGGACGTAGGACCTTGATCGCAACTTCGCGCTCGTGCCTTAGATCCTGAGCGAGGTGGACCGTTGCCATCCCCCCCCACGGCCGAGTTCGCGCTCGATGATGTAGCGGTCGGCGAGGGCGGCTGCGAGGCGTGGAAGGGGGTCAGTCATGGTTGGCTAAGATGCACCACAAAATGGAAAAGTGCGAGACGGACTTGTACGAAGCATCACCTCGGGGCTCCTCCGTTGCTCACCAACGCCCAAAAAGCGTTCGGCAGGATCAAAGGCAACGAAGTACAATCCCTTGCCTGACATGAGTACGATTCCTACATTGATTTTAGTACAAATTCCAAACCTCCGTTGGGAGTCCGGTCCGCTACCGTATGGCCCGCGCCCAGCACGTGGGAGGCAAGACGATGCCCGACTTACTCGAGCGAATTGTCGAGCAACGAATTACGAATCGCCTGCGTACGCACGGCGGAGTCCTGCTCGCTGGTCCGAAGGCGGTGGGGAAGACCACTACAGCCCGGACCTTTGCGGCCTCAGAAGTACGCCTTGACCAGGATCGAGCTGCACTTACCGCTGCTCGGACCGACCCGCGTCTCGTGCTCGACGGTGCCAATCCGCGACTGATTGATGAATACCAGCTCGCGGAGGGTATGTGGAATGCCGTACGCGGCCGCATCGACGACCTCGGCGCCAAGGGCCTATTCCTACTCACCGGCTCGTCGTCGCCCGAGGACAGTCAGGTCAGCCACTCCGGTGCTCGCAGGATGACAATCGTACCCATGCGGACGATGACAATGCTCGAGCGTGGTCTCTCGAGCGGCACTGTCTCCATCGGCGCTCTCCTCGACGGCGACCCCGCTCCAGCGGCGTCCCATGACTTCAGCGTGGCAGAAGCTGTAGAGGCCCTCGCGGTAGGTGGATGGCCCGACAACCTTCACTTGGCGCCGGCAGATGCGGTTGACGCAAACGCAGATTACATCGACATCATCGTCAACACAGACATTCGCAGGGTCGATGGCGTCAGCAGAGACCCGGAGGGCGTCCGTCGTCTGCTGGCCTCATACGCCCGAAATGTGGCAACCGACGCGTCGCTCAGAACCATCGGACGCACCGCAGAGCGACCCCTGAGCGAGCCGACCCTTCACGACTACGTACGGGCACTCAAACGCCTTTACGTCATTGAGGACCAAGAGAACTGGAAGCCCAAGTTGCGCTCTCGTGTCCGACTTGCTGCAACACCAAAACGTCATCTCGCCGATCCGTCGCTGGCAGTGGCCGCACTCGAGGCAACGCCCAAGCGGCTGTTGGGGCCAGAGATCGAACTCACCGGGTTCTTGTTCGAATCGCAGGTTGTGCATGATCTCCGCGTATACGCCCAGCCGCACCGAGCCAGTGTACGATTCTATCGGGACAACAAAGGCTTGGAAGTAGATGCCATCGTCGAAGCTGCCGACGGGCGTTGGATAGCTGCCGAGGTCAAGCTCAGTCATCACCGCGTCGATGAGGGGGCGCATAACCTTTTGGCACTGCGTGGTAAACTCGCTGAAAACACCAACGCCGCGTGTGGTGCTCTGGTCGTCGTTGTTGCAGATAGCCCTACGTACACGCGACCTGACGGTGTTGTCGTGACTTCGATTGCAGCTCTTGGGCCGTAACTGCCAGCCCGGACTTTCAGGCAGCAGCCTACTCCTTCGGCCTCACCAACTCGGAGTGTGTCGATCTTTCTGTAGCTCCGGCGACGCACAAATCCAAGGCCACCGTATCTCTTCTGGATTCGCAGGATAAACTGGCGGGTTGGCGCCCGCTCGATGGTGTAGCGGTCGGAGAGGACCGAGGTGAGGCGGAGATAGATCAGTCACGCCAAACGCCCACGATCGCACTAATATTCCGTCTCTCCGATTTTCCGCAGCACCGCCCAACCTCACATCTCCAACAAGACGCACACTCGGCACCTGCAGCGGATTGCCCGGAGTTCCGCAATGCAAGGTCTTCTATTCTTTCCCCAACATTGATTCTGCCCAGGTCACAGCCTCCGCAACGCGTTCGAGCAACCAGCCGGACTCAAAGCCAGCGGATTCCTGAAGCGGATCATCGTACCGCCACCGGCGGCAAAAGGCGTCAACAACGCGAGATCTGCCGCGTCTGTCGGACAGTCGATGCTGTTGACGCGGAGTAGCTCGATCAGCAGCAGGATATCGTGAGTGAACGGGTATTGGATGGCCTGATCGGTCAGCACTGCTTTGACAGCCTCTTCGACGGCTTGCTGCGCGTGGAAGCCAACGCTCCAAAACGGCGCACCCGCGTCGGCAGCGAGTATCGCCGCAACGTGCCTGTCACCTCTCGCTCTCTCAAAGAGGCGTAGTGCATGCTCACGCGACGCGCCTATGTACCCGCCCCTCCTTATCCGCGTGGTGCTAAATAGTGTTGGGCGCGCGGCGCCACTGTTCGAATTCCGCAGCGCTCAACACAAGAATGTCGACCGGTATCATGAACCGCCTGAGCACGCTGTGCACTGCGATGCGAAGCCGAGCCGCCTCCCTTATCCGATCTCCCGAATCCGGCTCCACCACTATGAAGTCGATATCACTTGACGGCTCCGCGGCGTCCCGGGCATATGAACCGAATAGGATCACCTTTGACCCTTCCGGCGCATCGTCCAGCAACACGCCGATCGCCTCTCGAATGCTCTCCAGGTCCGCTGTCATCTGCCTTTATCCTCGTAGCATAGGCCTCTCGCCCAAACAAGCGCTGGCGCCGTCGCGGCTGAAGATACGAGTCGATCATCATCCGCGCGAGAATGGCAACTCGCTACGCTCGGCAGTGTGGGTTTCAACCGTGCACCAACGCCTTCAGCCATCCGGAATTGCCCCGGGTGAGGTCGGGCTCAAAGGTACGCCTCATTGGTGTACTAAGCATGGCAGGAGATCGATTTCGCCACGTCAGAATACTTGGGCACATCTTGGGCACATACACCCGCAAACAGACGCAACCAGACGGGGTCAGACGCAAAAGAGTCGCTAGAACTTGAAAACCGCCGGGAGCAATCCCTTCGGGGTGGACCTGCGCTCGGGCTTCGCCCGGGATCGGTCTGCTCAGCAGTCGCACTAGCGATTGCCCGCGATCGAGTCCCCGGCCCTCAGTTACAGCGAATCAACCAGTTGCATACCCTCTCCGATCGGGGAGGGTTTTTGTGTTTGGGCATTTTCGAAGGTAATGTTGTATGGTCGCTTCATCTCTGAAAGACCGATCGGCCCCTCGAGAACGTCTCCACGATCGGTATGTGCTCGAGCTCGGCCCGGTCCGCCGTGAGCGGGTTCTCGCCGAGAATCACCAGGTCGGCTTGCTTGCCGACGGTGATCGAGGCCTTCGTGTCCTCCTCGAAGTACTGATAAGCCGCCCCGAGAGTCACAGCGTGAAGCGCTTCTTGAACCGTTAGCCGCTGGTGCGGACCGAGCACGCGGCCGCTCCGGCTTTTCCGGTTCACGGCGATCGACACCAGCCGCATGATGTCCGGCGGGACAACCATCGCGTCGTTGTGCATCGTAAAGGGCACGCCTCGTTCGATCGCCCAACGCGCCGGGCTGATGTTGGTGCCCCGCTGTTCACCGAAACTGCGCACGTGCCAGTCTCCCCAGAAGAAGGTGTGCGCCGAGAAGAACGACGGCATGACTCCTAGCTGCGCCGCCCGGTCGAGCTGGTCGGCGCGCATTAGCTGCGCATGGATGATCACCGAGCGGTGGTCCGGCATACCGTCAATTCCCTCGAGACCCTCTTCGACCCCGTCCATCATGAGGTCCATCGCGGCGTCACCGTTACCGTGCACCAGGAAGGGCACTCCCCGCTCGAGCAGCGGCTTCACACGGGCCTTGTACTCGTCGGGATCCATTGTGCCGTACGCCCGATAGTCAGCCGGTGCTCCCGGTGGCCCCTCAACGTATGGCTCGGTGACCCACGCGGTGCGGCCCTGCGGCGAGCCGTCGAGAAAGAGCTTCGCCCCGGCAACGCGCACGCCGTTCCGATACTCTCCCTCGTAATGGAGTTCGCTGTCGACGATCGCATCGTCGCTCGTGAACACGGCCAAGTCTGCATCGAGTGGCTCACGCTCAGCCGCGGCCCGGATCGCCTCCACCATCTCGGGGCTCGTTCTGCCGCCCAGTTGGATTGTCGTGGTCCCGTAGCCGAGGTATACGCCCACCGACTTCCGGACCAGCTCGTCGAGGTAGTCGAGCGTCTGGGGGTAGCCACCCCCTCCTCCACTGTTCAGGAGCCCCCTGGCCCGCCCAGCCAGGACGCCGCTGGGCTCATTCGACCCTGCGACTCGGCGGATCTGGCCTCCATCGGGATCGGGTGTGTCTGCGGTGATGCCACTGTTCGAAAGCGCCAGCGAGTTCACCGCGGTGAGGTGACCCGACACGTGGCGCAATACGATCGGGTGCTCGGTGGAGATCCGGTCCAGGTCGTAGCGCGTCGGATGGCGACCCTCATCGAGAAGGGAGTCGTCGTAGCCGCCACCGGAGACCGTCTCGCCCGGCGGGATTCCCTTCTCTTCGATCCACCTGCGGACCTTCGCGACCAGTTCGTCGATGTTGGTGACGTCGCCCACCGGCGGGGAGTGAAGCGACAGGGCGTCGAGAGCGCGCCCTGCCCCCAAGAAGTGGCCATGAGCGTCGATGAAGCCAGGCAACAGCGCGTTCGCGCCGAGATCCACCACTCGGGTGTGGTCGCCCCGCAGCGCCATCACGTCTTCCAGCGTTCCTGCGGACGTGATCGTCTCGCCCAACACGGCCACCGCTTCGACCGTCGGCTGATCCGGATCCATGGTGACGATGTTGTCGCCGAAGAAGATCGTATCCGCTGCAGGCCGGCAGCCATTCGAACCGAATCCCACCAGGAATGTGAGGAGCACTCCGCCTGCTCGTGCCGTTCTCATAATGAAAGCCCGCCCTATTGAATTCGTGTTATGCTCACGACAGCATCCGCGCGCAGACCTTGGTTATGCCGGCGATCAGTGCATCGACGATCTCGTCGACATCGGCCTCGGTGACGATCAGAGGTGGAGCGATGTTGACTGTATTGTTGAGGTCCTGGAAGCTGCTCGTGGTCTTGCCGACCAGCACACCTCTTTCGGCGATCTCCGCCAGTACTGCGCCCATCACGTCGTCGCCTACCGGATCCTTCGTGGACTTGTCCTTCACCAGCTCGACACCGGCGAACAATCCCCTTCCCCGCACATCCCCAACGTATTGATAGTCGGCGAGTTCCTGAAGTCGATCGCACAGATGCGCCCCGACCGTGCGCGAGTTCTCGACAAGTTTCTCGTCTTCCATGATGCGGAGGTTTTCCAGTGCTGCGGCGAACCCGGCCGTGCACCCTCCGTACGTACTGATGTCCCGGAAGTAGTCGTTCCCGACATCCGGACCGTTCAGGAATCTCTCGAAGATTTCGCCCCGCGCTGCCGTGGCAGAGATCGGGGCATACGAACTCGCCATTCCCTTGGCCATCGTGACGATGTCAGGCACCGCATCATAATGCTCGAAGCCGAACATCTTACCCGTACGTCCGAAGCCACAAACCACTTCGTCCAAAATCAACAGAACTTCGTACTCGTCACAGATCCGCCGAACGATCGGATAGTACTCTTGGACCGGAGGAATTACGCCACCGCCCGCCGTGATCGGTTCCAGGATCACGGCCCCGACAGTCTCGGGGCCCTCCCGTTGGATGGTATCCTCGAGGGCGTGCGCACACTCAACTCCACAATCCGGATACTTCAGGTCGAACGGGCAACGATAGCACAGGGCGTGCGGGATCTCGACGAACCCCTCGGGGAACGGTCCGTACCCCTTCCTGCGCCCAACCTGACCGCTTGCGGCGAGGCAGGCGATCGTCGTGCCGTGATAGTCGCGATCCCGAAAGACGATCTTGTGCTTGTCCGTTCCCGCAATGCCCGCGAGCTGCCGGACCATCTTGAACGCTTTCTCATTCGCCTCGGAGCCACTGTTGGAGAAGTAGATGTGATCCAATCCCGGTAGATAGCGGGCGAGCTGGTCTGCGTACTCCGCCGCCGGTACGGTTCCAGCCACTCCGGCGAAGTACGGCAACTCGAGCAGTTGGTCGTGGATGACTTTCGCCATACTCTCGCGGCCGTAGCCAACGTTGACGCACCACACTCCGCCCGATGAGCCGTCCAGAAACTCGTTGCCTGCGATGTCTCGGATCCGCGCCCCGTCCCCTTCCACGAAGACCTTCGGATCTCGGGATTCGAAGGCCTTGTGCTGTAGGAGATGATGCCAGAGATGCTTTTTTGCCTTACCGATGATGTCCCGAGCGTCGAACATGGCTTGTCCTCAGGTTGCTGCGTTCACTTGTTCTCGGCTTCGCTGCCCACGATGAGGTAACGCAATTCCGCTTCTGGAATCGCCTTGTAGGACCTTGCCTTGACGAGGAAAAACACCGTCCCGAGTGCGACCCACGCGGCGAGAGCTATCCACGAGGGGCGAGCCATGAAGGCCGGCATCCCCGGTACCAGGAGGAGAACGAGAAACCCGATCGCCATCGCGGCGCCTGCCGCACTGAATATCTTCTGGCTCAGCGCTCCATCACTACCCGTCATCCCTCTCGCTACCACAAACGCCGCGACGCACGTGTACAGGTACCCGACCGAAGTACCGACCGCCGACATGTCGACGACCCACAGAATCACCTCTCGGCCCAACCAGGGCGCCACCAGCGACACGGCACCGGTGAAGAGGATCGCGTTGTGCGGCGTGCGGTGAGTCTCGTGCACTCTCGAGAACCACGCCGGTAGTACGCGAGCCCGGCCCATGCCGAAGAGAATTCGGCTGCTTGCGACGAAGAACCCGTTGATGCCCGTCAGAACGGCCATCGTTACAGCGACTCCGAGGAACGTGAGACCCACGGGTCCCAAGCTCTCTCTGACGGTTGTCCCCGTGGCCCAGATCGTATCGGAAGCGACAAGCTCTCGCCAAGGCATCACCGAAGCAGTCGCCAGGACCATCACCACGTACATCAGCGCCCCCGCCAAGATCGCACCGGCCATCAGGCGCCTGCCCAGAGCGGGTGAGAAATCGAACTCTTCGGCGGCTTGCGGCAGCGTGTCGAAACCAACGAACAGCCACGGCGAGATCGCTACTATAGCGAGAACCGCGGCAACCGCGCCGCGCTCGAGCGGAAACGGGGGCTGCATGTTCCCGAGTTGGGCCTGTTCGCTCAGCACCGTGCCTCCGCCGACGAGTACTACCGCTGCGACCAGCACGGTCGTCATCACGAACTGCAGCTTTCCCGTCGCCTTGACGCCTCGCTGCTGGAAGTACCCGACGAGGAAAATCGCCGCCGACGCCAGGATGAGCTCGCCTACGTACACCTCGAAACCCGCCACGGAATACAGATAACCGCGTGCGAAAAGCGACGGCGCCAGAAACTTCCCGAGCACGGCGAGCGCCGAGGCGTTGAGCGGCACGATGCATAGGTAACCCAGCGTAAGAAGCCAGCCACAGATGTAGGCGTGGTAGCGCCCACCCGTGTCGTAGGCGTAGGCGAACTCACCGCCTGCCACGGGTAGCCTCTTCACCATCACTCCGTAGCTCTGTGTGATCACCAACATCGCGACGCCGCCGAGCATTATGCCGAATGCTGCACCGGCCGGCCCGGCAGTTTCTAGAAAATCTCCCGGCAGCACGAAGCACCCGAACCCGATGATGCAGCCCAGAGCCAGCGACGCCACTTGGAGTGGGCGTAGGGCGCGGCTCAACTCCGCTCGATGGGGTACTCCTGTGGGGGCCGAGCTCAAATACTGCTCGCCTTGGCTTTGGTCATAGTCACCTCAACTAACCTGATACAGAGTCGATTGCGAGACAACATCGGTTCAGGTGCAGCCGGCCGCAAGGCACCCCACCGCGGCGCCCACCGGCCGACTCATTATTCTTTATAGGCAGAGCGAACGGAATCCATCGATGAGCTGCGGAGGTTGTAAGATGGGCAAAGTGCGAATGACCACCGAAGAGGCGTTCATAAAAGTCCTTCAGATGCACGGCATCGAGCATGCGTTTGGTATTATCGGCTCGGCATTCATGCCGATTTCGGATCTCTTCCCCAAGGCGGGCATCACCTTTTGGGATGTGGGGCACGAAGGCAACGCAGGAATGATGGCGGATGGCTTCACACGCGCTTGCGGAAAGATGTCGATGATGATCGCCCAAAACGGCCCTGGCATCACCAACTTCGTTACTCCGGTAAAAACGGCCTACTGGAACCACACACCACTGCTGCTGGTCACCGCCCAGGCGGGCAACATGACCATGGGCCAGGGCGGTTTCCAGGAGGTTCCTCAGATGGCCTTGTTTGAGGAAATGGTGGCCTACCAGGAAGAGGTGCTGCATCCATCGCGCACGGCGGAGGTTCTCAACCGAGTCATCACTCGAGCCAAACGCGCTTCGGCACCGGGCCAGATCAACATTCCACGCGACTTCTGGACCCAGGTCATCGAAATAGAAATGCCGGCGATAGTCGATTTCGAGCGCCCGGCAGGTGGTGAGGAAGCCATCGCACGGGCTGCCGAGCTTTTGTCCGAGGCCAAGTTCCCCGTGATTTTGAACGGCGGCGGTGTGGTCATCGGCGGCGCCATCGCGGACACCGTTGCGCTGGCCGAACGCCTGGACGCACCTGTCTGCTGCGGTTACCAGCACAACGATGCCTTCCCGGGCAGCCACCCGCTGTTTGCCGGACCACTAGGCTACAACGGCTCCAAGGCCGGAATGCAGCTCATATCCAAGGCGGACGTCGTGCTGGCCCTGGGCACTCGTTTGAACCCCTTCTCCACCTTGCCGGGCTACGGTATCGATTACTGGCCCGCCAACGCGTCCATCATCCAGGTTGACATGAACCCCAACCGTATCGGTCTCACCAAACCGGTCACGGTGGGCATCGCTGGGGACGCCAAGAAAGTGGCGAACGCCATTCTGGCCCAGCTTTCAGATACGGCCGGCGATGAGGGCCGCGAAGCACGAAAAGGGACCATAGAAAAGGCCAAAGCGGATTGGGCGCGGGAACTGGCCACTATGGACCACGAAGAAGATGATCCCGGCACGACCTGGAACCAACGCTCCCAGGATAACGAACCGGACAAGATGACCGCCCGCATGGCCTGGCGCGCCATCATGAAAGCGCTGCCCAAAGAGGCCATCACATCTTCGGATATCGGCAACAACTGCGCTATCGGGAATGCCTATCCGACCTTCGAGGAGGGGCGCAAGTATTTGGCCCCGGGCATGTTCGGACCCTGCGGCTACGGTTTCCCGGCGATACTAGGTGCAAAGATCGCCAAGCCCGACGTGCCGGTGGTGGGCTTTGCCGGAGACGGTGCCTTCGGTATCTCCATGAATGAAATGACGGCTTGCGGTCGCGCCGAATGGCCGGCTATTACCATGATCATCTGGCGCAACTACCAGTGGGGGGCCGAGAAACGGAACACCACCCTGTGGTACGAAAACAACTTCGTGGGGACCGAGTTGGATACAGATGTTTCCTATGCCGACATCGCCAAAGCGTGCGGTATGGAGGGCGTCCAAGCTGCCACGCCGGAAGACCTGACCGAAAAACTAAGCGTTGCGATAAAGGCTCAGATGGAAGAAGGCAAAACCACCTTCATCGAGGTGTTGAACAACAAGGAGCTAGGCGAACCGTTCCGTCGCGATGCGATGAAAAAACCGGTTGTGGTGGCCAGCATCGACAATGCCGACATGCGTCCCCAGGTAGGTACCTAAGGGCAAGACGTCACTACGTATCATCAGTATCGACCGAGGAATGCCGCCCGGGTTCAGCGAGGTGAGATGCCTGCACCGCATATCTTGGGCACATCGTGGGCACATAGACCCGCAAACAGACGCAGCCCTCCGTTGTTTCGAATGTTCTAGACGGGTAGGTGACTCACATTCGGCACCCAGCACAATGGAGTGTCTCCGGAATGGCCGTGAGTCGATCGACCTCTATCGGCGCCTCACAGGTTTCGCAGAAACCGTAAGTCCCAACTTCGATACGTTCGAGCGCCCTTTCAATCAGCCCGATCTCTTCTCCCGCTCTGGACAAACTTCCCTGCGCCAATCCCTCGTTCATGAGCGCGTCCATCCTCGATAGTCGGCCGACGGTCTGCTGGTCGAGCTGCACTGGGCCATCGCGGCTGGCGCGTTTGAGGCTTCTGGTCAAACGAGCGCGCTCACTCTCCAGGATCTCTTTGATTTCCTGCAGCAAAGCCGCTGTCAGTTTTGGGTGTGGCATTTGCGGCTACGGCTTGATCAATTCGTAAATCTGCACGTGCTCGATTTCCATCTCATCAGTCCATTCGCCCAGCACGTAGTCGTCGCCCACATCATGGACCGCGAACCGGTCGGGCACTGTCATCGTTCCCAACATTACCCCCTCAACGCTGAACACGGTCCACCGCCGCACCGAATCGGTTGGCCGCCGGTATTCCTCTACCCATAGGTTCCCGATCCGATCTACCACGACACCTTGATATGCAGGCATGGTCTCTCTGATGGGTGTCGCATCCAGCACGTCTACCATCATCTGACGCATTCCCGGCGGAGTATCACCGCCTAGCTGCCTTTCCCGCAGCTCATCTATATCCGCATCGGTTACTTCCATGAAGTCATGGTCCCTTCGCACGATCGTCATTAGGCTACCGTCCAACCCATGGACACGGACCTCGTATGTGTCGTTGGCCGCCACGTAGAACTGGTTTCCGTGGATGGCGTACTCGGTGAACCTCCCAAACATAGGAGCGCCGAAAAACACCAGTGAGTTACCGGTTCCGGCGCTGCCGGCACTGTACATGAAGGCCTCATCTCCGGGGGAGGCATGCAGTGAATCCTCAGCTTCACCCTCAGGAGTGACAGTATAAAGCGGTTCTTCGTGCCGGAAGGCACCGCCGTCTTCGTCGGGTGGGCCCATAGGCACCGCCCCTACGAACACGCTGCCGTTTTCGAAAACTCCGTATGCTCGACCTCTACCGTCTGCGTCCATCCCCCGCACCGGGAAGGTGCGCCCGAAGTTCCCAGCCGAGTCGAAAATCGACATGCGCATCTGTCGCGAATCGTACGCGGCGACGGAATCTCCACGGAATCCGCTCACCCAGCTAACATAGAGGAACTCACCCGGCCCTTCCCCTTCGCCACCTGCATCGAGCAAATGAACGCCCGATTCATCGTAAAATCGGATCTCGTTCGAACCGCTGTTAGCGATGACGATGTGACCGTTCGGTAGCTTCACCGCATTCGAGACTCGGTAGAGTTCATATCGCGGATCGCCTTCCAACCCACCGATGTCCACCAGCGGCAGATCGCTCAATCGCCATTCATCAGCGTCGTTCCACGCCGGCGAGACATTCTCCACTATGCGAATACCCGCACTGTCACGGACGGTGAACACGCCGCTATCGGCTCCGTCCCCACCGCAGGCGGAAAGCATCACTGCAAGGACACCTATTGATGAGATCGTCTTCATGCGAGACATGACACTTCACCTTTGGGAGCGAGAATCTGTTTCCACTGCCGCCAAGTATGCGCTGGATATCAGATGCTGTCCAGATAACCGACAACTGCCCGCGAGGCCTTGCCACAGTTACTTTCTTGTGCTAATCGTATGGCTCACACTCACACGGAGATTGTGATGGGAAACGCTCTATCGCGGCCTCTCAGGCGTTCGCGCGACCATAAACTCGTAGCCGGCGTCTGCGGCGGCATAGCCGAATGGCTCGATTGGGACCCGACCGCCGTCCGAGCGATCTATGTCGTCGCTTCATTGCTTTCGATAGGGTTTCCCGGCCTGCTCGCATACATAATTCTCTGGTTCGTGATTCCGGACGAGGGGTATTAGGAGCCCCACCCCCACCACACCGCTGGAGAGGGGTTGAAGAGGCAGAGCGGCAGCTGCATCTCTGCGTCATCTGCACCTCTCCCGCTTGTTATAATCCCCTTCCGTAGCCAGATTATCTCCTCGGCAAACGAAACCCGAAAGGGTTTGAATGCTATTTGGAGAGGTGGCCGAGTGGCTGAAGGCACTGGTTTGCTAAACCAGCGTAGGGTTTAAAGCCCTACCGAGGGTTCGAATCCCTCCCTCTCCGTTTCTCACAACTGACACTGAGGCCCATGGCTAACACGGACATACGCGTCCGTTTCGCTCCTTCCCCCACCGGGTACTTGCATCTGGGAGGTGCGCGAACGGCGCTTTTTAACTGGTTCTACGCCCGCCAACATGGCGGGAAGTTCTTGCTGCGGATCGAAGACACCGACCGCGAGCGCTCCTCCGCCGAACATACCCAGGTGATCAAAGACGGCCTGACCTGGTTAGGGCTCGACTGGGACGAGGACATTGTCTTCCAGGGTGCCGGCCTGGAGCGTCATCAGAAACTCGCCGACCAACTCGTTGCCGACGGGCACGCATACGAAGACGATGGCGCAATACGCTTCCGCATGCCGCAGGAGGAGATCGCGTTCGACGACCTGGTACACGAACACATCTCGTTCGAGGGCTCCGATATCAAAGACTGGATAATCCTTCGGTCGGACCGTACGCCCACGTACAATTTCACCGTCGTCGCCGATGATCTCGAGATGCGGATTTCTCACGTCATCCGCGGTGCTGATCACATATCGAACACGCCGAAGCAAATAGCGGTGTTCCGGGCACTCGGCCAGAAACCGCCCGAGTTCGCCCACGTACCGATGATTCACGGCCCCGACGGCAAGAAGCTCTCCAAGCGACACGGAGCCACAGCCGTAGGCGACTACAGCAAACTCGGGATCTTGCCCGAGGCCCTGAGAAACTTCTTGGCATTGCTCGGATGGAACCCCAAAGACGAACGAGAGGTGTTCTTCGATGTCAAAGAGCTGATTGGGGCATTCTCGTTGCGCGACGTGCAACGCAAGAGTGCCATCTTCGACCTGACCAAGGTCGAGTGGATGAATGGCCAGTACATTGGTGAGACGCCGTGCGAAGAGTTGCTGCCGCTTGTCGAACCAGAAATGGCTCGACTAGAGGTCGACATAACGGGCGATACCAGAGATCGGTTCTTGAAAGCGATGGATGTCAACCGCGAACGAGCACGTACCACCATTGAGCTCGCTGAACGGACTGCGGTACGGCTTGATGCCCGTTTCATAGCGGAAGACGACGCCAAAGCTCAGAAGCTGATCGCCAAGAACCCAGAGGGGTTCTACTCGGCGTTGTCCGCGGCCAAAGAGCTGCTAGGCGGGCTGCAGGATTCCGACTGGCAACCGGACAGGTTGGAGCAGGAGCTCCGCAACCTTGCCGAGTCTCTGGAGGTAGGTGCGGGCAAGGTATTCCAGCCGATACGGGTAGCCCTTACCGGTACCACGGTTTCGGAAGGGGTGAATGTGCTGCTGGATGTCGTGGGGCGGGAGGAGAGTTTGGAGAGGATCCGCCAAGCACTAGAATCAGGCGGTTGGGATTAGGAGTGTCGAGTAGCGAGCAACGATCAGCGAATTGTGGCCATTGAACGCTGCACGTTGCGCGTTGTTTCGACCCTGCCCCTCTGCCTCCCCTTCTACGGAATCGTATCCCTTCTCATCAACCTCCGCGCCTCCGCCCGTTCTCGATCTTTTCGCTCCCTGATTTCCCTCACGTACCTGCGAAAATCGGCATTGGTCTCAGCCTGCATTGCCGCCTGCATGATCTGCTGCCGAATACGCGCCAACTCCTGTGCTTCACGCGCTTGTTGATAGTTGCCCTGGGGCAGCGGGAGCAGCGCAAGTAGAATCGTCGGGAGTTTCAGGCCGCCGAGGTAGAGCCAACTGCCATCCACGCCCCACTTCTGACCGTTGATCTCGGTGATCCATGGATTTATTTGGGGAGTCGCAAAACTGTCGGCCGGAATCGTATCGATGAATGCCAGCAACTTCGCACGCACGGCCGAATCTACCCTGGCGGCATGCGTAGACCGATCCTCCGATGGCCCCATCACACCGAGCTGAGCCTCGATCGGACCTACCCAAAGCCGCCCCGATCCGTAACCGGTAGATCCAATGCGTTCTTCGCTACCCAGCACGGGGTCGAGCGAAATGATTCTCTTCGGCGGTAGCCCCACCGGGACGATCCTCGGAGCAAAATAGGACGGTCGTGCTACAACGGCGCCGGTGTCTACCACTGGTTGGGCCACCTCGGGCACCGCTACCTGCTGCTGAGCGGTTGGAGCCGGTGCGGCGGAACTCGGCAGGTCATGTTCTCTCGTGCCGAGATGGATGTACTGCGGTTCCTCACTGCGCGTGGCAATTACCGTGGTCCCAACAGTACCAGCAGCCAGCACCGCGATCACTATGTGGATAGCGATACTCGCCAACCCCCAGCCGGGGTTGGTCGGCTTGGCGCCGGGTAGCTGGAACCTAAGGTCCGACAACCTTCCCCCCAGAGGCCGCCATCTCGCGGCTCAGACGCTCGCCCGCCTCGGCAAGCCGGTCGACACCAACAGTGAGCGCAATTCGGAAATACCCCTCCCCTGCCGACCCAAACGCTGACCCAGGCATAACCGCCACCGCTTCATTCTCGAGGAGTCGCCGAGCGAAATCAGCGGATGAACCGCCATCGGGAAGCTGAATCCACAGATACATGGTTGCCTTTGGCGAATCGACAACGAGCCCCGCCTTTCGAAAAGCCTCGACACCGGCGTCGCGGCGAACTTCGAACGTCTCGCGAATTGGCTCTATCAGTTGCTCAGCCTGATTCAGAACGGCAGCACCTGCCTTCTGAATAGCCAAAAACTGTCCTGTGTCAACATATGACTTCACTTTGGTCAACGCCGAGATCAGTGTGGCCGACCCGACTACCCACCCGAGCCGCCACCCAGTCATGCAGAAACTCTTAGAGAGCGAATGGAACTCCAGCGTCACTTCTCGAGCGCCGTCGAACTCGAGAATGCTCGGAGCCCGATATCCGTCAAAGGTGATTTCGCAGTAAGGATTGTCGTACGCGAGCACAATCTCGTGTCTGTGACAGGTCTCGATGGTGCGTTCGAGATAGTCGTTCGGCGCTAGAGCAGTAGTCGGGTTGTTGGGGTAATTGAGAAACGCCAAGCAAGTGGCCGCCAAGCGCTCCATTGGCATGTCTTCCAGCTCCACCAAGAAGCCCTTGTCCGCAACCAGGGGATACCTGAGAATGTCCGCATCAGCGAACACGGCTCCGGTATACGCCGGGTAGCCAGGCTCGGGAACCACGCACACGTCTCCCGCGTCCAGAACCGCCAGAGGCAAATGGGCAAGCCCGTTCTTCGACCCTATCAAGGGAAGCAGCTCCGTCATCGGATCCACGTCGACGTTGAAGCGCCTCTGCATATACGCAGCGGCAGCTTCGCGAAACTCGATCAACCCTACCTGGAATGCGTAGCGACTCATCGCGGGTTCTGTAGCAGCCCGGGCGAGTGCCTCCACAGCGACTTCGGGAGGGGCAAGGTCCGCATCTCCCGCGCTCAAATCGATCACGTCTCTACCAGCCGCCAGCATCCGCTTCTTGGCGGCGGCCAGCTCGTTGATCGCGTAAACCGGCAGTTTTTCGAGCCTGTCGCTACGTCGCATCAAAAAGGCACTCCAATTCCGTGTGTCGCAAAAAACTCCTCAACTTCGGCTTGCACTGCATCCCGACCATCTAAAACCCGGCGAGCTGGCGGTAATGATGCAAGCAACTTGCGCCCATAGTTTCGAGTTGCAACCCTCGAATCCATGAGAACGACAATACCTATGTCAGACTTCGACCTTATCAACCGCCCGAATCCCTGCTTCAACCTCAGTGACGCGTGCGGCATCAGGTAGTGCCTGAACCCATCGACACCAGCTTCTGCCAGCGCTTCCAACCTTGCCGCGGTCAGCGGGTCGCTCGGCACCTTGAACGGCAGTTTTGCCAGGACGAGAGCACGCAACGATGGCCCAGGTACATCTACACCTTCCCAGAAGCTATCGGTCCCAAAGAGAATGGCTGATCCGGCCTCCCTGAACCGGCGAAGCAGGAAATCGCGTTGCCCTTCACCTTGTATCAACAGAGGCCACCAACCCTCGAGTTCCGTCCGGACGGCTGCGGCTACCCGCCTGAGTGCCGCATAGCTGGTGAACAGCACGAACATCCCTCCATCGGACGCGCGCGCCAGATCCACCACCGCCTGCTGAACCGCCATGTCGTGCCCGGTCGGATCGGTGCGCGGATCCGGAGTGTCAGTGGGAATGCCCAGCAAGCACTGCTCGGCGAAGTCAAATGGCGATTCTAGTGATTCCTCGGAGAGAATGCGCGAGGGCGGTAAATCCAGCCCCAGGCGTTCCTTCAGGAATGAGAAGTCACCACCCGTAGCCAGCGTTGCACTCGTCAGAATCACTGTTTCGACGCGATCGAAGAGCGAATCCTTGAGAACATGCGCCAGATCGAGGGGAACCGCAGCCATGCCCAGCGGAAACGGCAGGGACCCAGTGGGTTTTTTGCCTCTCCGCTCGATCCACCTCACCGTCTTCGCACCCGGCTTGGGTCTGAGAACGTGGAGCACGCCGTCCGAAACCGATTGGAGCCGCCGGACCACGCCACGCAACTCGGCCAGAAGTTGGGACCGACTGTCTGGATCTTCGTCGAGCATCAAACGGTCGGCAACGGTCTCGACCCCGTCTCTGAGTTTTCCGAAGACGTTCACCAGGTTGTCGAGCACAATACCGAGTCCTCGCTCCCAGACGTCGTCGTCGGCAAACGAGTCCTCGATTCGCATCGGATCGTCTTTGCCGGCCGCAAGACGGTCACACAGGATCGTGAACATTCGGTCGGAATGCTCTCGTGCCGCGGTAACCTCCGGCAGCAGTCCTTTGTGCAACAGGTCGAACGAGGCTTTACTAGCCAGGTCGTCTCGTCCTCCTAGCTCGGCCAAGAGCGTGGGAATCAGACCTTTTCCGTTGCGCTCCAACCGACTTAGCAGCCTTTGGACACCTCTGGACGTGACTGCGGCACCCATATGCTGGGCAGCGGTGTCCTCCAAATGTTGTGCTTCATCCATGACGAGCCGGCGATACCCGGGGAGGACAGCCTTTTCAGTCCAGTTCTCTTGAGCAATTCGCACAGCGAGGTCGGACGTCAGTAGATGGTGGTTCACGACCACGACGTTGGCACTCGCCGCCGCCGCATGGGCCGCCATGAAAAAACATTCGTGATAGTGCGGGCATTCATTCCGCGGGCAGAGGTCGGCCTCTGCGCAGATTTCGTCCCAGACCTCGGAAGAGGGAGTGGCAGTCAAATCAGACCGAGAGCCGTCGCTCGTCTGCGCCGCCCATTCACCGAGTTTCTCCAGCTCATCTCGAAACTCTGGTTCGAAAAGAGAAGCCTGGCCGCTGAGGGCAACCTTTAAACGGGTCAAACACACATAGTTCGTCCAGCCCTTCAACAGCGCAAACGTGGGGGTGAAGTCGTCGTCCGACAAGACGCGTTTCAGCAAAGGGAGGTCCTTGCCGACGAGTTGCTCCTGAAGGTTGATCGTGTTGGTCGACACTATGGTCCGGTCTTCCGGATTTTCCCTGGACCAGCAGAGCGCCGGCACCAGGTAGGCGAATGACTTGCCTACCCCGGTTCCCGCCTCCAGAAGAGAGACTCCGCCGTCGTTGTACGTATCACATACGTGGGACGCCATGTCTCGTTGAGTGGGGCGGTCCTCAAACAATCCCAGAGCACCGGTGAGGGGCCCGCCGGGTCCCAGCAGGTCTGCCGTATCTACAGGATCGAGCCGGTTGTACTCCTTTGCCCGAGGGATCTCAGCGACCACATTCAACGCCGTCGCGTCGTTGTTTATGATGCCGAAGCCAGCACCGCCTTGATAGACGCGGAACGCCACATTGAGGTCGGCTTGCGACGGCTCCAACTCCCCACTCGGATGGTTGTGGAGTACCATGGCCCCTTTTTCCGCAACGCCGGGAAGGGCCAGGACCTCGTCGAGCGTTCCCCGAGCAACCGCGCGCACCGCGGTAATCGTGCACTCCTCTTCGGCCCAGGACACTTCGGCCACGAAGTAAACTTCCCGGCCTCGAGCCCCAGCGATCTCTCGCGCCAGCGCTTCTTGCACTTCTGGAAGTACGACCGTCACGTTTTCAGCTCACGCTTCTCGGCGGCAGGGAATAGGACGTTGTTCAGAATCAGCCGATAGCCGGGAGAGTTGGGATACAGAGAGAGATCCGTAGGCGGGTCACCTATTTGGTGTTGCGGGTCTTCAGGATCGTGTCCTCCCAAGAAGGTCCAAGTACCAAGGCCGTGGTTGCCGTGGATGTACTTCACCCATGGCGCCCCGACCTCGTCTGCCAGAACCGTCACATCGGGCTTCAAACGGTGGCGGTTGAATGACGTGGTCAAACCATAGAAATCTCGAATCACCCGCCTGTGACACTGCACCAGCATTGTCGGAACCGGATCGATTTTGGCGCTGAAGTCGAACAGCTGGAATGCGCCCAAAGGTTGGCGCAATCCGGGGTTGTTGACCTGGTGGCCGTCAATGTCGGAGAATGCGGCTACCGATGCTGAACGTTCGAGCACCGCACTTTCGAACGCCAACGACCGTCCCCAATCAAGAAGCCCTGTGGCGCGCGGATCCATGGGCGTGCCGTCGCTGTACTGCGCCGCCACATCCACGCCTTCGGCTGCCAGCGCCACGTCGAGAGTCTCTGTAGCTGTGCACATGCCGAACAGAAAACCGCCATTCTCCACAAACAGGCGTATCTGCCGGGCGACTCCCTTCTTCAACGAGGCCACAGTGTCGAATCCGAGACTACTTGCCGTCTCCGCGTTGCGCCGCACCATCTCGGAAAGCCATGAGGACCCGCTGTAAGTCAGGTAGAACTTCGAGAATTGCCCCGTGAAGTCTTCGTGATGGAGATGCAACCACTCGTAATCCGAGAGATTCCCGGCTATCACGTCCGGATCCCAGACTTTGTCGTACTCAATACCAGCATATTCAAGCGCCATCGTAACAGCGTCGTCCCAGGGCGCCGCGTTGGGCGGTACATAGACGGCCACATTTGGCGCCTTCTCCAATGGAATGGCATCCATGTTGTTCGCCTCAATCGTACCGCGAACGTCCATCACATCCACTTCGCTGACTCGCTCGATGCTCACACCCTCGAGCGTCGCATCCCGCAAGGTCGCTTGATCGTCGGGCAGCAAGAAGCTGCCGTTTCGATAGTTCAGTAGCCATTCAGCGCGTCCCCCTCTCGCCAACATGCGGTACGTCACGCCGTACGCCTTCAGGTGGTCGGTTTGGCGTGCGTCCATTGGGATGAGAATGGAAGGCAGGGCGGACGGGCGGACGGGCGGACAGGCGGACAGTTGTTCAGGAGTGACAGCCCCTGTCCCCGCTACAACGGCCGCCGTCTTGAGAAAATCTCGCCTAATCATCGTTCGGAATCGCCCCTCTCACCTGATCCAGAAGCCTTCGTGCTTCAGGAACGAGGGCACTTCCAGGATGATTTAGAATCATGTGTTCTAGACGCTCGGCCGCAGCTTCACTTCTCCCGCTGCCGGCAAGCACGGCTCCCAACGAGTACTCCGCGGCCGGCGCCGACGGGCCCATCGAATCGGCTTCGAGCGCCTCTAGGAGCAATGATTCGGCACGTTCCATGTCTCCACTCTGTCTGGCCAAGCCGCCCGCGAGAGTCAAAACAGGGCAACGTCCGCCTGAATCCGGGAGTTCCCGCGCCACCGCTTCGAGGCCGTCCATCGCGCGGCTGGTATCGGCGCGTTCCAACCACAACAGAGCTTCGCCCAGAGCGGGAACCGTGTCAGGTTCGACACCCTGCAGCAGGGCAAGCATTGAAGTGCGCTGCGTCGCCTGTTCGCGAGATTGCGCAAACGGACCTGCAACCAAAAAATTCTCCTTGGCGGTTCTGAGATATCCGGCGTAAAGTTGAGCCCAACCCAAGATCGCAAAGGCGGTGACAGTGGAATCGTTTTCCAGAACACTCGCCGCTCTGTCGAACTCACCCGCGACAACCCACGCCCAGCCTATTGCCTCGCGGAGCTGTTGTGCTTCACTCGGTCTCAGTCGCGACTCCCATGACTCGAGTCGATCCTCCGCTTCGTCGATTCTACCTGACTCAGCTGTAACTCTTATCAGAGTCGCTACTCCAGCGCCAACGTCGGAAAAGCTCCCGTCGGTCAACTCCGATATTCCTTCGAGCATCCTCCTCGCACCATTGAAGTCACCTGCGTCCGCATAAGCCTGCGCCGCGTCCAGCCGTGCCCTCTCTGCATCCTGGCCATCGACAGTCGACGCGAGTCGCTCGAACGCATACGCGCGGATTCGAGCGGATTCATCCGTCCGGATCCGGCGCAGCCTGTCCGCAAAGAGCTGCAACTCCGTGGCAGCTTCGCCGCGATCCGGCGATAGCACAGATTCGAGCAGAGACCATCCCTCGTCCGCCCGATTCCACGCAACCAGCAACTCGGCGCCCAGCCGCTGCGCGATGGGTTCGGAACTCCCGTCTACCAACACTTCCAGGACCTCGTCGCGATCCTCGTCAGCCACCTGTCTCAGCGCTGCACCAGCCGCTGCCAGGTTCGAGCGACTCTCCACGACCGCACGACTCCATTCTCGAGCGGCGTCAGGCCACCGACCTTCAGATGCCAGCAGCGCCGCCATCTCCGGAGCCAGAACATCGTCCCCAAATTCGCCACGTGCCTCTTCAAGGACAGCCAGTGCCTCAGCCGTGTTACCCGCGCGCGTGTATGTGTGTGCCCACTGCCTGTATGGATTGGCGCTCTCCGGAGCAAGTTCTATCCAACTGCGCGCGGCCGCGGTCAGGCTGTCGGGCAAATCCAGCTTCATCCAGACTCTCAACTGCAGTTCGCGCAAGAACCCGTCGGCTGGCGACACCTCTAGCGCCGAATCGAGGGCCGGCACCAATGACTCGAGTCTTTCCAACTGCTCCAGCGACCGTTCGAGCCCAAGCCATGCGGCCACGCTGGCCTGGTCGTTCTCGAGTACCGCTCGATAGACGCGGGCAGCATCCTCGTAGCTGCCGCGACGCTCCAACGTGCGACCTTCTCCCGCAGTCGGCTGGCCCAGCGCCATCGTAGGCAACAACGCGATTACACAGACCGCGACCGGCAGATAACTACGGGCGACCACTGTTCAACCGCCTGAAATAGTCGAGTACCAAACGGCGCTCCGCAGGAGACAGCGAGCGGAGTTCCTCCCAGTCGGGGAACCGGAACCTCGGGCCGGCGCCAGCTTCACGGGGCCCGGGCGGCGGGAGTCGCACATTGTTCGGGTCCGCGGTCTGGCTCTGTCGCTCCTCACGTTCATCTTCCTCTTCTTCACTGCGAAGCGTGCGACCGGCGTCCAGAAGACGCCGGAACAGTTGCTCCTGTCGCTGTACTGTCTCGCGATCGACACGAGCGGCCTCCAACAGTGCTGCCAGCTCCCTGGCCTCCTCTGCCAGTTCGTCAGCACCACCCACTTCACCTTCTGCGTCCATTCGGTCCAGCTCGTCCGCCACCTCTTGCTGGCGTTCAGCGAGCCCTCTCAGCTCTTGCGCAACCTGCGGAATTGCCTGGGGGAGCAACGACATCAGTTCATCCGTTTGCTCTCCAAGTTGCCCCTGCTGTTGCGCGAGTTCGGCCAGCCGTTCCATGGCCTCGGACAATCCCGACGCAGACTCAGCACCAGCGACATCAGACCTACTATTGAGTAGCTGGAGCGCCACAGCGTTCAGACCGTCGAGAGCCTCGCCGGCCAGTTCGCTTGCTTGGCGCGTGTTTGGATTGGCTCGCTGTAGCTGATCCAACGCCTCGGACATGCGAAGCCTCGAAAAACCGAGCGCCGCACCTAGCTGAGGCGATACGAGTGCGTTGCGCCCCGCCGCTCCTTGAAGGCGCATGACGAGTCGGTCGAGTCCGGATCGTGCTGCCGCAAGTTCTCCCCGCAACTCGAACCCCGACTCTCCCCTATCGAGGCGCTGTAGAACGTCACGTTGCCTCTCGGCCAAGCGGGCAGTCTCTACGAGCGCCCGATCCATCGCGTCGAGAACCTCCTGGCGCCATTGATCTTGGATCTGTTCGCGCTGGCTGCGGAGTTCTTCCGCCACCGGGTCGAGCGATTCGCTGGCGGTTTCGCCCGACTCTTGGGCCTCCTGCCGTTCTCCCTGCTCGGCTTGAGCGGCCGCATTTGCCATCTCACCGGCGGCGGCTTCTGTCTTGCCTCTCGATGCCTGTACTTCTTCGCCACCTGCATTCGCCTGCTCGAGCGCCTCCTGCAATGCCTCCAAGTTGTCTGCGAGATCTTGTGTGTTGCCTTCCAGTTCCCTCTCACGCGCAGCCAAAGCGCTGTCGCTTGGATCTTGCAGTACGTCTTCATTCCACTCGCGCTGTCGAGCCGCCAGGTCGTCGGCGTCTGCCGCGAGGGTTTCCATGTCACCCTCGATGGCCGCACGCTCGAACAGCTCTCTCCCACGGGACAGTTGTTGCTCCAGCCCTTGTGCAGACTGTGACAGCTGATTGAGGGCCTCACGCATGGCCTCGGGATCGAGCTCGTCAATGGCCTGCCGGAGTTCCTCCAGGCGATTCATCAAATCGTCGGTGAGGGCCTGGCTCAGGAGTTCCTCCAACTCGCGAAGCTGTCTATGAAACTCCGGATCCGTGACACCGGCGTTCCATGCGGCCTCGGACAACTCTCGCAGCTCCTCGCGGAGCATCTCCGTACGATCGACGGCATCCTCTTGGCGCTCCGACAACTCGCGTGCTCTCTCAACCGAGTTGAACGGCAGGTCTTCCGGAGCGCGATTGGAATCGAATCGCCCAGCCTGGTCTGAGCGCTCACGTTCGGCCGCAAGGTCCTCCATGTCTTCAGTCAACTCTTGCTGTTCTTCCAACAGCGAGTCGGCACCTTCCGCAATTGCCTCCGTCATTTCGCGGACCGCTTCCCGAAGTTCCGCCAGCGATGGGAGCCAGGCACGATACAGCTCGCTCCGGCCGACGTTAGGCCTGGGCGCGTTGTCCAAAGCCCGTGCATAGAAATACACGGTATCGCCGGGCAGAAAGCTCCGTCCCGACAAGTCCAACAACCACTGCACGACAGCACGATCCGGCGTCTCTCCATGAAGCGGAAGTGACTCGATCAGGCTGTCACTCGTTTCTCCCGAGCTGCTTTTCAGCCAATGAACCAAATCGACACGCTCGAGGCCGTAGTCGTCGTGCGCATCGACGACCAATAAACGCCGCAGCGTTGATGGCACGGTGGAATCGGAGCCCGGAATCGGGATCAACACAGTTGGGGCACTGTCACGCACGGCCACCAGGTTGAGCTCCGGGGGAATGTCGTCCATCGTGCCCCCGGATTCGGTGGTCAACTCCAGAAGCCACCTGCGCGACCGAGTAACCACCATCTCGCCCGAGAACCGTTCGCCTTCGGTTTCGAATTCTACGGTCGTTTCGTCACTGCGCCATACAACCGAATCCAATGGCACGGTCGCTCTGCCGCTGGCTAAGACTCTGGTGCCAACCGGCAACGGTACCGGGTCTGGCCCGGGCACCAACGGCTCGTCTGCCAGGCCCAAATAGGACGGGTAACGCGCGTAGATCTGCATCCCTGTGAGAAAGGCGGGAAGCAGTATCCGAATTTGTATCGTATTGGAGGTGCGTCCACCGCTGGCGGCTCGCAGAAACCGATCGCTCTCTAGAGGACCGATCATCGCGGACACCTGCCCGGTGCTGTCGAGGCCCAGCTGGCGAGCTGACCACTGTTCTCCCGGAGCGCGAATCCATAGGGTCACCGAGCGTCGGCCACGGGCTTCCAACTTCACTTGGACACTGTCGCCGAAAGGCACCTCGGAGCGATCTACCGAAATCTGAACTGGGCCTCGGCCTTCCAGAGCTGTCGCCAAAGGATGCCAAAACTGACCCGCGCGATATCCGGTCGGCCCGCTTCCTACGAAAAAGAGTGCGCCGAATGCGAAAACGACTCCTCCGAGGCCGAGCGAACGTCGAACCTCCCGCCGAGGTCCATCGAGTGCTGCATGGCCGGATCTCTCCAACCAGTCGGCGGCACGTGAATCGGCAAGAGCCGAGAGCGCGGGACTACCCGAATGCGCCGCTTGTTCCGTGTTGCCCGATATCGAACCGTGTCGCAAGCCAGATTCGCGTTCTACCACTCTCGCAAGCGCGGGGGGGCGGGATCGTCGGGCTCTTCGCCTCATCGAGAACACGCCCCAGACAATTACGCCACACGCGATCGCCCAACCGAAGAAGACCGCCGCGGGAGCAAACAGGTACACACCAATTCGGCCCAAGAACAGCCCCACTCCAAACGCAGCAAGCACCAATCCCAACACCAACGCAGACACCGCTACAGCCTCCCCGCGGTGAATGCGAGCGCTTTTGATCTCCAACCAGCGACGAGTGGCAGTCATCCGCCCACCGTTACCGAGTAGACAAAGAGGTTGACACCCATCCGTAGCGCTCGCTCCCTAACGGATTCGGGATCGTCGTGCACGTCAGGATCTTCCCAGCCGTCCCCCAGGTCTGCCTGAAACGTGTAGTACACCACAAGGCGATCACCTAGGAAAATCCCAAACGCTTGTGCGGGCAGTCCATCGTGTTCATGGACCTTCGGGACCCCCTGCGGAAGGTCATAAACTATGTGGTAGACCGGGTGTTCTAGCGGCACCTCGACGAGCGGCTGGTCGGGGAATACCCTGGCGATCTCACGTCGAAACGACTCATCCATCCCATAGTTGTCATCGGCGTGGAGGAATCCTCCGTTTTCTAGGAACCGGCGGAGGTTGTTCACCTCTTCGATCGAGAAGAGAACGTTGCCGTGCCCAGTCATGTAGAGGTATGGCACCTCCCACAGTGACGGACTGCCAAGTTGAACGACACGCTCTCGTTCGGAAACAGGCAGGTTGGTTCTCTCGCGCACGGCATCGAGCAGATTCGGAAGGCTCGATGGATTCGCGTACCAATCGCCGCCACCTTGGTACTGCAGACGACCGATAGTCATGCGAGAGTCCTGCGCTCTCTGGGCGGTTAGGGGAGCGGCGAGAAACAGGCAGGCGGCGATGAAGCAAAGCTTCATAGATCACACACCATCTTGTACGCCTCCCGCCGTGGCAAAAAAAACTCTTCGGCAATCGATGCAGCGGCGTCCTTGCGCGAGCTTCCCGCCGCCAACAATTTCTCAGCTCGAGCGCGTGCCAACTCGGGGTTGCCCGATTCACGTACTTCGGCTGCGCACTCTAACAGAACGGTCACCTCACCACGGGGAGGATGCTCATCGTAGTAACCCGCCAACTCGACGAGGGTCCCGCATCTGACCTCTTCATGCAGCTTTGTGAGCTCCCGCGCTACCACTGCCCTCCTATCACCGCCGCAACGCTTCGCCAGGGCGCTCAACAACTCAACGAGCCTGGGGGCCGCTTCGAACAACACCACGGTCCACCGGCTTTCAGCGGCCTCTTCCAACCGCCGGCGGCGTTCACCCCCTCGGCGTGGTAAAAACCCGAGGAATGTGAACCGGTCAGCTGGCAAGCCCGATACGCTCAGCGCAGCAGTCACGGCCGATGGCCCTGGAATCGGCACGATGGTGGCACCCGAATCGCGAGCGACGTTCACGAGTGTCCGTCCCGGGTCACTGATTGTTGGTGTGCCTGCATCGGTGAGCATTACAACTGACAAACCCTCTTCTAACGCAGCTGCTATCTGATCCAACCTCTTGGGCGGTGAATGCGCATGGAAGCTCAACATTCGCGTATGCGCATCGACATGGTTCAGGAGCTTGCGCGCGCGTCGCGTATCCTCGGCCGCAACGATGTCGGCATCTCGAAGCACGTCCGCGAGCCGCTGGGAGATGTCGCCCAAGTTCCCCAACGGACTAGCCGCCACATAAAGTGTGCCCATCTCAAGGGAACTCATTGTTCAATCCGTGTTCGGCGTGCGCTTGATGCATCCGCATCATGCGTCCGCATCAAGCATGAGCGGCGCGCGGCTGTATGCCGTCGCGCGCCGCTGCATTTGACCTGAATCACCACGGCATACAGCCGAGTGAATTCGCCTAGTCGAGGTGCTTCTCCAGGGTGGATACAAGCGTCGGCTTCGGTACGGCACCAACCACTGTGTCCACGTGCGATCCATCTTTGAAGAATAGAATCGACGGAATCGACCTAACGTTGAACTTAAACGCAGTTTGCGGATTTGCATCCACATCGAGCTTGCCAACCTTCACTTTGCCTTCGAACTCATCGGCTAGCTGCGCTACAATCGGGCCTATGATCTGGCACGGGCCACACCATGCAGCCCAGAAATCCACGATCGAGACGCCTTCGCTCTGTTCAATTTCCTGCGCGAAATTGTCGTCGGAAACCTCCAACAGGTTTTCGCTCCCTGCCATAGTTGACTCCCTCACGTTAGTTTTTGCACGGCCGACCCACTCGGTCGGACTTTGAAATCTACTCACGGAGGCACCGTGATAGGACCTGACGTTCGTGTGGCGCATGTGGGCATCGCGGTCACTGATCTCCACGAAGCACTCGGTTTTTACCGAGACATTCTCGGAATCGATCCGGCTCCCGAGACAACAGCCGACGGGGCTGCAATCGTTTCCGTGCGCGTTGGCGATGTCGAGATCGAGTTCATGCGGCCCACGGCACATGACGGACCAGTCGCAAAGTTCCTCGAAAAACGCGGATCCGGCATCCATCACATCTCATTGCAGGTCCCAGATCTGGAGCATGCCTTGAGCGAATGCCAGCGCTACGGCTATCGACTCATCGACAAAAAACCGCGCCCGGGTGCCGGTGGCCGTCAGGTCGCCTTCATCCATCCAAAGGCTACCGGTGGCGTGCTTGTGGAGCTCACGGAGAGCCCCTGAGAGCAACCTCGGTGCTACCGAAGCAGTGATTCTGGCTGACAACGACGGCTAGGATTGCCCGCCGAGGCCAGATCGATGCTACGGATCAACCACCCTCCCCCATAAGGGACGAGGGTGAATGGCACGGTTGGAGTACATCCCCTTCTGGTCAACCTAACAAAAACAGCGCGCTCACCGGCCTCGATGTTCACTCCTGCCACGGGGTCACCCGGCACGATCGCGAATTGCTCGTGCTCCAGATAGATGCGGACGACCGTGAGGCGTTGCTCGAGTTCCGCCTGATCCATGTTCCCCACCGCCGGACCTTCCGTCGTGCCCCACAGTTGTCCCATACCTGTGATGCTGTTGGCACTGACTGCGGCCAGGAAGCTTCGGACCGCTGCTTCAGGATCGACTGGAGGAGGAACGCCGGCGCCACCGCTGCGAGAACTGCACGCTACAAATGAGGTTGAAAGGGCAATTACCGTTGCCACGACTAAAGGTTGCGCAACCGATCGAATCTGCGTGAGTTTCATTGGTCACGAAGCTAAATGTTTCTATTTGGCAGGGCAAGCAAAAATGAGACTCTACATCAATGTCGACCACGTTGCCACGGTTCGCGAGGCGAGACGTACCGACGAGCCGGACCCAGTGATTGCAGCCATGGCCTGCGAAGAAGCTGGAGCGGACGGAATTACGGCGCACCTCCGCGAAGACCGCCGTCACATGCAGGATTACGACATCCGGGCCTTGGCAGACAAGGTCACCACCGTACTCAACCTGGAGTTGGCCACTTCCGAGGACATCATCGCCCTCGCGACCGAGCTCAGGCCGCACCAGGCCACACTGGTTCCGGAAAAACGCGAGGAGGTGACAACTGAAGGCGGCCTCGACTTGAGCCATCCTGGAACCACCCTCAATTCAGCCATTCAAAGGATGTCAAACGCTGGCATACGAGTCAGTCTGTTCATCGACCCTGACATAGACACCCTCGATCGGGCCGCCGAATTGGGTGTTCCCGCTATCGAGCTTCACACCGGCGACTACGCCAACACCTACGCCAGCTCAGACGACGCCTTGATCCGCCTCCATAATGCCGCCGCACACGCGAAAGCCCTTGGATTGGCTGTCCACGCGGGCCACGGCCTGACGTACAGAAATGTGAAACCTGTGGCTGCAATCCCAGAAATCGAAGAACTGAACATCGGACACAGTATCGTCAGCCGCAGCGTTATGGTCGGCATGGGAGCTGCTGTTCGCGAAATGCAAGGGTTGATCGATGACGCGCTCGTTGACCGCGACAACGCGGTTTCCTAACTTAGCTCGTCTCTGACCGGTCCCGAATCATGAACCAACAAATGGGTTTGACAGAGTTCTTCGCAATGGAGGCGGGCGAGTATCTCGAACGTCTCGACACTTTGGTGTCTGGTGCGGTAGGGCCAGATCGCGATGAACTGGTGCGCTTGGCTCGCGCTCTCCGTGGGTCCGCCCTGATGGCGAATCAGCAACAGATCGGAGGTGTCGCTGCAGCAATCGAAGGCGTTGCACGCGCGGTCAAGGAAGAGCGTGTAACGTGGGACGAAGCAACGCGTCAGAAGATGATCGGTGCCGTTGACGGGCTGAAGATCCTCGTCCGCAACGTTTCCAGCTGGTCAGATAGCGACACCTCGAAGGCAAATCAACTTGCTCACGAGTTGAGCGAGGTTTCGGGGTTGCCACCGTCGGAACCGGAATCCACCGCCGAACCTGCCGTAGACACCGGGACTCGAGCATTCGTCGCGCGCGAGGGTGCATCCGTGGCGAGCGTTCTCGATCAAACTGCCAAGGCCGTTCAACGCGACGGACCAACAGAGAGCCAAATCGATACCGTCATTCGGTCGATGGAACCACTTCGAGGTTTGGCGGCCCTTTCGGAGTTGTCTCCAATCCCCGAGTTCTTGGACGGAGTCGAACGTGTTTTGGCTACCGCCGCACACTTGACTGACCAGCCGAACGATTTGGCTTTCTTCCTGGACGTGGCCGCTCGGGGTTTATCGAAAGCTGCGCAGGAGATATCAACTGCAGGCGATGCTGACCCTGAATCAGTCGAGGCAAAGGAGTTCACTCGACGGCTCGCCGAGATCCTGGATGTGGAGGGAGCAATAGTACCAATTCAGTCACTCTTCTACGAGGACGACGGCCCTCACGTGGTCGAGTCAGGGTCTCCCGACGCAACAGCTCGGCGGATGGGGCAGATGGAATACGTGGCGCACGGCGAACACCTCTGCCAGGTGGCGGATGGATTGGACAAAGCTGAGTGGGATACGCAGCGCGAGATTCGCACAATCTCACTCAAGAGCACGCTTAACACACTCACTGCGGCGCGGGGAAGCTCACTCGCAGCTGCCGTGTCGGCATTCGCATCGGTTGCATTGAACGCGCTCGCCGAAGGATTTCTGGGAACACATAAAGAAGGGTTCATCTCGAGCCTTCGAGAAGCTGGAACGACCTTGGGTTCCGCCACTCCGACTAACGAACTGGACCAGGTCGCCGAGTTGACGGGCATCACAGAAGCCCTTCGCAAACTGCCTGAAAAGGCGGAAGCTCCAGCTGCACATGTCGTAGGTCCTGCTGACGGCCCAATTTCGCGTCCTATGGCTCCTTCAGCAGAAGTGCAGATCGCTGAGGACGCCCCCGCTGAACCAGCCAGAACCGAAGTCGAGCAAGAACCGACCGAAGATGTCATCGATCTCGCAATCGGTTGGTCGACATATGAAACCCTAATGGCCGAGCAGGGTGACCGCGGAGCTTCGATAGACGAATTGATCGGTGGCGGAGCAGTTGAAGACGGGTTGATCTCCATCACCGAACTCTGTTTCAGCGGATCCGCCGCATTGAGCGAAGCGCACGTTGTACGGGACAAGATTCGCACCGAGTTGGCGGAGCCGGAATGGGACGCCGCCTTGATCACGGACCTGGTCGACGAACTCCTCGACCTCGTAGAACTTGGCGTTGGACAGACGTAGCAAACCGGGCCGGTTAGGCTGGTCCGCAGCGCTCGGCCTGCTGATATCGGCTCTTCTCATATGGTATGCCCTGCATGACGTGCAGTTGTCGGAGGTCCTGGAACACGTCAAAGACGTACGCTGGGTCCGGTTCCTGACGGCGGTTGTTGCTGCAACTCTCACATTCCCGCTGAGGACCGTGCGTTGGCAGTATTTACTCCGCCTCGAAGGTGAGCGCCTGCCGTTTGTCCCCCTCTGGCACGCAACCGCTATTGGGTTCATGTCCACTAACATCACATATGGGCGCGCCGGTGAGTTCATACGAGCATACGCTGCCCGCAAACTCACGGGTGTCCGGTTCACCACGGCGATCGGCTCGATAGCGGTTGAAAGAGTGTTCGACGGATTCACGCTCTTGGCAATGCTGGCCGTGGCAATGTGGGTTGGCGGATTCGGCAGCGATACCGTAGTTGGAAGTTTCACGTTGGGTAGGATCGGGAAGCTGGCGGCGGCGGGCTTCTCTGTCGCATTGATTTTTGGCGTTGCTTTCGTCACGTGGCCCCAACCGGCGCTCAAGTATACCCGGTTTGTAACCGAGCGAAGCCTGCCGGGATCATGGTCTCACGCGGTCGTTGGCGCTCTCGAGGGCGTGATCTCCGGTCTCGAGTCGTTGCGGAGTCCCAGGACGATCGTCGCGGTTGCCCTCTGGTCCATAATTGTCTGGGTGGCTGGTGCGGCATCGTTCTGGTTCGGGTTCGCCGCATTTGGTATCGAAATTCCATGGTCTGCCGCTCTGATGCTACAATCGATGCTGGCCTTCGGCGTTGCCGTGCAGTTCAGCCCAGGATTTTTCGGCCAGTTTGAAGCAGTCTGTAGACTCACTCTCCCTCTCTATGCTGTAGGCGCCGGACAAGCCGTTTCATTTGCATTCGGCTTTCACCTAGGTGGATTCATTCCCATAACGCTGCTAGGGCTCTGGTCGCTGTCGAGGGCGCACCTTCACCTTGCCGACCTGAGGGAATCCGAGGAATCCGAGGTTGAATAGAGTCTCGATCGCAGCGCACGCAAAGGCGAACCTGAAATTGCGTGTCCTGAACCGCGAACCATCCGGTTACCACAACCTCGAGACTTTATTCGCGCTCCTCGAGCTCCACGACGTGTTGGAGGTCGAGCGCATCGAGAGCGGGATCGAGCTCTCGACACATGGAGCGGAAGTCGGCCCGGAGCAGCAAAACCTGGCATTCCGGGCAGCCGATCGGGTTTTGGCCGCAACCGGACGTAAGTTTGGTGTGAAAATCTCCCTCACCAAATCGATTCCGGTGCAGGCGGGGTTGGGTGGCGGCTCGAGCGACGGTGCGGCAGCACTCCATGCGGTGAATCTGCTCGCTGATGAGGCTGTGCCTGAGCGGGAACTTCTCGAATTCGGGGCGAAGCTGGGAAGCGACGTGCCTTTTTTCGTTTCGCGGGCCGCATTTGCCATAGGGCGCGGGCGCGGCGAGCGAATCACGGAAGTAGCGGGCCCGCGGGCCAAGCCGGCACTCGTTCTACAACCTGAGTTCGGCGTTAGCACGCGCGGGGCATATGAATCGCTTGCCGCCTCGAGGTCAGGAAAACAGCTGAGCCATCCACCGAAAATGCAAGAAAGTGGCTTGGATAATTGGCCTACAATCGTCGAAGCCAGCTCCAATGACTTCGAAGAAGTGCTTTTCGCCCAAATGCCGCGGTTGTACGAGCACTTCACGAGGCTGGCGAACACCGGTCCCATTATGACACGGCTCTGCGGATCGGGGTCCGCGATCATCGCGGTCTATTCCACTGCAGCGGAACGAGATGACGCCAAGCGTGAGTTCACAGATGTTGAACTCGTGATTCCCACGCAGGTCCGAGCAAGGCGGGCGCCTGAGCCCGTGCCAGCCTAGTTCCATGTGACAACCGGCACCGAAGTCGCTAGTTTTTTCGTGCCGTTGATTCTGGCTTGGTGGCCCCTCGTCCAATGGCAGGACCCCGGATTTTGGTTCCGGTAATAGAGGTTCGAATCCTCTGGGGCCAACTGGAAAGTTCGAGAGTGTGCGTCCTCGGTGGTTTCCGACTCTAATTCCGCCGAGGACGCCTTTTCGTTCGGGTTGAACCGGTTTTCGAAGGCCTGCCCAGAATGCGCCTGAGCACGGTCCTCAGATCCTTGAGGTTGAAGGGCTTGGTCAACGATGCCTCGATCGTCAACTCGGACGGGCAAATCCACGAGGTGCCAAATGCCGAGAGGGTCACGATCTTCGTTTCGGGAAACTCCATCTGCATCCGCTGCATGAGCTCGACACCGTTCATGTGCGGCATGACCAGGTCGACGACTGCAAGTCCTACCTGCTCCTTGTCGAGCACGGACAGTGCCTCCAAGCCGTCACCAGCCTCGAGCACTTCATGTCCTTCCTTCTCTACGACCTTTCGAAGTAGAACGCGGACATCCTTTTCATCGTCGACGACGAGGACTGCTGTCATCGCTGCGCTCCTTTGCGCCCCAAAAATCGCGGAGCCTGATGCCAATATGCAGGCCTCTGCCGTCAAACGCCACCGAAACACTCCCGCGGAGAAGCCGTCTTGTAATGGGGGAGTCTTCGGCGCTCCGCGGCCCACAATACATCACCCCTTCTGGATAACAGCCTGTCTAGCTATTTTTTCAGGCTATCATGGCTGATATCTCTCTTACTTCGAGCAAAGCGCTCCTGATGTCCGGGACGGCGAACCAACCGCTGGCCCAGGAAATTGCCGAGCGCCTAGACCAACCGCTCTGCCAGGTAACTATCAGGCGGTTCGCCGACGGCGAGATTTTCGTCAAAATCGACGAGAATGTGCGTGGGCAGGATGTGTTCATCATACAGCCCACCTGTCCGCCTGCCGAAAACCTGGTGGAATTGTTGATCCTGATCGATGCGGCTCACAGGGCGAGCGCTGCACGGGTCACCGCCGTCGTTCCGTATTTCGGATACGGGAGACAAGATAGGAAGGACCAGCCGCGCGTTGCAATTGCCGCAAAACTGATGGCGAACCTGATCACTACTGCGGGCGCAGACCGCGTGCTGGCAATTGATTTCCACCAGCATCAGCTGCAGGGCTTCTTCGACATTCCCGTTGATCACATGTTCGCGGCTCCCGCTCTGGTGCAACATTACCGCCAGACACACCTGGTCGATCCGGTAATCGTTGCCCCGGATGTAGGCGGCGCAAAGATCGCCCGGGGGTTTGCGAAGCGGCTCGACGCATCGTTGGCGATTATCGACAAACGGCGTCCGTCGGCGAATATCGCAGAGGTCGTGAACGTGGTGGGAGACGTCGATGGACGGGACTGCCTGATAGTCGACGACATGATCGACACGGCGGGTACAATGTCGGAGGCCGCGCACGCCCTCAAGCGGCTTGGTGCACGGGACGTGTATGCATGCGCATCACACGCTCTACTGTCGGGACCTGCGGTAGACCGGTTGAGTGCAAGTCCCCTGAAAGAGTTAGCGGTTACAAACACGATGCACATTCCGGAAGAGCGGCGGTTCGACCAACTGCAGGTGTTGTCGATAGCCCCGCTCCTGGCTCAGGCCATCCGGTTCACTCACAGCGATCAGTCGGTGAGCTCACTGTTCTGACTGATACTGATCAGGAAGCGTAGAAGGACAAGTTATGGCTGAAACTCTAGTGCTCGATGCGACGAAACGAACGGAATCGGGCAAATCGGTAGCGCGGCAGCTGCGCCGCGACGGCGTTATCCCCGCCGTACTCTACGGTCACGGCAGGGACCCCGAGCCACTCAGTATTTTGAAGGTGGATTTCGAAAAAGCGCTCGCTTCGGTGAGCGGGATGAGCATCATCAAGATCAAAATCGGCAGTAAGACGAGCCGCGCGCTGATCCAGGAGATTCAACGGCATCCCACGCGCGCTCAAATACTGCATATAGACTTCCTGGAAGTCCACAAGGGCGAGAAGCTCACGGTCAAACCGCCAATTCGTCTCGTCGGTTCGCCGGAAGGCGTGAGAAACCAGGGCGGCATTCTCGACCAGATCATGCGCGAGCTCGAGATCAAGGTACTTCCAAAGGATCTGCCCGATCACATCGAGGTCGATGTCACGGAACTCACGGTAGGCGACTCCATTCACGTTAGTGATGTGGAAGTTCCGGACGCAGAAATTCTGGCCGATGCGGACGCTACGATCTGCACGGTCGTCGCACCGCGCGTCGAGGCCGAGCCTGAGGCTGAGGCCTTGCTCGAGGACGAAGAGGAAGCAGGCGAGCCGGAGTTGATCCGCAAGGCGAAGGATGAGGAAGGCGGAGAAGCCGAGGACGCTGGTTCCCAAAGCGAGGGATAAGAGCTGCGTGCAATAATCGTGCTTGGAAACCCCGGGCCCGCATATGCCGTAACACGGCATAATGCGGGCTTTGTCCTGGCTGACTTCATAGCCCAGGAGTGGGAGTTTCCCAAGTTCAGACGCGTCGGCAAGGCTCACGTCACCGACAGTAGGATAGACGGCGAGCCCGTGGCAATAGTGAAACCCCGCACCTATATGAACAGAAGTGGCCAGGCGCTCCGGCCGCTTCGCGCGCTCGAAGGATTCGACCTATCGAGCGACATGCTTGTGGTAGTGGATGACTACGCCCTGCCGATCGGCACATTCCGATTGCGAGCACGCGGTTCAGCTGGAGGACACAACGGACTGCGCAGCATAGAGGAATCGCTTAGAACCCAGGAATACGCACGACTGAGGATCGGTGTCGGTCCGGTTCCCGATGACGGTACCGATCCGGCCGACTTCGTACTCGCACAGATGAGTTCGGATGACGTTGACATATTGGCACAACTACTGCCGAGAGTAGCCGAGGCAGTGGAATGTTGGCTCCGCGAAGGTATAGAAACGGCCATGAACAGATTCAACCGCAAAGAACCTCAGGAACCCGGGACTACCACCTGAGCTTTGCGCTAGCTACATTCTCACGTTCGACAACAACCTACTCCGTTCGTTCGAATCGAGCGGGGTCACTTTGTCCACAGGATGGTGTCATGAAACGGAAGTACGAAATCGTGTACATTTTCGACAGTGCACTAGAGGAGCCAGAGGTGAATGAACACCTCGATCGGTTCCACGATCTTCTCAAAAGCTCCGACCAAGCAGAACCAATCACAGGTATCGCCCACTGGGGAAAGCGCACGCTTGCCTACCCTATCCAGAATAAGGAAATCGGGTACTACGTGGTGGCCCACTTCGAAGCCGAGACCGAGCTCCTTGGCGAATTCGAACGTGCCATCAAGCTGAACGATACCGTGCTCCGCTATTTGGTCGTGATCAATGAGGGCCTATCAGTAACGCGACCCGATCAAATCGAGTCGACAGAAGAAGCCGGTACAGGTGCCGTGGCCGGAGCAGCCGAGCCAGTGGTGAGCGCGGATGCTCCCACGCCCCAGGTGGATGAAGCTCCCGCTGCCGATGAAGACGAAGAGCCCAAAACAGAGGTTGACGGAGGGGGCGAGTAATGTTACGGCCAAGCAAAACATGCCCTGTCTGCGAATCGGGAAATCGCATCGTTGATTACAAAGATGAACGCACGCTTTCACGATATATCACCGAGCGAGGGAAGATCCTCCCAAGCCGGCTGTCGGGGATGTGTGCACGTCATCAGCGCCAACTCACACGCGCCATAAAGCGGGCGAGGCATCTCGCGCTGCTTCCCTTCATCAAGGGGCACGGCAGGTAGCGTGGTGCGACCGTCCGAGCGACTCGCTGGGGGCGGTGATTCGTGAATAAATCTGGCTGGCTGAGAAGGCATTCGAGCGTATTGGTGGCCTTCGCGGCTATGCTCTGGTTCGCGCCGGTGGGATTTGTGGCGCTGGTTGCCCTGCTCCTGCTGTCACCTCCCATTCGAGGCGGAGCGACAGCTGCCACAATCATTGCCGGCGGGGTTTGCTTCTGGTGGCTCACGCTTCCGGGAGTTTTGCCGGACCAGGTGATGCGGGCGGGAATCGTCCTGGCAGTCGCCGCATTTCTGCCAATCACATTCTTCACCCGAGCAACCCTGGGCCACCGTATATTGGCAGCCTCAATTGCAGCGACCCTGGGCCTGATATTGCTGTTGGGGGCACTCGGCAGGTCATGGCAGGAAATGCATTGGTGGACCGAGCACCGCGTTGGCTTCACGATGCGGATGTTTACAAGTGCTGCCTTGGGCATCGACAGTACTGGCACAATTGACACGCAGCAGCTGGCTGAGTTCAGCAAGACGTTAGTGCAGTTCATGGCCGACTACGGTCCGGCGTTGACGGTACTTCAGATCATGGCAGGATTGGCGCTAGCGTCTGCGATATACTATAAGCTTGCGCATACCCCCAAGGGGATTGAGCCGGGGAGGTTTCGTGATTTTACGTTCACGGAACACCTCGGGTGGGCTGCGATCGTCATGTTGGTGGTGGTACTTGTGCCGAAGCTCGCTGCAGCCAAATTGGGAGCAATGAACGCGCTTTTGGTGCTCGGCAGTTTGTTCGCTTTACGCGGGGCAGCAGTGGCAACCGTTGGGTTTCTGGCTCTTGGAGGTGGGTGCCTCACCACTGTACTTGCACTGGCGACGGCATTTCTTCTATTGCCGCTCGCCCTCATCGGGGCGATCCTTCTAGGAATCGTCGATACGAGATTCGACCTTCGGAGGCGGTGGGGAACACCGCCAGCAGGTGGATGAACATGGAAGTGATTCTGAGACAAACGGTCAAGGATGTAGGACACGCCGGAGAAATCGTAACGGTCAAGAACGGGTACGGCCGCAACTACCTGATTCCGCGTGGTCTCGCGTACGTAGCAACCAAAGCAAACAAGAAGCGGGTTGATGCCGAAGCCGTGAAGCGTGCGCAGCAGGCCGAGTCCGATCGGGCGGACGCGGAGATACTCGCTGAAAAACTCGCCAGCCTGTCGATTGAGTTCACCGTCAAGGCGGGTGAAGGCGACAAGCTCTTCGGGTCCATCACATCGGGCGACATCGCGGAGCAGCTGGCTGAGCGCGGTTACCAGATTGACAAGCGGACCATCCATCTCGAAGAACCGATCAAGATGATTGGCATCTACAAGGTGCCGATCCGCTTACATCATGAAGTAAACGCCGAAGTCAGGGTCTGGGTTATCAAAGAAGAGTAATGAGCGACGCTGCCGTCGGGATTGCCTACCTGGACGGTCCTCGCTTGAGGGCATCTCTGTTGGCGGCGGCCGACTGGGTCGACGCAGGCAGAGAGGAGCTCGACCGAATCAACGTGTTTCCCGTTCCTGACGGAGATACCGGCACCAACTTCGCATCCACTTTCCGAGCTGTCGCCGAGGCGGTGAGAAAACTCGGGCCCGCTCCTCTTCCCCAGGTCACCAAGGCCATGGCGCAGACATGCGTGTTTTCTGCGCATGGCAATTCCGGAATGCTCCTGTCTCAGTTTCTACTCGGGTTTCGTGACACGATGGGGAATATGGAGACCGCCACCGCCAGCGATGTGGCGCGAGCCATACGGCGCGGTGCCGTGCGTCTTCACGAGTCATTGGATGAGCCGGTTGAGGGCACGATCCTCACGGTTGCGCGCGAAGCCGCCGACGAGGCAGAGAGAGCGGCCAGCGAGTCAGAAAACTTCGTGGAACTGATGACTCGAGTTTTGAATCACGCTAACACTGTTCTACAGCAAACTCCGGAATTGCTTGCTGTCCTGAAAGAAGCTGGCGTAGTCGACGCGGGAGCGAAAGCGTTTGTGCGGATGTTGGAGGGAATCGTTCGGCTCATCCACGGAGACCCCATCCTCGAGGCTTCGGTTTTGCCGTCGTACGATTCTCGCAACGCAGCGGCACTATCAGATGCGGCCCCCGAAAACGACTATCAATTCTGCACGGAGGTCTTGGTAAACGGCTCGAATTTCCCGTCCAGTACCGAGGTGCGATCTCGAATGAGGGGTTTTGGCGGTTCTTTGGTCGTTCTCGCCGCCGATGACCTTTTGCGGATTCACATCCACACTGATGTACCCGATGAGGTTTTCGCATTGGCGGGCGAATGGGGAACCGTCGAATCGACCAAGGCCGAGGACATGCGGGAGCAACACCGGGAATTGGTGGAAAACACTCGGGCCGTTGCGATCGTGGTCGATTCCTCTTGCGATCTGTCAGATGAGATCATCGACAAACACGGGATGATCTTGGTTCCTCTTCAGGTTATCGGCGATTCAAAGACATACCAAGACCGTATCGATATCAGAGGTACTGAGCTATACGACCGGATGCGTGAGACCGACGGAGTGTTCACTACGTCCCAGCCCACACCGGGGGCGTTCGCTAGAGCTTTCCAGGACGCGCGGTCGAACGCATCCGAGGTCATCGGCATTTTCATCGCTGGAGCGTTGTCCGGGACACTCGCATCGGCTAGCGCGGCCATGCAAGCGACCGAACTCGAGGGAATCACAATAGTGGATTCCCGTGCTGCATCTTTTGGACTGGGGTTACTCGCTCTTCGAGCTGCCGAACTTGCCGAAGCTGGATGGCCAGCGAGCGACATCGTCCCAGAATTAGACCGCGTTCGCGACCAGTCGGGCGGTTTGTTTACGGTGGATGTATTCGACAACCTCCTGAGGTCCGGCCGAGTCAGTCGCGGCAGAGCATGGCTGGGCGGGCTACTCGACATCAAACCCATCCTCGAGGTATGCCAGGACGGACGGATAGCTCCCCTCGACCGCGTACGCGGCAGGGATGCCCTGTTACCGCGCATTCTCGAGCACGTCGATCGCCGACTAACTCCTCGTCCAGATAAGCTGCGGATGGGCGTGGCGCATGCGGGAGCCAAGGAAATCGCAGACTCGGTGAAGACCGAGCTCGTTGCGCGCTATGCACCGCGAAGCTGTTTCATTGAAGACGTAACATCGGCAATTGGTGTTCACGTCGGCCCCGGAGCATGGGGCGTTTTTTACCAAGTAGAGGATTGAGCACCTCTCGAGCCAAAGGGATCTACTTCCACGCAGTCTACCAGCCAAGCTCCCGACACTTCGAACGTGCTCCGCGACCTTCATGTCGCGGCAGCGACTCTCGACAACCACAAAGCGGTTGATCTCCTGATTCTGGATCTCCGTGGGCTGAGCGATGCCACCGACTACTTCGTGCTGGCATCGGGCACATCGGACACGCACGTTCGCGCCTTGACTGAGCGCGTCATTGAGGCGCTGAGAAAGGTCGATCGCATGACTCACCATGCGGAGGGAGTGAATGCTGGAAGGTGGGCTTTGCTCGATTACTTCGATTTTGTGGTGCATGTATTTCACCCGAGTTTGCGCGAGTTCTATCAGCTGGAACGACTTTGGGTCGATGCGCCATCCATTCCGCTGAATCTGGACGGAGACCCTGCCTGATGTGCCCCTTGCCGCTCTCCGCTCACTGCTCTAGCTTGCCGCGCGTGAGACTCCACATCGCCGTGATACTGCTCTGCACTGGCCTTATGGCCTGCGATGACAATTCCGATCCGAACCCGGTACAGGAGGCGTTTGCGGCGGCGAGCCACTCCATGACGGCCGGAGCCGCGGTGGCCTTCCGGTTCCCTGCGTCAGGCGGCCTGGCACGGCTCTATCGTCTTCCAAACCTCGAAGAGGTTACTTGGAGATTTGAATTGGGAAGGCGCCGCGCCGTACAGATGGTCGGCTTCGTCAGCGACGATGACCTCATCTACGCACTTGCCGAGCGGGAAGACGACACGGCTCTCGACTTAATCGCCCTCGACCTAGTGGCCGGGCGCGCACGCACTATTGACACGAGCGTTACCACCGCCGCAATAGGGCCGACAGGTACCGCATACGTGTTCCGACCTGATGGAACCGTCGGGGAAGTCGAGCATCGCACCACCGAAATATGGGCCGACACGCTGCAATTCCCTGCCCTGGGCGTCTGGGGAGCCGCACGCGGAAAGCTGCTCACGTTGCTCGAGACTGACACATCGCGTGAACTCGTCCTGCTAGCGCGCGGACAGGATCCAATTCGGCACGAACTCCCGAATGGTGAATTGGCCGTTTCGAATTGGGCTCGACTTGTGGCGGTAGTAGTCGACTCCGGCGTTGTCACTATCGACCCCACTGATCCTGAAAGCCATCGATTTGTCGCAATAACGCCGCGGCCGCGTTTGGCGACTTTTTCTACCTCCGGGCACCAAATCTACGTGGCGTCCGGCGAACAAAACCTGGTGGTCATAGATCGGTTCCAAAACATGGTCGGCGATTCGCTTAGCATGCCCGGCAGGATCTCGGCGATGCGAGTCGGGCCTCTGGGACGCAGGATGCTGGCCTACTCAGAAGATGAAGGGATCATATGGGTCGTGGATCTCTCTGAATTGGCGGTAGCAGCCTCGTTGACAGGTTCGTGGGAAGCCGACCTGCCTGCAATAGCGACGGATGGTACCATACTGATGCGCCGTGCCGGTGCTCTGGTAGCTCACGCAGGCGATGATTTCGCTGAGGCTGGAGTTGGCAGCGCAGACGGTGACGACCTCTGGATGGTTGCCCAGTGGGACCCTCGCCGGCCTGCACTGGAGTTGGCCCGGGACAGCACGCAGTCGGAGCGGGAAACAGACAGAAGTATCTTCGTTCAAATCAGCAGTTCTAGAAACGCAGCCTGGGCTCAAGCCCTCGCCGACGAACTCAGTCGCGCGGGGATGCCGGCGACTGTCCTGCCCGCGGACTCGACCGATGAACTCTATCGCGTCGTGATGGGACCCTACTCAACCAGAGAGGAAGCAGAGTCGAGCGCTAGAAGGTTGGGGCGGCCCTTCTTCATACGCGAAATCGAACGTTCCATTCCATGAATGTTCAGGAGTACACACTTCCCGAAATTCAGGAAATTGCCGAAAGCCTTTTTGCCGACCGATCCGTAATCGCAGTAACTCCTACCGGCGGGGACTCCGATTGGGCCTCTTCAGCTGCGTGGAGCATTGCACGTGCAGCCGCTGCGACCGGCCGCAGAACGGCTCTAATCGATCTGTACGTCGACGATCCAAGGCTACAGGCTCTGGCGTACGACCCGCAGGACACGGGCATCGTGGACGCGTTTCTGTTCGGCGCCTCACTTCAGCACGTGGCATCGCAAGACGAAAATCCAAACTTGCACTTCATCGGGGTCGGCACACCCTCAGCCGACACAGAGGGTGTGTTGACCAACAAGCGATGGCAGCGCCTTTCCAGGGGATTTTCCAAAGAAGAAGCAGTCTTGGTGCTATTCCTTCCAACGGCGTCGCTAGACTTGCTTTCGCTGGAACCTGATTTGATCCTCGCTGTATCCCCGACCGGTTTCGGCCCTTCGGGGCCGCAGGAGCCACAAATCCGCTCCGCAATTGATCGCGGAATGACGGTGTGCGTCATCAAAGATCAACCTGAGGTGATCCCGTCGGAGCAGAGCCCTGGCACCGGCCCAGGAAGCAGAATCGAAATGGATTGGAGAAGGCTCCTGCTCATCGTTGTCAGCGTTGCAGGCACAGCTGCGGTAGCCGGTGCCATTCTGGTCATGAGCGGTCGTGATTCACCGCAGGATGCCATGGAAGCTCCGGTCGCGCCAGTCGATACAGCCGATACCCGACTCGAATCCGCACCCGATACCGAGCCGCAGGATGAAGAGAGCTTGCCGGTTGTACCTACTCCGGCAGGCCCGGTAGATACTCTGGCCTATTCTATACAGGTCGCGGCGTGGTCGCAGCTGAGCGAGGCGTTTGGACATTTCGCCGAACTGACGGGGGCAGGCGTCTCCGCCACAATTTCGGCAGTCCCCCGGGATTCCGCACGTGCCTGGTACCGGGTCTTTGTAGGCGCCGTACCCGACCAGACCGCCGCTCGCGAATTGCGCAGCAGGCTGCGTGCGGACGGGATCATCGGGTCGGTGCGGGGGGTGCTCGCAAACACTCCCTATGCGTACCTCCTGGCAACACGCCCTGATTCCCTGTCCGGACAAAGGGCGGCTGAGGGACTTCGTGAAATCGGTATCCCCGCGTACATTGTCTCGATGCCCGACGGGTCAGTGCAGGTGCTCGTCGGAGCTTTCGAGTCGCCCGACCAAACCGAATTGGCCGATTCGGTGATTCCGGAAGCGGGGCGCGGCCTCTCAAAGGTCCTTGTAACAAGGGTAGGAATCGCACGATGAAGCTCACCCGGTTGGAATTGTCGGGTTTCAAGTCATTCGCGGACACTCTTCGACTTCCGTTCGAGGATGGTGTCACCGGCATCGTCGGCCCAAACGGGTGTGGAAAGTCCAACATCTCCGACGCGGTACGCTGGGTTTTGGGCGAGCAACGAGTTCGCCTGCTTCGAGGGGCCCGTATGGAAGAGGTAATCTTCCAAGGTTCCGCCAAGAGACGCCCAATCAACATCTCAGAAGTATCCCTGGTACTCGATAACAGCGACGATACGCTGCCAATCGCGTACGACGAGGTGGTAGTATCGCGCCGTCTCTCCCGCGGGGGGCAGAGCGACTACCTGGTCAACGGCAAGCTGGTACGGCTCAAGGACCTCCACGACCTGCTCCAGGGCACGGGCCTCGCGAGCGATGTGGGAGTAGTGATTGAAGCCCAGATGATAGACAGGCTGCTATCGGACCGACCCGACGAACGTCGTTCGCTCTTCGAGGATGCCGCAGGCATCGGCGTGTACCGGGAGCGCCGTAGCAGTACCGAAAGACGTCTAGAGAGGACGCAGGAGGATCTACAACGACTCGACGACCTGATTTCGGAAGTCCAAACACAGGTCCGCAGTCTTTCCCGGCAACGAGGCAAAGCGGAACGTCACACACAGTTTGCCAACGAACGTTTCGCAGTGGTCCTGACTCTGGCCCGCAGAGAGCTGGCACGCTTCGATGACGAAGAGTCCGGCTATCGGAACCGGCATGCCACTCTGTCGATTCAGATTCCAGAAAAGCGGCAGGAGCTGGAGGAGCTCGAACAAGCGCGCGAGGGGTTTGCACAGGCTCGCGCCAACGCCGAGGCGAGTCGAAACGAGCTAGAGAGGCGGCTGAGCGAGACTCGGGTCGAAGTGGAGCGACTGGAAGGCGACGTCAATGTTGCCGCAGAGCAGCTGAAAAACGCCTCGAGTCGCAAGGCCCGCGCTCTGGAGGAGAGGCAGCAAACCAATGAGGGGGCGGCACGGGCGACCAGAGAGCGCGACGCAGCCGCTGCAGAACGCGTAGCCGCAAAGTCAGCCCGAGAGTCGGTCCAGGTAGAGCTCGGCCTCAGATCTGCGACTGAAGGCGACGTGCGCGATCGGTTGGCGAATCAACGCAACGTCGTGCACGAAACCGAAGGCGCGCGTCTGCGGGAAGTCGAGGCGCAACGAGCCAACGCCGGCGAGATCTCTGCCCTCGAGAAAGAACTCGAGGACATTCAAACACAGCTCAAAGATGCCAGTTCACGACGAGAAGAAGCTGGAGTAGAGCTCGATACAGCGCGCGGACGGCTGAACGAATCTCTGAAGGTTCGCGAACAGAGCCAGCAGGGAGAGCAGCGCGCGACAAGCACCCTCGAGCGTGCCCGGCACGATCTGGTGGCGGCTCGGGAACGGGAAGCAGCCGTTCTGGTGGAGCGTCGCTCTGCCGAAGAGCAAATCGCCCAAATGAAGGCGCGGCAAGAAGCGCTCAAGGAACTCGAGCGCTCACGAGAGGGTTTGGCACCTGCGGCGAGAGCTCTCCTGCTCGCGAAAGAGAAATTTGGTGACGGTGCGGTTCTCGGGCCTCTGAGCGATTTTGTAACGCCCTCCCGAGCCGAGGCAGGTCAGGCGGAACGAATGCTGGCGTCCTGGCTGAACGCCGTGTTGGTCCGCGACGAAAACGTGGTGGCGGACATCGTACGATGGCACAGCGAAGCGCAGCCGGGGCCTCTGGCGTTGTTACCGGTGAGTCCGGGCCCGCTGCCGACTGTCGGTGATGCTGGGATGCCAGATTTCGCGGTTGAAAAACCCGCAAGTGATTGGGTGCGAGCATTACTTGCCGGGATGCACTTCGACGATGCGCCAGGGAACCCGGTGCGCCAGTCCAACGGTGCGATCTATCTCTCTAACGCCGACGCTAGTGGGCCGCTCAGCCGCAAGGCCGAACTCGTGCAGCTAGTCGATGACAGGAACAAAGCGGAGAACCTGCTCGAGAGCCTGAACCGGACCGCCGCAACCTGCGCTGATGAGCACGCGTCCGCAGAGAGAGCCCTCGAAAAGGCTGTGACCGATGCTGAAAACGCCCGCTCGGCTCTGAGGGATGCTCAGAACACCCACGACGACGCAGCTCGAACCGTGCATCGGTGCGAACAAGAGAAGTCGGAAGCGGATGAGACGTTCCTGCGACTCACCGAGCGGCAGGATGAGTGTTCCAAACGACATGGGCAACTGGAGAGCGATCTCAAGCGAGCGGAGGCGGAATACGCGAGACTGGGTACTGTACTCGATACGCAGGCGACGATTCTTTCGGACCTCGAGGAAGCTCAAGAGGCTGCGCGTGAACGCCTAGTGCATTGGCAAGTGGAAGAGGCACAGGTGTCAGCGCGAGAAAAGGCCGCCACCGAACGCGAGTCGCGAGCCGCAGAGGAGCTCGGACGAGCCAAGCAGACGGTTGCCGCCCTCGACCGCGAGATGGAGGAGATCGAAAGCGACACAGAGAAGCTTTCCAAGCAAAGAGATTCGTGGTTGGACGGCCTCGCCGAACGGCGGGTAACGATCGAGCAGATCGAAGCGGCAGTGCGAGAGGCCATAGAGTCGGAACAGAAGGCGGAATCAGATGTGGCGGCAGGCGACACGAAGCTCGCCGAGGCTCGAACAGAAATCGAGTCGCTGAGCGAGGAGGCCCACAGCATAGAGCTCGCACTCACCGAATCGACCGGCAGACGCAGAGCTATGATCGAGCGGACGGAAGCAGAATTCCATAAACCTTTGAGCGAACTCTTGGAAGAAGCGCCCGCGGTTGAGGAAGAAACGGAGGAGCTCGAGGAAGAGGCAGAACGGTTGGCGCGCACGTTGGAGGCCATGGGACCAATCAATCCTCTCGCCGTTCACGAACATGCCGAGGAGACAAAACGCCTCACCTTCCTCCAGGAACAACGACAAGACCTGGTGGAAGCGCGCAAGACAATGCTCCGCGCCTTGGCAGAAATCGACGCCACGGCACGTGCGCTCTTCGTCGAGATGTTCGAACAGATCCAAGAGAATTTCTCCAGCGTATTCAACACCCTCTTCGACGGTGGTGAGTGTGACGTGCGCCTTCTCGAGGAATCCGACCCGCTGCTGAGCCCCATTGAGATCTTCGCCGCTCCACGCGGCAAACGTACCCAGCGTATCCATCTGCTTTCTTCAGGCGAGCGTGCACTTGTGGCCCTCTCACTGCTGTTTGCCATATACCTCACTAAACCAGCGCCATTCTGCCTGCTGGACGAAGTGGATGCACCGCTTGACGACGCAAACGTGACGCGTTTCGTCCGCCTCCTGGACGAGTTCAAAGACGAAACGCAGTTCATCGTGATCACCCACAATCCGCGCACCATGCAAGTGGCTGACGCCGTGTACGGCGTCACGATGCAGGAACCGGGCGTCTCTACGATTGTGGGTGTTCGACTAGGTCGGCAACAGGCAGCGGCCTCGTGAGAGTTTGCGTCGTCGCGCTCGCGTCCGCGAGCCTATACGCGACGGCAATCCAAGCACAACGGCCTCAGATTTCGCCCGGCCTCGAACGCGCCGCCATGCGCGACACGACATTCGCAGTTTGGGCTATGGGAAGTGCCGGTCACGCACTCTCCGACATCGAGGATTTGTTGCGAGAATCCGGCGCCAGGATCAGGCACCGAAGTCGCTGGCTACACGCGGTTTCGGCGGACATCGACGGCGGAACACTCGACCGGTTGCGCCAGTCTTCGCTGTTAACCCGTCTCCAACCTGTTGCCAGTTTTGTCGGGCCCGTTCGGTCGGCTGGTACACCAGTGTCGGTTCTACCCCGAGCTGCCGGCGCGACCAGCAACGACTCCGTGTTCGGACCGTCCGCGATGCCATTCAGGCAGATGAACCTGTTCCCTCTCGTGAATGCCGGACTACGCGGATCGGGCGTTCGCATTGCAATATTCGATACCGGATTTGAGACGGAACTCGCGGCATTCGAAGATGTCGCTGTGCTGGCGCAGCACGATTTCGTGTTCGGCGATTCTGTGGTCCGAAATGAGGCCGTCGATGTGCTGCACGCGTCCCGACACGGCACTGAAGTATGGTCGTTGCTAGCCGCCGGGCTTCCCACCGTGATCGTGGGGATCGCACCCGAGGCCGAGTACATACTCGCTAAGACGGAAGACGTCAGGTCCGAAACACGTGTAGAGGAAGACAACTACGTTGCCGCATTGGAATGGGCTGACTCCTTGGGCGCCGACATAGTCACTTCAAGCCTGTCGTACTTCCAGTTCGACGACGGGTTCAGTTACTCGTTCGCCGATCTAAATGGCGACGTGGCGGTTACCACTGTCGCGGCAGACTCGGCGGTGGCTCGCGGCATCGTCGTAACTACAGCGGTCGGCAACGATGGAGCGCGCGGTTTTCGATCTCTGAGCACACCTGCAGACGGTGATTCGGTGATAGCCGTCGGCGCCGAGGATTCGCTTGGCGTGCTGGCAGGGTTCAGTTCGCGAGGCCCGACTGCTGACGGGAGGTTAAAACCCGACCTCACTGCGCCTGGCCAGTCGATCTTCGTTCTCAATCCGATGGCGACTTCTGGTTTTTCGCGGGTAAACGGGACCTCATTCAGTACGCCGATCATAGCCGGAACGATTGCCCTCATTCGCGAACTGCACCCAATGCTCTCTCCCACAGACATTCTGGAGGCCTTGAGACGCACAGGTACGAGGAGGGAGGCACCAGACTCCAGCCGAGGGTGGGGCCGGCCCGATGCGACCGCAACGGCAACGTTTCCTCATGGTCTGGATATCGCGAGCCCTGTCGACAGCAATCTGTCCACCGTTACACCGTTGTTCTCCTGGCAGATCGCCGACATACCAGCCTTTGCTGAACCGATGACATATCGACTTCGCCTCGCCGAAGACACGACGTTTGGCACGGTTGTTCTGGATACGACTTTGACCGAAACTGAAGTTCAGCTCGAAACACCGTTACAACCTGGCGTAGCATTCGTTTTTGAGGTCACCGCTGTCAGTGCCGATTCCGCTGCGTTTACCCATCGATCGAACGAAACTTACGTCGCTCCAGAGTGGGTAAGTCTCGCCACTTTGAACGAACCCGCCGGCACCACCATTCGCACACGTCGACCAACGCTGCAGTGGACTTCACCTGGAGTAGTGAGCCCTCCCGGGCCGTTCGTGTATGACGTCGCCATCGTCAGGGTGGACAACGGAGTCGCGACGCAGGAAGCCGACGATATCACCGAGACCTCGTACGTTCCGACGGTGGATCTGGACCTGAACACGCCATACTGGTGGCGTGTCGTAGCGAGGTTGGGCTCGGACAGCGTCTTGGTCGAGAGCGAGGGATCGTTTGTGATAGTTGACGAGTCACTGCCGACAGCCACCCTGCTGTTTCAGAACTTCCCGAATCCGTTTCCAAACGAAGCGATGGGAGTGGCTTCAACCTGCATTTGGTTCGACCTCGCCCAAGACGACGATGCGACACTCGACATCTTGGACATGCGAGGGCACGTTGTCAGAAACCTCGTGCCATCGACCGTCTTTCCGAGAACCGTACCGGCTGGCCGGTACGGCCGTGGCCAGTTTGGTGACACCGGACGCTGTGATCCTCGGCTGGAGTGGGATGGTACCGCTTCCGACGGATCTACTGTTCCACGCGGCATCTATCCCGTACGACTGAAGACGACGAATGGAACTTTCTTCAAGCGAATCGTGTTCTTGGGGATGGAACCATGAGACATTTTCGAATCGGGGTAACACTGGCGCTTGCCTACTCGGGCTGGTCAGCATTTGCGGTCGAGGCACAGAACACCATGCAAGCGCTGAACAGGGCGGAGGCAACGTACCGCGCCATCGAAACGCTCCGCGCCGACTTCACGCAAACGTTAGATAACCCGATGTTGGGTGGGTCGTTGGTTTCACGTGGGACTCTGCTCCTCGCTCCACCAAGTCGTTTTGCGATGCACTTCACAGAACCTGACGGCGACCGAATAGTGAGCGATGGAACATGGCTGTGGATTTACCTACCAAGCAGCGTCCCCAATCAGGTGATGCGCCAACCGATTCCCTCTCGCGGCGCCGCTACACCCAACTTGCTTGCGCAATTCGTCGACCGGCCACTCGAGCATTATAGAGCGTCATACATCGGCAGCGACTCGGATTTGGGCGAAATCGTCGATGTCGTGAGTCTCGTGCCCCGCCGGTCCGATGATCCGTTCACCGAGGCGGAAGTGTCGATCTCTCGTGCGACAGGACTCGTGCGTCGTTTGATGGTGCTGGAACCGGCCGGACAGAGGCGCACGATTTTGTTCGAGCGTCTTCAGCCAAACGTAGGAATTTCTGAGGCGGAACTGGAGTTTGCCGTTCCTCCAGGAGCTAGAGTAATCACTCCCTAGTTGCGAGACGACCCAGCCAACGACTCCGCCCGCAATAAGAGGTCGGGTGGACTGTCTACGCCATCGAGCAGTTCCAGCGCCATCGCTACCTGTGGATCGTCACTGATTCGACGTCTCGCCTCCACGTCCCTGTTAAACACATAGCGTGCTATCTCGTACCCGAGCTGCCGATCCAGGAACCTGCCCGCACCCTGGAATACCGACACGGGCATGTCGATTCCGCGCTCCCGTAACCGCCCGATCATTTCATCGCGCATGTTCAGGGTAACTGAAAAACCGACAGAGGAGATCACGCCCTCGCCCGTGAGTTCCAGCGCATATGATGTCAACACATCGCGGTATGTGGGAATGTTGGCTCCCAACCCTCGAGAAAACTCCTGCTCCGCATCAGTGAGCGTATCCATTCTGACGGTCACGTCGGGCCTAATCCCCCCACCACCGACAACTGCCCTTCCGGCATTTGTGTAAAACACCGAACTCGAATCTACGAAGGTGGTATCTCCGGTCCGGTCGGCGCGTTCTTCTTCGGCCCCTCCGACAATGCGTAATCTTTCGCCAATGCGTCGTATAGGGCGTTGAATGGTGCGGCCGTTTGGTGTCTGCCAGCGCCCGGTGGTCAGCTGGAACGCGTTCTCGGGCCCAAGGGGAAACACGGTCTGTACGAGCCCTTTGCCGAACGTGGGTGTCCCGAGCACCAGAGCACGGTCGTGGTCTTGGAGCGCGCCTGCAATGATCTCCGCGGCGCTTGCGGTGCCGCCGTTCACTAGTACTACGATCGGCATTCCGGGCCACGCCTCAGCGTACTGTGCTTCGTACGCGCTCCTCACCCTGGGATTGCGACCGTTAGTGCGCACCATAACCTGGCCTTCGCCTAGGAACAGATCGGTCAACGTAACACCCTCGGTCAGCAATCCACCCGGTGAATCGCGGAGATCGAATATGAGCGACCGCGCACCGTCGCCGCGAAGAGAGTCGATAGCGTGGCGCACCTCTTCGACAACCGTGTTACCCATCGTCGAGTACGCCAACGACACATAGCCGACCTGCTGCTCGAGCAGAAGCGAGGCCTGCACCGCTCGAACGTGCACCGAGGCTCGAGTTAGCGTAATGTGAAAGGGCTCCGGTACGCCTGGGCGGGCGATGGCGATCCGGACCTCGGTGCCGGGCTCACCTCTAAGCTCCCGCACCGCTTGTTCGTTTCGCCATCCAAACGTCGATTCGCCTTCGACCTCGACGATCCTGTCTCCCGATTCTATTCCCGCTGCTTCGGCTGGTGTCTCCGCCATCGGAGCAATCACGGTAATCCAGCCGTCACGAACGTCAATCTGCATACCCAAGCCGCCGTAGTCTCCGGTCGTCCGCTCGGTTAGCTCTCTCACTTCTTCAGGCCCTAGATAGGTGGCGTACGGATCGTTCAGCTCACCGATCAGCCCCTCGATTGCCAGTTCGTACAACTCCGCCTCGTCCAGCGAATCAACGGCGTACTCTGCGATATGGGCTATGATGTCTTCGAAGAGCCGCGCTTTCTCGTACACCTGTTGCGACCTTGCGCTGCCCCTTTGCAGCAACCAACCGCCCGAGATGAGAGCGGCCACCGCTATGAGGCCAAACAGAACCAGTCGTGATCCCTTCATCGGTTCCAACCACCTTTGTCCAGGCACCCCTGCACAAGCTCCCATGCCGTCGCCTCGACCGAGTCGGGGCTGCCATCTGCGTTCACATGTTCGATTCCAGGTCCTGCCGCACCCAGAAACGCCTCTGCTATGCGTTTGCGAACGTCGTCCTCTGCTTGCTCGATTCTGTCCAGCGCCTTGCCCTCCATCTTCATCCGCTCCTGGCGTACTTCCGCAGGGGCATCCAAAACCAAGGTGAGGTCAGGCACCAAGCCCCCAGTAGCCAAACGGTTCGCTTCGAGCACTGCAGCCCCAGGCAATTGCCTGCCTTCAACCTGGTAGGCCCAGGTCGACAATTCATATCGGTCACCCACTACGACCGTACCCGCCTCCAAAGCCGGCCGTAGTACGTGCTCGACGAGATCCGCTCGAGCCGCAAGCATGAGAAAGAGCTCGGCCAGCGGAGTGGCATTCAGGTGGGGATCCAATGCTGCATTCCTTGCTGCTTCCGCGACCGGAGTTCCACCCGGTTCGCGTACTTCCAGCACGTCGTGGCCGCCAGCTCGAAGCCGCACGGCCAAACGGGAGGCGAGTGTAGTTTTCCCTACACCGTCAGGGCCCTCTACAACCAAGAAACAGCCCTTCATGCTCTTCCCGCTCACCCAGGGATGATGATCGAGCTCTCGGCGCCCTTTCGGATCCCTTCGACGATCTTCTCGTTCACCTGAAGCATCATCTTATCGAAGTTCGATTGTGCCGCGATCACTTGCTGGTACTTGGGGTGAGCCTGGATGCTCGAGAGGAGATTTTCATACTCTTCAGCCATCTCCTTCGGTGGTTCCTGGCCGGCTTGGCTGAGCGGCTCGAGCTTCTCCGTCAGCATCTCTACGCGCTGCATTTGGGCTTTCACCTCGGCAGTGCTCTCGAGCTCCTCACGCGCTCGTTGCATCACTTTGTACTCGTCTGTCTGCCCAAGCATCTTGCCGAGTTCCAGGGCTCTGTCTTCAATCACTTAAGTCTCCTTGGTTGCTAGCAAAAATCGAGGCCTGCCGAAAAGGTCAGCCTCAACTCGGGCGTCTGGCCAGCCCAGCTGGACAGCTAGATCGCGAGCCATATATGCCCTTGTGGAATCTACTTCAATCGCTATCAGCCCGCCCGGCACCAAACGGCTTGGAGCGCCCTCCAAGAGCATTTTGATGTGGTCCATGCCGTCGGCACCGCTCACGAGTGCGCTGCGCGGTTCGAAATTAGCCACTCCCGAGTCGAGCATTTGGAATTCAGAATCTGTCACGTAGGGCGGATTGGACACGATTACGCTAGCTGAAATGTCGCCCACTGGCTCCAGGATTGAGCCGCATAGCAATTCAACCGGTGTCTCGGGCTCGACCACTAGCACGTTCTCACGTGCAAGTTCGAGCGCATCTTCCGAAACGTCTGTGGCGATCACTCGGTCGAAACACCCTTCCACCGCGAGGCTCAGTGCGATGCATCCGGTTCCGGTGCCGATGTCCACCGCAACTCCCCAACCGTCGGCACCGTCTTCTGCCTGCCGAATACACCAACTCAAGACGCACTCGACTAGACCCTCTGTTTCGGGCCGAGGGATGAGCGCCCTACGGTCAACGGTCAGGTCGAGTTGGCGAAACCCGGTCGCACCTACCACGTACGGCAGCGGTTCCCCGTCTGCTCTTCGTCCAATTGAGGCTTGAAATCGGCTTGATAGGTCTTCAGACGCCTCTTCTTCCCTTTTCAGCCAAGTATCTCCTGGCTGAGATCCAGCGAGCGAGGCCCATATTGCTGTTGCTTCTCTCTTGGGGTTGAGAATTCCAGCTCGATCGAGAACTCGAGTGCCCTCTACCAATTCCCACTCGACAGACGGCCGTCCCGGCATCAGTCTTCCGAACGTTCTCCCTGATATGCCAGCCGAAGCGGTTCGATCATCTCTGAGAGGCTGCCGTCCAAAATCTCGTCCAGACGGTGGACCGTGAGGTTTATACGGTGGTCTGTCACGCGGTTCTGCGGGAAGTTGTACGTGCGGATTTTGCCAGACCTGTCTCCGGTGCCGACCATTGCCCTGCGCTCCTGGCCCCGTTCGGCCTCTTGCTCGGCCACCATGCGGTCGAGAAGCCGAGCACGGAGGACTTCAAGTGCCTTTACCTTGTTTTGCAGCTGCGATTTCTGATCCTGGCACTGAACGACGAGGCCGGTGGGAAGGTGAGTCAGCCTGACAGCCGAATCGGTTGTATTGACACTCTGACCACCCGGTCCCGACGACCGAAAAACGTCGACCTTGAGATCCTTTTCCTCGATATCGACATCCACGTCTTCCGCCTCGGGAAGCACAGCGACAGTCGCAGCAGATGTGTGAATGCGGCCTTGAGCTTCGGTGGCGGGGACTCGCTGCACTCTATGAACTCCCGATTCATGCCGCAAATGTCCGTACGCCCCCGATCCGCGGACTGCAAAGATCACTTCTTTGAGACCGCCGACATTTCCTTCAGACAACGACACCGTCTCGGTTTTCCAGCCGCTGCGTTCAGCGAAGCGCGAGTACATGCGATACAGGTCCGCAGCGAACAGCGCGGCTTCGTCGCCACCCGTGCCGGCTCTGATTTCGACCAGAATGTCGCGATCGTTCAACGGATCTGGCGGAATGAGCAAGGCGTGCAGTTCTTCCTCGGCCGCCTCGACTCGAGGTTCCAGGCTCGCCGCCTCTTCACGTGCGAGGTCGGCCATACCTGAATCCGAGTCGCGCGAAAGCTCCTGGGCTTCGACTAGCTCGTTCTTCAGCTTTTCGTAAACGGAGGCAACACGCCGAATTTGTTCCAGGCGGGAATGCTCGCGTCCGAGCGTCTTCAGTTTGGCTGGGTCTCGCGCAGTGGCCGAATCTGCCAACTCGCGTTCTATTTCGGCCGCGCGCTCAAGCGCGGCCTGGAGCCGCGCCTGCACAGATCACTCTCCCGGCGATGATTCTTGCTTCGAGTAACGTTGCCTGAACCGTTCGACGCGTCCGGCGGTATCTACGAGCTTCTGCTTACCCGTAAAAAACGGGTGGCAATGCGCGCAGATCTCAACCTTTATCTCCGGCTGAGTGGATCGTGTATCGAACGTATTGCCGCACGCGCACGAAACGACAGAACGTTGATACGTTGGGTGTATACCTGCTTTCACTGTATGCTCCGTAACTATTCTTCACCTTAAGGGGCGGGAAATATAACGGGCGCCTTGACTTGCGGGCAACCATGGAGCTCCCGATTCAGATTGACACTCGACTTGCGGCGGGCTAATCTTGGCTGGATCCTCGACATCCCTCTAACTACTCGACGCCAATGCCAGCGGATTTTCCATTAAAATCAGTGCCGTTGTTCTCGTATCTCAGCGAGGAAGAAACCGTAAGCATCGGCCGGGCGACCCGTGAGCGAGCATACCCGAAAAACAGCGTAATTGTCTTCGAAGACGACCCGGGAGACGCACTCTTCGTCGTTAAGTCGGGCCAGGTAAAGGTGGTCCTCATCGGAGAAGACGGACGAGAGGTGATCCTCTCAGTGCTCGGTGAGGGCAACTTCTTCGGGGAAATGTCATTGATCGACGATCAACCGCGGTCGGCGCACGTCATTGCAATGGAAGACTCGAAACTCCTGGTGCTCTACCGAGAAGATTTCCACCGTTGTCTCGAGAAATCGCCTCGAATTGCCCTCGGGTTGCTTCAGGCGTTGTCGCGTCGATTGCGAAGTGCTGACGATAAAATCGGCGGCCTCGTATTGCTGGACGTTCCGGGGCGAATTGCGCGTTTGCTATTGGAACTGGCCGACGAAGGAAATGGCAGGGTGATCAGCCGGAGCATCACTCATCACACAATCGCGCAAATGATCGGCTCGAGTAGGGAGACGGTTTCTAGAACGATCCGCACATTCACCGACAAAGGGCTGGTTGCGGTCACGAAACAGACGATCGAGATCAGGGACCGCGCAGCCCTCGAATCTCTCGCAGGGGTGACGTGATAGGCATCACGCCGCACCGGTGACCGTGTTCCTTGCTGATACCTCTCCCAAAACGCAGATTTATTCCGTGAGAGACATGGATTCTAGGCGATGGCGTTCACCGTAACGTTTTGGGGCGTGAGGGGATCAATCCCGACACCGGGTTTGGGAACTGCCCGGTACGGGGGAAACACGCCCTGCATATCCATCGAGTCGAACGGCTCCGATGGCAACAAATTGATTGTGCTCGATGCCGGTACCGGAATCCGGATGTTGGGAAACGAATTGGTGAAGCGGGCCAAAGGTGCTCTGACGATCGACCTCTTGGTCAGCCATACGCATTGGGACCACATACAGGGTTTGCCGTTCTTCACGCCGTTTTTCAACCGCAGCAACAAGGTCAGAATTCTGGGGCCGATGCAGGGCAAAGTGAGGCTGGAGAGAATTCTCACCGAGCAGATGAACAGGGTCGTTTTTCCGGTGCCTCTGAAGGATTTGGCGGCACAATTGGCGGTCGAACACGTGGGTGAAGGCAGGTTCGCAATAGATGGATTTACGGTTGAAGCGATGCGCTTGAGACACCCGGCAAATACGTTGGGATATCGCCTGAAACCCGCAAACGGGGGCCCAGATCTTGCGTATCTATGTGATAACGAACTGGGTCCGGGCGGGGAATATGACGTAAAACCGTCCTGGAAAGAGGACATGATCCGGTTCCTCGATGGTACTGATACTCTGGTGCACGATGCGATGTACACCCCGGAACAGGTGGAGCAGTTCCGCGGCTGGGGTCACTCATCATATGCCGAGGCGGTGGAACTCGCGGCTGAGGCCGGTGTGAAACAGTTGGTGCTGTTTCACCACCGTCCGGAACACGACGACAGCACGGTTGATGCTATCGTTGCAGGTGCGCAGGCTGATGCCGCCAAATTCGACCACAAGGTCGAGATAATAGCGGCAGTGGAAGGCCTGCAACTGACGCTCTGAAGGAGGATACAACTATGCGGTGGCGTTCAATGATTGGCCTGGCGCTGGCAACAAGCTTGATGGTGCCGGGCGCTGCGGCGGCGCAAGATACACGTCCCGGTGTTGGGATCATGCCATTCGACAACGGCGGTTCCTACGGACAGGAAGCTGAGGACTACAGTGCCCTCTCGATCGGCTTGCAGCAGATGCTGATTGGTGAGATGGCAAGAAATTCCGGGCTCCGGCTAGTGGAGCGCGGGCGACTCAACGATCTGATCGCCGAACAAGATCTTGCAGGTTCCGGCCGTGTGGACGCGAATACTGCAGCACAGATCGGCCGTCTCATCGGTGCGCGTTACATGATTCTCGGTGGGTTCATCGATTTCTATGGCGACTTCAGGTTGGATGCGCGCGTCGTCGACGTCGAGACCAGCGAGATCATCAAGACCGACCGAGCCAGGGATCAGAGAGAAAACCTCTTCGACATCCTGTTCAATCTCGCGAACGACATTCCCAATGGGTTGGATCTGCCCGCACTCTCGTCGAGAGATCGCCAGACGCGAGAGGAAAATCGGGACCGTCTCAAAGACGCTCCTCCGGAGGCCGTACGCGCGTACATGCGAGGACTCCTATATCAGGACAGAGGTGACTCCGAGCGTGCAGCCGAGTTGTTTTCCGAGGCTGTCGACCTGTTCCCGATGTATCACGAAGCCCAAGAGGCTTTGAACCAGGTCAGCTAGTTGCTAGCTTAGGCGCGTGTTTGCGCCAATAGTCGGACTTGGAAATGGTACGGTGCGTGCCGTCGCTCAACTGGGAGCGATGGCGCGCTTTTTCTTCGGCGCACTCTCATCCTGGCGTTGGTTACCAAAACCGGGACGCAGAGTAACGTTCAGAATCCTCATCAAACAGGTCTGGTTCACGGCCCTGCAGGCGATTCCGATTGTCATAGTACTGGCGTCCATCCTGAGTTTCCTTCTGATATCCCGGGCCGTTCAAGAGTTGGGAAGACTCGGCGCAACCGAACTGATCGGACGGCTAATGGTAATTGCGATCGTCGGCGAGCTAGGTCCGCTACTCACGGCGCTCATCGTTATTGGCAGATCGGGAACCGCGATCTCTGCCGAACTCGCAACCAACAAGGTGATGGGCGAAATCAAAGCGCTCGAGGGAATGGGTATCGAGCCGGCACAATACCTCGTGCTGCCTCGGCTCGGCGGAGCAATCATCTCCGTGTTCGGACTGATTATCGTCTTTGACCTGGTTTCCATCTTCGCCGGCCTGGTAGCAGCCTCTCTAAGCGGCATGGCCACCGCAAGATATTTCGAGATCGTAATTGCCAGCCTCACCTTCAGAGACGCGTGGTTAACCGTTGCCAAAGGCTTGGTGTTCGGGATGATCGTGGGCACCGTCCCGAGCTTTCACGGACTATCTGTGGGCAGCGCTGCCACCGAGGTCCCGGTGGCAGCCAGTCGCGGTGTCGTGGTGAGCATTCTCTCGATCTTCCTCGCCTCCGGGCTCTTCGTGGTAGTGTCATGACTGCTGGTTCGCCGCTCCGTTTCGAAGGCATCGGCTTGCCGGGAATCAGAAACGGCACTCTGACGCTGGAGGTTCCAGCACACAGTGCCACGTCGGTCATCGGAAAGGCCACCACCGGTGTCAACGCACTTGGATCTTTCGCGTTGGACCTCGAGAAACCCAAGCGCGGAAGGGCTTTGGTGTTTGACGAAGTGATCGCAGAGATGCCTCGTCACGAAGCTCTCGCGTTTCGACGCAAGGTCGGCTACCTTCCCGCCGGAGACGGGTTGCTGCAGAACTTGACGCTCCGTGACAACATCGCTCTACCGCTTCGTTTCGGGAGCGAATTCAGCGAGCGTGAGACAAACAGTCGCGTTGGGCTGATGCTCTCGTTGTTCGGAGTGGAAGACGTTGCTGAGCTCCGGCCTGCCGTCGCCACCGAGGAGCAGCGCAGACGCACAGCCCTAGCGCGGGCGTTGGCGTTTGATCCTTCATTGGTGATACTCGAGCAGTTCTTCGACGGCCTTACTCCTCGCGCCGGGGCATTGCTGTTGGATCTCGCGCTGGGCGGCATGTCTGCAGAGGGATCCAGGCGGGCATTGTTGATCACCGGTCAGTATCTTCCGGATCGGCTCAAACCCCGCATCGAACACACGTATCGGATTGCCGGCGGCGCGCTGTCGCCCGACGATTGAGAGGCGGTAAGTGGAGAAGCGACACACCGATTTCCTAGTTGGATTGTTCATCCTCGTGAGCGTCGGGATCGTTGTGGGCACTCTGTTGCTCACGAGCGGACTGGGGGAGGGCAGATACGACGTGTACATGCGATCCTCTACCGCCGAGCACTTGAACCAAGATACACGTGTGATCATCCAGGGTCTCGAGATAGGCGTCGTCACCCAAGTGAACCCGGTAGTGGATTCTTCAACGAGAAAGTTGAGTTTTGTCGCTCAACTGACGATCCGGGATCGTTTCCCAGACGGATCGGTGCTGAGGATCCCGGTTGGCACCAGAGCCACGATCGCTCGCCCAACACCAATTGAGGCTCCGGTGATTCTCCTAGCCATGCCTGACCAGATCAGGGTCGGCTCTTACGTCGAGCCGGGAGATACTCTTTTCTCGGATCGTCAGGCTAGCGTACTGGATGCTCTCGGTGCGTTCGCAGCGACAATGAGAGAAGAGATTCCCGCGGCCTTGGACGAAACGCGCAGGGTCATGGGCCTAACAGCCGAGGCGCTGACTCAGGCTAGAGAGATGATGGCGGTTACACAACCACGAGCCGAAGCGGCTCTCGAGAGTCTTTCGCGCAGTCTCGCGCGAACTGAAGAGATTTTGAGCGCGGAACAGGCACGGCTCGGGCCGCTCCACGACACGTTGGCATTGGTCCTGACGGACACCCGTACAGTTCTGGCTCGCTACGATAGCCTTGCGGCAACCGCGTTGGCCATGAGTCACGAGAATCGAGACGACATTCGCTCTACCATAGATCAGCTTGCGCGTTCGGCCGAGATCCTACAGAATTTTGCTGAAAGAGTGAGTCGCCGGCCGTTACGACTTCTAACCGGCGTTCAGCCACCGCCCCCTGATACCGGGAAGATGGAGCAATGAGCTACACACTCCTTTACCCAAAGCGCTATGACATCACTCCACTACAGGATGCCCTGGAAAACTCGGGCGTGATATCGGAACCGATACAGACGCCCGAGGAGCTGAAGGTGGGTGACGGCACGACCGTCCTCCTATTGGACCCTGCCAGCCGTGCCGATTTCACCGGTGACGTGCTAAGGCGTTTTGTAACGGTTGGCGGTGCAGTAGTAGCGTTGGGCACCGACGGCGAGGAAGACGTTCCCGAAGAGTTCGGCTCAGACCTGCTTGCCGGTTTTCTGCCCAAGGACCACGGTCCTCGGCAGGCCCTTCTCATGTTGAGAATTGCCTATCGCGAGGCGGTTGCACGCACCGACAAGGAAAGGGCACTAAAGGACGTTGACGCCAGAACCAAGGAAGTCGGCGATCTCACCAGCATAGGCATGGCGCTCACGACCGAGCGTGACTACAAAGTGCTTCAGGAGTTGATCCTATCCAATGCGCGGAGGATCTCATCGTCCGATGCAGGCAGCTTATATCTCGTGGAACCGGGTGACGGCGACAAAAAGGTACTTAGCTTCGAGCTGGCGCAAACGTACTCAAGGCCAGAAATCCCGCTCATGAAGTCCACGATCCCAATTGACAAGTCGAGCATCGCCGGATACGTCGCCACTACCCGGGAGCCGTTGGTGATCGACGACGCGTATTTTCTTCCACCCGACTCCGAGTATACGATCAACCGAGCAATAGACAAGAAGTACGGCTACCGCACCAAGTCGATGCTCACGATCCCGATGACTGATCACAAAGAAGAACTCATCGGAGTGCTGCAGCTCATCAACCGGAAACGTGATTTCGACACCGAGCTCATCAAGCCAGAGGACTTCGACGCACAGGTCATCCCCTACACTCGCCACCTCGTGGAGCTTGTCAGCGCGTTGGCAGGACAAGCAGCAGTGTCCGTCGAGAATAGCCAGCTCTACGAGCAAGTCGAACGGCTGTTCGAGGGATTTGTACGCGCGTCGGTAACCGCAATAGAGCAGCGTGATCCCACAACATCTGGTCATTCGGCGCGCGTCGCCGATAAGACGGTCGGCCTCGCAGAGGTAGTCGACAGGGTAGGCGACGGTCCTTACCGCCAAGTCAGCTTCTCGCGGGAGGAGATTCGAGAGATCCGATATGCCGGATTGCTACATGATTTTGGGAAGGTAGGCGTGCGGGAACAGGTTCTAGTGAAATCCAAGAAGCTGTACCCGCCCGATCTCGCGTTGGTGAAGCAGCGATATGCATTCATACGTCTCACGGCGGAACAGCAACAATTCCAGGAACGTGTGAAATACCTCGAAGCTGGTAGTGAGGGTTATGAAGACTTCAAACGGGCCCTGGAGGAAGAGCACACGGCAAAGATGAAGGATCTCGATCGGTTCATGCAGTTGGTTATGGAGTCGAACGAACCGACGGTCCTACCGGAAGGGAACTTCGACGCACTGATTCGGTATGCGGAGAAGTACTATCTGGACCTCGACGGCAAGCAACAGCCCTATCTCTCCGATGACGACGTGCGCTACCTGTCAATACGCAAGGGAAGTCTCGACGAGACCGAGCGCCTCGAAATCGAGAGCCACGTCACACATACATACAAGTTCCTGCTACAGATCCCATGGACGAAGGAATTGAGTTACATACCGACGATTGCTTACGGACACCACGAAAAATTGAATGGGGGCGGTTACCCACGCAGGATTACGGCCAAGAAAATCCCAATCCAAGCCCGCATGATGACAATCGCGGACATCTTCGACGCGCTGACTGCGTCAGACCGGCCATATAAACGAGCCGTACCGACAGAGCGCGCGCTCGACATCCTCTCCTATGAGGTGAAGGACGGTATGTTGGATCCCGATTTGTACGATTTGTTCATCCAGGCTAAGATCTTCGAGCGAGAGGAGAACGCCTGAAGGTATCAAATCGGCTGCCTGTTCCGCCACCATGCGTAGACAGCCAAGATGAGTGACATCGATAACACGGCTCGCCCTACCCAATCACCGAACCGCGAATAGACGGTCAGCACGTCACTCGTCTGCACGATCCCGGAGGTGTAGGTCTCCACGTCCATGTCCGTGCGCTTGGATGCACGACCCAGCGGATCGACCAACTCTGATACACCGGTATTTGCAGCCCGAGCTACCCCAACGCGATTCTCGATTGCGCGCATCACGAGGTGGGAAGCATGCTGGCCTGGTGCAGTCGTTTTCCCGAACCACACGTCGTTCGTGATGTTTACGAGGAACTCGGCACCACCGACGCGGTAGCGCCGCGCGAGGTTCTCGAAGGTGGACTCGTAGCAGATCAGCACGCCAAAGCTGCCCAGTCCGACCTCGTATGTGGGCGCGGTTGATCCCGCCCCGAAACTTCCGAACCAACGCAGATCGAGCATCCCTCGCGGAAGAAATGGGACGCGCTCCGTTATCGGAACGAGGTAGTTCTTGTGATAAACCGGGAAATGGTCGGTGCGTCCGGCCGAGTCGAATACGAACGCGGCGTTGTAGCTGACACTCGTCGAATCAGGGAACGTTACTCTGTGCAATGCGCCGACCACCATTGGTGTGCCGCTACGCCCTGCAAAGGTGGAGATCCTGAATTTCCAGTCGCGGCGTCCACCTAGATCTCCCGGCACGGCTACTTCCGGCCACACTATCAGGTCGGGATCTACTTCGCGGCTTGCCGTAGTGGAACCCGAGAACAGCGAACCAATGATCTCTTCTCGCAGATCCAGATTCCACTTTTCGTTGTAGCCTACGTTTGGCTGCAACAACACAACTTCGCCAAGAGATCGTGTTGTGAGAGTCTTTTCCCTAATGAATCCGTAAGCGGTAGCGGCGACGACTCCCACCGCAACTGCCCCGACCAGTCGTATCGCTTGCGTCTTCGTGTCGCGTTTCGCCCATGCCAGCGCCAAAGCCGCATTGGCCAGCGCCAACAGCAGGGTGACACCACGTGCACCAACAAGGTCTGCCAACTGTACCACTGTGGGGAAGCCAGTTAGCGATGTGCCTAGGCCCAGCCACGGGAAACTCAGGTCGCTTTGATGGCCTAGTACCCTTTCCAGTGCAGTCCAAAGCACAGGAAACACCAACACCATCGACACGCCGGTCGTGCGAACTATCCATCCGCAAAGCGCGAACATTCCGGCGCAGTACGCGCTCAGCAGCAATACCGTGCTCGCGTACCCGAGCAGCGCAAGGGGGGTATACCGCCACAGCGCGAACACCATCCAGTACAACAGCACGCCGTTCGACAGGAGACCGAAGAAGAATCCGTATTGAAAGCTCCTCCGAAACGGCAGCGAGTCGGCATTCCCCCTCTCGATCAGGACTATAGCGGGAATCAAACAGACGAACGATGGGACGAAAAAATGGAACGGCGGATATGCAAGCGAGGTTAGAACAGCGCCCGCGATCAACAGATACCAGTCACTGCGTGACAGGCCCGTTACCCTCCGCCGGAGACTCTGTACATCAATCCTGCTCGCGCCGACGCGGTACGCAACTCACTCGTCAGCCCGCCGCGCAAATCCACGGTGAAGTGGATCGCCGGAATCAGCTCTACTGACGTACCCACCGAAAGGTTGAGCCCCGCATCTATGGTGTCCAATGCGTCCTCAACGAAGGTGTCGTCGATGACGGTGCCGGTACCATTCCTCACGTGCGCGGCAAATCCAATACCCACGTAGTTGGTGATTCTACTACCTGCTTCCAACATATATTGAAGATCGAAGTCCGCCTCAATGTCCGACCAGGTGATCGAGCCGATATCGATTATTGAGCTCATCGCCGGAACCACCACGCGTTGGATGCCTAGGGCAAATTCTCGTATCTCAGATGCGTTGAACTCGCCCTTGAAGTAGGATACGCCAATCAAAACGCGGACGTCGGGTGCAATCCTGCCACAGTCGATGCGCACTGCTCCGGTCATTTCGCTCGTTAGGCGATCGGACACGACTCCTCCGAATTCGAATCCGATGCCTGAGAACCTCAACCCCTCATACGAAAACTGTTCGAGAAACCCTTGAGCCAAGACAACCTGAGGGCACACCAACAGCGCCAATACGAACCTAGTAACTGCGTTCAATGCGAGTCCCCGGGTAGTATGTGGATAGTATGTCGCGAGCCGTCTGTCCCGCTCGTGCACGGCCAATCGCTCCCCACTGACACATCCCAACACCATGACCCCACCCCGCGCCAGAAATCCGAGCCGACGAGCCGGGCTCGAAAACCACCTCAATTGCCGTACTGCCAAGCGGCCTGTTTTCGGGAGTCAGGAAGACGCGCCTCAAATCGGGGCCATATACTGGTATCTCTCCACTACGGATCTCGAGACGCAGCTCAGTGACCCGCCGTGATGGTCCAATGTCTTGGACGTGCAACGAGTGCACTTCATCTATCAATTCGGCTTCGATTCCCATCACCGACGGAACCGTTCTTCTCAATATATCTCGCAGCTCGTTTCCGTCCCATTCGACGGTCCATCGGAATCGGGGCGAGCCGTCACAGTAGTATCCGGTGCTCGGTCGCCGATCAGATACGGGCCTGAGGTATGGAACCTCCCGGACCGTACGGAATGCTTCCGCCGGGGAAGCTGTCGAGTATCCACAGGTTGAATGGAAGAATGCGGAAATCAGGTCACTACGATAGGTAACGACTAGCCCGGCTGTTCTTCGAACGGCTGCCGACCCCAGTTCGGTTTCCCTCTCAACTCCCAGGTACGCCTGATCCTGCACACCTGCCCGCAGATCGTACCCTGCAGCGCGGAACCGTCCGCGGTTCTTCAGAGCATAGGTTCTCGAAGCAATCGCCTGAGCCTCGAGCGCCGCAAGCTCGTTTCGTTCTCTGTTCCCCATCTCGACACCGACCACACCTCTCAGATATGCCTCGGCACCGATCACATTGACCGCGGTGACTGTCGTGCCGTTCGAGAGTACCTCAATTCTGCCCCGGTATGTCCTGCCGTTGACGACTAGGAACAGCGACGCGTCCCGACTCTCGAATGTCAACGTACGTGAGCTGCCATCCCGCCCTCCCACCCGCACTCCTCCATCTATGGATGTTACTCGTACCTCCTCTTCCGGTTCTAGCTCGAACGTGTTCGCACCGCGCACCGATACAATTCCCTGTCCCCGCAAACGAACGGTTTCTGCGTCGACAATGAGTCCAATTCGCAGCAGCGGCTCCGCTCTGCGCTGTTCCTCCACGACGGGAGGGTGGGCTGCGCATCCGTAGAAGAGCGAGAAGGCGAGCGCGAGGGGAACGCTTCTACTCACTTCAACATCCTGGCAAAGAAATCGTAGTCACTATTCTCTTCGATCTCTACGCGGCAGAAATCGCCTTGTCGGCTGTTTTCAACCTGCGACAGGTAGGTCACACCATCGACATCGTCAGCCTGCCATCGAACACGGCCAATGTGCGTATACTCCCCGTCGCTCACCTCGTTTTCTCCGTCCACTAGCACGTCGGTCTCTCGGCCCACAAATCGCCCAAGCCGATCTTCCGTGATGATGCGTTGAATCTCAGCAAGTTCTTCCTGCCGGGCATTTTTTACGGACTCAGGAACGTCATCCGGCAACTCCGCTGCTCTCGTCCCCTCCTGCTCCGAGTAAGTGAACATGCCCACTCTCTCGAACTCTACTTCTTCGATAAAGTCACGGAGGACACGAAAATCCCTGTCCGTCTCTCCCGGGAAGCCCAACACGACAGTCGTACGAATTGTTATGTCGGGTATGGCGTTTCGAAGTAGCGCGACCTTCTGGCGGATGGTCTCTTGTCGCTCGGGGCGTCGCATACGCTCGAGTACTCTGTCTGACGCATGTTGAATTGGAATGTCTATGTACGGCACGATGCGCGGCTCACGCGCCATCAACTCCACCAGGCGCTCGCTCAAACCTGAGGGGTACACGTAGAGTAGTCGGAACCACGGAATGGAAGTCTCGCCCACCAAGAGTTCAAGCAACTCCGGAAGGCGCCTCCCACCAGGTCCGGAGTCGCGCCCGAAATGTCCGAGGTCTTGGGCAACCAAGGTGATTTCCTTGGCACCTTCCCGCTCGAGCTGTTGTGCCTCTGACACCAACCTATGAACCGGCTCGGACCGGTGTTTGCCACGCATGAGCGGAATTGCGCAAAACGCACACGTGTGATCGCACCCCTCGGAGATCTTGAGGTATCTGACATGGGGTGAGTCGCCGAGGTACTGGCGCACACCTGGGTGACCCGCTACCGGGTCGGTGATAAGACCTAGGGATGCCAATTCGGGGACGAGTTTGTTTAAATCGTTGAAGCCGACGAGCAGGTCGATCTCAGGAATTTCCCGTTGCAGTTCGGCCTTGTATCTCTCGACCAAACACCCAACAGCAACAACAGCACGCACATCTGCACTTGTCTTGAGTTCGGCTACCTGAAGAATGGTCTCGATCGATTCTCGTTTCGCGGCGTCAATGAAACCACAAGTATTGATCAACACCACTTCGGCTGACGCTGGTTCCGCCACGAGTTGGGCTCCGTGACCCACGAGGTCACCGATGAGTCGTTCGGAGTCTACGGTCGCCTTGTCACAACCGAGTGAGATTATCGAGACTTTCATATGCAGTTCTCGAAACGGGAAGCGGGAAACGAGAGTCGCGCCAAACAACGCTTCCCGCTTCCCGCTTCCACAGCCTTGTTGCTTACGTAAACGCTACGCCAAAAAACTCGACAACGCTCGCGCGCGCTTCGCATGCCGCAGTCGCGCAAGTGCCTTTTCTTTGATCTGGCGAACACGCTCGCGAGTGATCCCCATCATCTGGCCGATCTGTTCGAGAGTCATCGGTTCTTTATTTTCGAGACCGAAGTACAAGCGGAGAATCTTCGCCTCACGCTCCTTCAGGTCCGTTAGCATCTCCTCAATCGACTCCGAGAGTGCACGTTCGAATGCCTGCTCGTCGGGACCCGGATTCTGTTGATCGGGCAAGTAGTCGAGGAGCTTGTTGTCCTCACCCGGAGTGAGCGGCGCATCGAGCGAGAGATGGCTCTGAGATATGGACATAGTCTTCGCTACTTCTTCACGCGAGATGTCCATCCCTTCGGCAATCTCTTCGACCGTCGGCTCTCTGCCGAGTTCTTGCAGCAATGCCGAAGAGCGTCTTCCGATACGGTACAGTGTCCCCGCTCTGTTCAACGGCACGCGGACGATGCGACTCTGCTCTGCAAGAGCTTGCAGAATCGCTTGTCTGATCCACCAAACCGCGTACGAGATGAACTTGATGCCACGCGTCTCATCGAACTTGTGAGCAGCCCGAATCAAACCGAGGTTGCCTTCGTTGATGAGGTCTGCAAGACTGACGCCTTGATTCTGGTACTTCTTGGCGACCGAGACGACAAACCGCAAGTTGCTTCTTACGAGTTTGTCGAGTGAAACACGGCAACCTTCTTTGATTTGTATCGCGAGATCGACTTCCTCATTGCGAGTGATCAACGGGTACTGGCTGATCTCTCGGAGATACTGATCAAGCGATCCATCGTCTACCTGCCGTTTCTTGGCAGTGGCAAGTACCATAACGTCAACTCCCTCTTCGGAGTTCTGGTGACCCTATCCCAACACCCACAGTTGACAAAATCCGATTCAACGTCCGTGTATGACACACTTGCGGATAAGGTGTAAGTGAGGATTGGAGAGAGAAGGAGGGACTGACACTGATCAAGTTCAAACAGTGCCTGACAACATCATTCGGAGAAACTTCTTCTGTTCTCAGATCAGCTCCAACATAAAAAAAAAGAGCCGCGGGCAGCACGCTGCAAACCCTGACTAGACAACAGTTTAGCAAGTTCTGGTCGATGGCGCAACCGTTACCGACCAACCGTTTCCAGCTGCCCAACGACGAAGTGCGTGCAACAGATCGCTTGCCGAGCACTCGTGTTCGAGTGTTGCGGCAACACATGCGGCTCGTTCGCCGCGCGCGAATTCAGCTTTGACTACACGTGCTTTGGGGAGCGTCTGCAGTGCCGAGATGTCGAGTGTTGCACCACTCGTGTTGAGTATCACCGCTATTGATGAGGTCCGCATGAGTGGAGGTTAGCGAGAACGGAGAAATACTCCTAACCATTTCTTTGCATGGGGAAACAAACGAACGCAGAGGCGGTTTGTGAGTGGTGCGTAGTGAGTAGTGCGTGGTGGGTGGGTTTGGGCCAACTCACGACTTACAACTCACGACTCACAGCAAGATTTCGATCAGCCTCGCTCCAATCCATACTTCTCAATCTTCTTATAGAGATTGCTTCGGGGCATTGCCAGCTTGCGCGCGGTCTCGCTGACGTTCCACGCATTCTCTGACAACTTGCCCTGCAGGAACGCGCGTTCTGCATCTTGTTTGAACGAGTCGAAAGTCTCACACATCATTAGATCGCCTAGGGCAGCATCTTGCGCCAAACCGGTGAGCCGACTCACATCTGTGGAAGTGATGACATCGTCCGTCGCGAGAATCACAAGTCGCTCTACTGTATTCCTCAACTCTCGCACGTTTCCAGGCCAGTCACGAGACGCCATTGCCTCTAATGCATCGGGTTCGAACTGTTTTGGTTTGAAGCCCGAGTCCTTTGCGAGAGCACCCACGAACTTTGCGACCAGCGCGGGTATGTCTTCGCGCCTCGCGCGCAGCGGCGGGACTTGGATGGGCACGACGTTCAGTCGGTAGTACAGGTCTTCGCGGAATCGACCGTCGGTGATTTCACCTTCCAGCGACTTGTTCGTTGCGGCAACAACTCGCACGTCGACGTTTACAGCTTTCGTCGCACCGATTCGCGTGACCACACCTTCTTCCAACACTCGCAACACCTTGGATTGGGCCGCCGCGCTCATGTCACCTACTTCATCGAGAAAGAGCGTGCCTCCGTCGGCCTGTTCGAACTTCCCAGACCGGTCCGCGAATGCACCAGTGAACGAACCTTTCATGTGTCCGAACAATTCGGACTCGATCAGCTCACTCGGAATTGCAGCACAGTTTACCTCGACGAACGGTTTGTCGACGCGCGGAGACAAACGATGAATTGCGCGAGCGACGAGCTCTTTGCCACTTCCGTTATCGCCTGTGATCAGAACACGCGCCGGTGTGGGCGCAACCTTCTCTATTACATCGAGAACCTGCTTGATAGCGGGACTGGACCCGACGATCTCATAACGGTCCAATACATTTTCTCGGAGCCGCTCGTTTTCCGAGCTGAGATCGACGTGATCCAATGCATTTCGCAGAGTGAGGAGTATTCGATCTGTATCCAAAGGTTTCTCGAGAAAATCGTACGCGCCCAGCTGAGTTGCTTCGACAGCAGTCTGTATGGTACCGTGGCCCGAGATCATGACCACGTATACTTCAGCGTCCATCTTCTTGAGTTCGGCGAGTGTTTCCAATCCGTCCATCCCGGCCATCTTGATGTCGAGAAACACCAGGTGTGGATGAAACTCAGGAACCACTTTCAGCGCCTTGTCTCCTGACTCAGCGGTCCTTACCTCTATGCCTTCGTATTCGAGTGTTTGCCGTAGTGCCTCGCGGACACCTCTCTCGTCGTCAACAACCAAAACTCTTTTGGCCATCAGTTGGCTCGCCTATAAAAGGTCACACCGTCCGGCCGAATTCTGAGATCGTCCACCTCGGCCGGAACGGCAAAAAGCATCACACCTCCAGTACCACCCGTGAGCCGGTCGACAAGCACGGGAATCGCCGGCCCAGGAAAAGGAAACGACGCCACCCTGAACTCATCGACCTCCCAACCGATGACTCCTGGCACTCTCACATCGGCCGGGCCCGAAATTCGAATCGGCTCACGTGGGTCAATCATACCCCGAAGTGGACCAAGAAGATCGCGCCCAAACTGTTCGGTTTCCAGTTCTGCTTCCAGCGTGAATCGGTCTCGTGCCAGAGTCACCGTGACTGAATCGAGCGCTCGTTTGGCGACACTCGGAAGCCGATCCTCTATCAATGACGCCATCTCATCCGCCGAGAACTCTACTCGCTCCGGCCCTCCGCGTTGAGATATTGCCCGTTCCTTCTCCAGAGCAGATTCCAGCGCGCCCGGCGAGGGGTGACCAATGGTTGGTTCGTAAGAGGCCGATCCGGTGTCGCGCTCCACCACGGAGGTATATAGATCGGAGATGTCGTCTCGGAAATACCAAGCACCGAGCGTGCCAAGGGCGAGAACCGTCATACAACCGATGCCCGCGAAGATGTTGGTGAAACAACCACGAATCATCCTGTCAGTCCAATCGAAGTGCGCACCGTGTATTTCGCACCAGCAGGTGATAGTTCACTCTGCATCAACTCAATCGTGCGTACGGGAAACTCGGCCTCGAGATCGAGTCTGTCGAGTACCCCAGGCAATCCAGCGATCTTTGATTGAGGAGCTCCGCGATGTGCTCTCCCCACCGTAACGTGCGGATGGAACGGACGAGTCTCTCTCGCGAACCCGACTTTGCTCATTCTTTCTTCGACCTGCGCGTACAGAGCTCGGAACTGTGCCGGAGGTTTGCATCCGACCCAAACGACCTTGGCTTGGCGAGCGTTTGGGAACGCCCCGAATCCTCGTAGATGCAGGATGAAGGGTGAGACACCGGAGACGGTTTCTTCGAGCGCATCGCAGACCGCAGCTTCACGATGGGCCGACACCTCGCCGAGGAATTTCAACGTGATGTGCATCGATTCCGGCATGACCCACTTGATCGCAAAGTGCCGTTCGCGCATCAACTCAGCGCTGTCCCATATGTCCTCGCGAATCCAGTCGGGCAAGTTCACGGCAACAAACAGGCGCACGGTGCAGTTCGCTCTCAGGTCAGGTTTTCGAGTTCGGGAGGTCCGTCCGTGAGCATGCTTCCCCTACGGTACCCTGTGAGGTCGAGCGTGACCTGCGAAAATCCGAGCTTGGCAAATCCAGAGGAAATCTCGCCCTTCGCATGACGAACTTTGGGAAACTCAGAAACTGCAACCTCGATCCTGGCCTCATCACCGCGGTGTCGGACTCTCATGTCACCTTCCACCCCTAACTCCCGCAGCAAGGCTTCGCCATTCTCGACCTGCGCAAGACGCTCGGGCGTAACCTCGAGACCGTAGAGCAAACGACTGGACAAGCATGGTGCCGCCGGCGCATCCCAAATTGGGATTCCCAGTTCGCGAGCCTCTTCACGCACCATCTCCTTAGAGTAACCAGCCTCGGCAAGTGGCTTCACTATCTCATGTTCGTCAGCCGCAACGAGCCCCGGACGGTGTTCGCCTAGATCGTCCGAGATGGTACCCTCGGCCACAACCGACATGCCGTGTTCTTTGGCAGCATCGACGAGCCTGGTCCATAATTCGCGCTTGCAGTAGTAGCAGCGTTGCGTGGAGTTGGCCGTGTAGTGGGGATCATCGAGTTCGTTGGTGTCGACTTCGATCAGATTGAGATCGAACTGAGCTGCGATCTGCTGAGCCTGCTCCATCTGTTTCGCTGGCAGCGAGGGGCTCGTTCCCACCGCTGCAACAGAGTTCCGCTTGCCCAACACGTTTCTGGCAACAACAGAGAGCAACGCAGAATCAACTCCGCCCGAAAAACCAACGAGCATGGAGTCGTATTTTGCAATTTCGAGTTCTAGTCGTGATCTTTTCATTAGTACCCAATATACGGGGTAGTTGGATTGTTATGGCCTGTCGTGAGTGGCGAGTGGTTCGTCCGCCCCACCCACCCCTTTCACAACGCACTACTCACCACTCACCCGACTACCTCTCTCAACATGTCGAGCAGCGCTCGCACTCGGTACGGCTTTTGGATGAACCCTGCAGCCCCTTGGGATACGAACCTGTTGGTGGCGTCCTGTTGGTTGTACCCTGATGAAAGAATCACGGGCACTTTCTCGTCGCGGCGCCGGAGCTCGAGCAGAGTATCCTCCCCGCCCATGCGTGGCATGGTGATATCGAGCAACACCGCCTTCACCGCACCCTTGTGCTGCTCGAAGACCTCCAATGCATCGATTCCATCCTTGGCCGTCACAACCTCGAACCCGGCTCGCTCGAGAATCTGTTGAGCAACGGTTCGAACTGTCTCCTCGTCATCGACGAGCAATACCAGGCCCTCTCCACTCCAATCGTCATGAGGTTTTTCACCTTGTTCTACTACTGCCGGAGCATCACTCGTGGTGGGAAACAGTACTTTAATGGTGGTCCCCTTACCTGCCTCGCTGAACAACTTGAGTGCGCCTCCGTGACCTCGGACGATTCCAAGGACAGCCGCGAGTCCAAGCCCTCTGCCCATTGCCTTAGTCGAGAAGAACGGATCAAAAACCTTGGCCTGAGTCTCAGCGTCCATGCCGTAGCCGGAGTCCGAGACCTCGAAGAAGACGTATTCACCTGCCGGCAAATCCACCTCGAAATATGAGTCAGCGAGGTAGGCGGCATCACACTCCTCAACACCGGTTCGCACGTCGATGACACCGCGCTCGTCTCCGATTGAATCCGAGGCGTTAGTTATCAGATTCAGAATCACCTGTCGGAGCTGAGTCACGTCAGCTTCAATCGCCGGCAACTGGGACGCAAATTTCGTACGAAGGTCTACCTGCTTCGATATCGAAATCGCCAGCAGATGACTCATGTCTTCCACAATCGCTGCGATGTCGACTGCTTGCACCACATATCGACCTTTGCCCGAATACGCCAGCATCTGTTTGCACAGATCGGCGGCCCTGCGAGCACTGGTCAGAACCGCTTCAACACTCTCTCTAACCGGCGAAGTCGACGGGAGATCCTCCATTGCGAGTTCGGCATTGCCCATGACGCCCAGCAACAGGTTGTTGAAGTCGTGTGCTATTCCACCTACTAGCACACCCAGGCTTTCTAACTTCTGGGCCTGCTGCATTTGCTGATCGAGGTGTTTCTGCTCTTCCTCGGCGCGGGCGCGTTCGGTTATATCAACCACAATCGCACGTAGGCCCGCCGGTGCACCATCTCGGAAGACGGGGCTACTGTAAATTAGAACCGGGAATATCGATCCGTCTTTTCTCTTGCCGGTATACTGGTTCCCCATGCTACCAGCACCTTCCAACACCTGCTGTATTACCGCGGATGCGCGCTTGAAAGACTCGGCCGTCATCATCTGCTTGATGTTGAGACCGGCTTCAAGATCTTCCTCGCCGTATCCAAACATCTCGAGCGCACCCCGATTGACGAATGCGATCCTGCCATCTAGCGCGATCTCGCACACGGTCTGGGGCAGCATATTCGCCATCTCACGAAACCATTTTTCGCTTTCGCGGAGTGCGACCTCAGCTACCTTACGTTTCGTGATATCGAGAAACATGCATGCCATGGATCCAGGTTTGGTCTGAAAGGCATAAACCTCGAACGCGCCCCTAATTCCCTCGTGAGCGTAGTCGATCTCCTCCCACGACGAGTATTCGCCGGACGCGGCGGCACGCCTGTATTTGTCAGGCACATCGGTGTCGGCTAACGGCGGAAACGCCTCTTCAATCGTCTTGCCAATGAACTGAGTGCAGTCGACGCCGAGGATGATATCTGCGGCGGGGTTAGATCCACGGAATACCAGACGGCCGTCGTCTTCCAGATCGTATTGGAAGACTCCCATCGGGGTGGATTCAACGACGTTGCGAAACCGCTCTTCACTCTGCCGCAGCGCTTCTCCCGCCGTACCCGAATCGTATTCGGCCAATCTACGGCGCAGCGTCTCGACTTCCTGACGCAGCTCCCCCTGAGTCATGCCTTCAATGTCGTTCATGAGCAATCCTTGTGACTGCCGAGGTGGTGATTTGAATAGTCTATGCCGTTCTTTGGATCACTCGGCGACCGGATATGCTAGTTCCAATTATCGAAATCCCTATCTGTTCCTCGTACCGCTATCTGATCCGCTGCGTCGTGCGAGCTCTCTATAGTACTCCTCAACGAGTTCACGATACCCTTCGGGCACCGCATCTGAGCCCGACAGGTAGAGCCGTTGGTCGCTGTCCAGCTGAAGTTGACGCCTGAGGTTGAACTCGAACTCCTTGAGCCCCTGAATCACCTCGGCCTCCAGCAAGGCCACTCCCAATGCTTCACCAATCGTGCCCCTTCGGTCCATACCGCCCATTTGATTGATGACGTTGCCCAACTGTTCTACATCGACCCCCTGTTGAGCGAGTTCCCTGCTCAGCTCCGACAACTCCTGCATTCGTTCTCTAAACTCACGCGTGAATTGACGGCGGTCCTCGTTATTGAGACCGCCTCCGCCGGCTCCCTGGCCTTCCTGCGCCGGCCTACCTTGTTCCCCCTGCTGGCCCTGCTGTTCCAACCTCTGCCTAATCCGGTCAGCCATCGACTCCAGCGCCGTGACCGCATCCCTCGTGTCATCCAACGCCTCACCCAAACTTTGCTCGGGACTCTCACCGATCGCTCCGACACCCTCCTGAACCAACTGCCGCAGCTCTTCCACATCTGAGCCGATCTGAGTTTCTAAGTTCTGCGCGTACTCCGCAGACCTATCCTGGATCACTCCTCGCGACCAGAGCAGCTTCTCGCGCAGCTGATTGTCCCTTATCGAACGTGCCGCTGCCTCGAGCTTGCGTGACGCTTCCTGCTGTTCCTGGCGCGACTCCCTGGCCATACGATCCAGGTCTGCCTCGATTTCGGCTACCTCTTCAGCCATGGTGCCTTTGCGTTCTTGCAGAGACGGTGCCGCCTCTCTACGCTCTCTGATGTCGTTGGTGAGTTGGTTGACGTCTTCGATCATCTCACGCTGCTGCTCGGCTAACGACTCGACCCTGCGGAGTGTCTCTCGAGCATCGCGCTCGAGTCGAGCGGACCGGTTCCGGTCGAGCAACCGGCGCGCTTCACGAAGTTGGTCCAGCGCCTCTGCCCCCTGCGCGACACCGTTGTTTCTGGCATTAGCGGCCGCGCGCCGCATAGCCTCGGCGGCCTCACGGAGATCTCGTGCAGTTTGCTCTAGCTCAGGCCTTTCTTCTTCACGCGACAGCCTCTCGAGCTGACGCGCGAGTTCCTCTGCCTCCTCTGCCAAACGCCTCTGCCCCTCTGCCCCCCCTCCACCACCTGCCGACTGTTGGGCCATGTTCTGCTGCTGTGCCCGCATACGTTCGTTCTGCTGCTGCTGCCGGCGGGCGAGTTCGCGAAGCCGCTGCATCACCTCATCTAGCTCTCGATCGGCCTCCTCGCGTCGACCTCGCTGTACCTCTTCGTATTGATTGCGCATCCTATCGAGTTCCAACTCGAACAGATCTGCCAGGTCCTCAGCATTGGCCTGCTCGCCCCCTCCCCCGCCCCCTCCCTGCTGCTGACTCACCTCTGTCTCGCCGTAGAGCGCTTCCGCCCCCTGAAGGTGTTGCAGTGCTATCTGCTCGGGCGACAAAGCATCGTCCGGGTCACGGGCGCGGAGACGCTCTTCAGCGACTTCCATCGCTGCAGCTGCAGTATCCAACGCGTCGGTTATCGCTAGAAACGTCGAATCCATGCGAGTAATGCCACGCGTCTGAATGCGGCCCGCTAATGTGGCCACGTTTTCTCGCGCTCTACCCTGCGCCAACGCCAAAGTCACGAGATTCTCATCGAGTTCAGCTTCAGTGTAGCGCCAGCGATCTCTTATGAGGTTGAATGTTCCCGCTATGATCTGCCGTTGCTGCCCCGACAGGTCGTCGCTGTTCTCACCCCCACCGCCCTGCTGCTGCCCACCACGCGACTCCGCCTGCCTGTACGTTCTGTCAAATGGCCGGACTTCCAAGAAGTAGATGTCGCTACTCGCCTGCTGTTCGTCTCCGCTTCGTGCCACCTCAAACGCACGCGCGTAATACGACACGATGTCTCCCGGTACGAGGTCTACCTCCTCCAAATAGAACGTATGACTCGCAGAGAGTTCTCTGCGAGAGCCTCGCCCCGAATAGAGAGCAACAGTCTGTTCGGAACCCCCATTGATGGAATAGACCAACTCCAAACCGCCCACCCCATAGTCGTCCTCACTCACAATCTGGGTGAAGACTTCCTCGATGGATGTCACCGTTATGTCCCTGCCCGGTTTCTCGAAGGATACAGATGGAGGCAGATCGGCGAGCATGTCGATGAAGTAGTCGGGAGAGCCCACTACCCTGCCGGTGGTGGGTGTCTCGAGCAAGATGCGGTAGAGCCCCTCCCTCCTGACACTCAAATTTCCCACGAGGATTCCGCCTTCAGCGATTTCCAATTCGGTGGAGTCAGTTTCGTCCACTACCAACGCGCCACTGGATACAGCCATAGTCGATGTGATTTCGATCCGCACTCTGGTACCTGCCAGAGCAGCGATGTCACCACTACCGTCCTGCCGACGGGGACTCAGCCCCGTGTAGGCCGGGAAGTGGTATTCGAGGCTTATATCGTCAACGTACGGCAGATCGGACACGTCGATGCGGAACATCTGCGACCTGACACCGTTCGCTTCGACGAAATATTCGGTCAGGTCATCCACGTCGAACAGCAGCAAAACGTAATCACCCGTTTCATCGTCGACGATCATCGGCCAGCGTTCCCAACCACCGGCTTCGCCACGTCGAACCGCAACGTCGACTTCCTCCGCGTCGAAGTTGCGGAGCGTCGCTGCAACGCGGACGTCGGAGCCGCGCGCCACGGCGGTGTTCCCCGGAGTCACTTCTATGGCGTAAGGATTGTCCGCATTCGATCCGCTCCACGGGGAGAGCAAAAACGGAGCACCGTGTCTCAAGAAAGGCGGATTCACAATGAAGAAGGCAACGCCTACGACTGCCGCCCCGGCTACAACACCGGACGAACTCATGAGGCTCTTTCGTTCTACTCGGCGACCTTCGTCTACCGTCACACACTTTTCAATGGCGCGACGGACCAGTTGTTTCACGAGTTCGGGCGAATGCGCAGCCTGCCCGTTCTTTGCCGCGTCAGGTGTCAGTTCAATTCCGGTCATCACATGACCCGACAGAGACGGTTCGTGTTCCTCGAGGTAGAGAGCGACCTGCTCGTCGGAAACCTTCTTCGCGAGCGGCATTATCAGGGTTTTGAACGCTACAAAGGTGAGTGCTAGATAAGAGACAATCCGGAACCAGCGAACAGCACTATCATCGAAACGAAAGTAGTCCATCCCATACGAAGAAATCAGTAGCGCTGCCACACCAAAGGCCAATAGAGTTCCGAGTCCACGCAAAAGGATCTTGAGACGCCACCTGAGCTTGACCGACCGAATGATCCTGACGAGATCTTCGTGGTTTGAAGCCGCGAACAGCATTCGCATCAGATTCTCCGTTCTCCGACCCTAGTGGGCCCTATACTGAATTCGGTTGGAGATCGTCGTCTCGGCTATCAAGACGATCAGGGCAAAGAGCAACAGGTACCACCACAGACCCTGTCTCCGTTCCCGTTCCGCTGGTGTCAGCGTCGCAGACAAACTCGTGCGCTGGGCTCCCGACCCCGGTGCTGTGACCGCGCCAGTCAGCTCTTCGGGATCGAGTACCGACAGGTCCGATTCGGCAGGATTGACGTTCACTGCAACCATTCCCACAGGGCTCTCATCTTCTCCGAGAAATCTGACTCTGTACACGCCGTGTTCATCGAGAACGAGATAACGACCTTCCGATTCAGCTCTTTGAACACTGCGCCCACCCGATGGTAATTCCACCACCAATTCACGATCGTCCGAGGCATTGTCCGACTCGAGAGCCGACGCAATTGTTGCTGGATATGTGCTGAGATCAACGACCTCACCGGCATAGAAGTGAGCTTTCTCGGGAGCGTACCGCGCGAGGTACTTGCTCAACTCGTGAACGAACGGCAAGAACACCGGTTGCACCGGAAAATCGTTCCATGAGTTCGAGAGATCTGATGTCCAAACGACTACGCGCCCCTCTCCCATTGGAAACGCAGCGAGCGCCACCGAACCGTCGTCGAATCGCGCCAATATCTCTGACTCATTCGACTCGCTCTGACTGAGGCGGTGGTACCGATGGAACCGCGCTCGGGAGAAATCTCCGCTCCTCGGGGTGCTGAAAAGTTCTAGCAGGGGGTGATCGTAGTCGGTGACCGCCAAAGTCGCACCACGATCGGAAAGTCGATCGACGACACCACCAATCGTGCCGGGCAGAATATCTCCGTCGGCAGCCGGCCAAGCGGCCGAAAGACTACGTTGGCCCAAAACCACGAAGAGCCCTCCTCCCTCTTCGACAAACTGGCGTAGCAGCTGGCCGCCAGTGCCACGGGGGAAAGGTGCATCGTTGAGAATCACGAACTCGCGACCAACTAGATGTGACGCGTTGAACTGGTTCGATCTCCTGCGTGTGAAGTCGTGAGGTGGATCGCGGCCAATACCCAAGGCTCGCTCGAGGTATAGGCTCTCACCTGTGTTAGCGTTGGGGTGCTCGAGTATCAGAACAGAAAGCGTTTGGCCTGGAGCCAAGACAAAGCGGAAAACGTTGTCCAACAAGAGTGCATCGTCAGGTATCCGCACAGTGCCGAGCACTCCTCTTTGAGGCGGTGAGAATTCCGGGAACCTGACCGCCGAGGTCGAGCCACCGTCGATGTCCACCGCTCTAGAGTCGATTCGCTGACCGTCGAATTCCAACGAGACTTCCAGCCCGTTCGCCGGCTCTGCGCCGAAGTTAGTGATGCGGGCTAGCACGCTGACACGCTCTCGGTTAGCACGCCGGCCGCGATCGAAGACCACATCCGTGATGGCAACGTTTGCACGTTCGTGGTCGCCAACATCGATCGGACGCAACTGGGTGCCGTCCGGCAAAAGGACGTCTTCCTCAGGGTCCCAACCGGTGCGCTGGAAATCGCTGATCAAAACGGTCTCTCTTCGCGCCAGCTCGGATTCTTCGAGTATCTGCTCTGCAAGCTGCAATGCGGGACTGTAGCGTGTCGTGCCAGATCCGAGTTGAGCCCGGTTGACCGCAGCAAGCAGACCTGAGGGATCGTCCAACGGCTGATAGGCGATCTCCGCTCTGTCAGAGAACAGAACCAAACTCGCACGGTCGTCTGGTCCAAGGCCGGCCGCAACATCCCGTGCAGCCTCCAAGGCACGATCCCAGAGATCCCCTCGAGCCATGCTGTACGAACGATCGAGCAATACCACTACTTCTCTCGCCCTGTCTAGACCGACGGTGCCAACGAGGTTGTTTTGCAGCCATGGGCGAGCGAACGCGATCACCAAGATCACGATCGCGCCACTTCTGAGTAGAAAAAGGAGCCAGTTTCTGATCTGCTGGCGGCGCGTTGTTTTGTACGGCACGCGGCTCAAAAACATCAGTGACGGAAACGGCACCGGTTCTTTTTTGGTCTTCTGAGTCAGGTGAATCAGAATCGGCACCGCGAGTGCGACGAGTCCGGCAAGGAACAGGGGAGCGAGTAAGGACAATTCGGCTACCTCACCCGGCTCATCCGATGGCGTCGCGCAAGATATTCGAACAACGCAAAATCGAGCGGCTGCGACGTATCGAACCGGCAGTAGTCGATCCTGCTGGTCACGAGCCGCTGCTCCAAAGTGGTCACGTGCTCGTTCATCAACGCCAAGTATTGTTCGCGGAGGGTGTCGGGCACGACTGGAATAGCGTCTCCGCTTTCGATGTCTTGAAAGTGCGCCGCGTCTTCGAAGGGAAACTCGATCTCGGCCGGATCGAGCACGTGAAAGACAATGACGTCATTGCCTCTGTGGCGAAGCAGGTTGAGGGAGTCCACCACTACACCAGGGTCTTCATAGAGATCGGAGATCAGAACCAGAATGCTGCGCCGAGTCAGTATCTCCGCAATCTTGGTGATTGGCTCCTCGAACGAACCAGCCGTAGACGCTCTAATGTTGTCTATGGTGTGCAAGACGATGTCGAGGTGCTTCGCGGAGGATGGTACGTAGTCTCTCACGTCCGAGTCATAGGTCACCAGGCCAACGCGATCGCGCTGAGACCGCGAAAAGTACGAAAGGCACGCCGCGAGATACCGTCCGTAGTCGAGCTTGGTCACCCCCTTGCTGCCGTAGTCCATTGACTTCGAGACATCGAATAGCACAGAGAAGTTGGCATTCGTATCGGCCTCGTACTCCTTCACATAGAACCGATCCGTTCGACCGAAAACCCGCCAATCGACCCGCCTGATGTCGTCTCCGGGCATGTACTGCCGATGTTCCGCGAAATCGACAGAGAGTCCGAAGTACGGCGAGTGGTGAAGGCCGTTTATGAACCCGTCCACCACCGTCCGCGCCAGAAGCTCCAGGGTGTCTATCCTAGAGAGCACCTGAGGATCGAGAAACTGAGAGTTCTTCACATTCCCGACTTCGGTGTAGGAACTGCGTCTAGCAACATGTCGATCAGCTGGTCCGTCGTCTTCTGTTCCGATTCAGCGTGGAAGTTGAGCAGAATTCGGTGACGGAGTACGGGATGCGCAAGCGCGCGAACGTCCTCGAAATTCACGTGATAGTTGCCGCTCATCAGCGCCCGTGCTTTGGCCCCGAGTATCAGGTATTGGGCAGCACGAACACTCGCTCCATAGGCGACCCACTTCTTGATGAAGTCGGGCGAGCCGTTCTCACTCGGACGGCTCGTTCTCGCCAGGTCGACCGCATACCGCAGCACGGGTTCGGATACAGGCACCTTTCTCACCAACTCCTGGAACGCCACAATGTCTTTCCCGGTCACTGCGTGTTCGAAAACCGGCGCTTGGATGGCCGTGGTCGTGCGCACCACCTCCATCTCCTCGTCGACCGGTAGATAGTCCATGACGATGTGGAACATGAAGCGGTCGAGCTGGGCTTCGGGAAGGGGATATGTTCCCTCCAGCTCTATCGGGTTCTGTGTGGCAAAAACAAAGAACGGCTCTTCGAGCTCGTAGGTACGCCCTTGAACCGTTACGCGATGTTCCTGCATGGCTTCCAGAAGCGCAGCCTGAGTCTTGGGAGGCGTACGGTTGATCTCGTCGGCCAGTACGATGTTGGCGAATATCGGGCCCGGTAGAAATACCATTTGACGTTTGCCTGTGTCCGCATCCTCCTGGACGAGATCGGTTCCGGTGATGTCGGAGGGCATGAGGTCGGGCGTGAATTGAATCCTCGAAAACTTCAGATCCAACACTTGGGCTACCGTGTGGATCAAGAGGGTTTTCGCCAACCCTGGGACTCCGACTATGAGGCTGTTGCCTCCGACCAGCAGCGAAAGCAAAACCTGCTCTATGACATCATCCTGTCCGACAATGAGTTTCCGAACCTCTTCCAGCATACGCTCGCGTCCCGCCCTCAGGCGATCCGCAAGTTCAATGTCATCTGCCGCTTCCAATACTGCGGGCGAAGTTGTCATGATGCTCCTATCAGTGCGTCATCGCGTAGACGATGTAGTTGATTCCCAACTTGTATGCTTCGTTGGTGAGCGGAACCGGGAACCACCCCGTTGCCGAGAACTCCCAAAGCTCACCGATGTCGTTGTTGTAGTTGATGATTGCCATCAGCCGTTTCTCTGGGTCGTTGTCTTCGTGAATGCCCCAGAACTCCGAAGGCGTACCCTCGTAGGGATGACGAAAATCGAGAGTATCGAGTGCGAAAAACGAGTGGAAGACCGGATGAGTGGCATCCAAGGGCACGATGCGAGCGTCTGGCAGCACCTGCGCCATACACTGCCGAAGGTTCGAAAATTCGTATGGTCCCGAGAAATCATCGAAAATGAGGAATCTACCCTTTAGCAGGTAGTTCCGTAGCCCTTCAGCCTCGGCTTCATTGACCGTCCAGTAGCCGGGTTCCGAGACATAGGCCACAGGATACTTGTGTAGCTCGGGGTCGTCGGCTGCGAGAATCTGGCTTCCATCCAAATACGGTCCAATCGATGTCAGCTCGCGCACCAACTGCATCAGGTTGCGCTCGGCGGTCGGCCAGTCGTGGTCCCACCAAAGTTGTCCGCCTCTCCTCCCCCACCAATTGCCACCTGATCCCGGAGAAAAACTCAATCTCACAAACGTGAACCGTCCATCGTACGGCACGTTGTAAATGGTGTAATCGTCACCATCGTTCCAGTACATCGACCCGCCGCGGCCGCGCCCCCTGCCGCCAAACCTCTGCGCCTCCGTAACCTCTGCAGCAGTCACTGCCAACACGACTGCGAGCAACGTAATTCGCCATACCATAGGCATATCAGTACCTCACCTGCCCTCTTCGGGCATGGATCTCGAGCAACAGCTCCTGCGCCTGCTGGAAATTTGGTGCGTCTTCGAGCGCTCTTATTACACTGCGTCGCGCGTTTTCCAGATCACCTGCATCGAAGTACGTCTTCGCGAGTTGATATAGTGCCTCCGCATCATCCACCGGATCGAGCGCAATCACCGCGCTCCGCTCTCGTATCGCCTCTCGCCAGCGTTCATCAGCGGCAAGCAGCTCGGCCAGACGTGAATGCAACTCCATGTTCATCGGATTGATGTACAGAACTTCTTCCAACGCCGACGCCGCTTCGCTTGTGTCGGCACGCTCCAAAAACAGCTCTGCAAGCTGCACGCGAGCGGCATAGTGTCGTTCGTCGATAGCCGTCAATGCACGGAGCTCAGATGCAGCCCTCTCCACCTCACCACGCTCTTCATAAATCTGTGCCAAGTACCAGTGAGGACTTCCCTCTCCGGCGTACTCGGGAAAGAGTGACTTTGCGCGCTCCAGATGAGTGAGCGCACCCTCTCGATCTCCATCGCGGAACTTCATCGTCCCAACTGCCAGCTGAGCCAGATAATCGTCGGGGTTGGAGCGTGCTCTCTCGACAAAGCGCTCGCGCGAAGGTCTGGCAGTAGAGTCGCCGGCCGACCGAAACTGCAGCGCCGCAAGCGGGCCGGCAAAGCGCTCCTGTAGATAGGTGTCGAACGTATCGTTGAAATTCTCGACGCTCGTGCCCAAAACAGAGAGAAACAGTTCTTCGCTCGAGGAGCCGGCCCCGTATCCGCGCAGGAATTCTACGAGCGACTGGAAACCGTAATCTCGTTCGATGAGTTCGCACACCAGTGACGCCTGATAGTATGAGTAGCCAAGTTGCTCCGGGTACTCCGGGCGGGTGAATCCGTTGTTCAGCTTAGAAACCTCATGCAGCCTTCCCTGAACGTACGCGGCAAGGAATCCGGGATTCACGTCGTCACCCCAGCCGGGCCTCGCTCTGCGTTCCTCGAGTACCGACAACCCTTCAGTGAACCAGCGCGGTACTCTGAACCGACTCACGCCCATGTGAAAAGTGTGTGCGAGCTCGTGCCAAAGTGTCGAACCCCAGTTGAAATACCCTTCGTCCTTCGAAGAGGGAGAGATTATCGCGACCACGGGTCCGAAACTCACACCCAGCGCGCGAAGACCGACGAGTCCAAATGTGCGAACCGAGAAATCGGCCTCGTGTGGAAACACCTCTACTCTGATGGGGGTGGGAGGCTCGTACCCGTACTTCGCCGATAGTCGGTCGTATGCCTCCTCTGCAATCTCGCTCAGATAGAGCCCGAGCAATTCAGATTCGCTGCCGTCGACGTAGAAACGAAACCGTGGCGAACGAACCTCGGGGTACTGTTCGAGAGTGTCCAAAAGATCGAGCGTGTTCTTGGTCCACACATCATACGGATCGCCCTCGAATGCGATCTCGAGACTCTCCCTGCCCTCTCGCATACGCGCGTTGCGAAGCTCGTTCATGCCAAGCAGCGCATAACCGCGCCAACTCATTGAATCGATCTCCGTAGCCATACGCGCGAATCTGGACGCCTGTTCGTACAGTCGGTTGCGGGCGCTAACCTCAGCCAGCGTAGTATAGAAACCGGCGTGGCGGGGGTTGAGCGATAGAACCTGGCGCCGGGATTCGGCAAACCCTGCTTGGTCGCCTCTCAGATACTGGACTGCCGCTTTGACCGACAGCGCCTCGAGCGATGACGGATTCACGTCGAGCGCCTTTTCCACTTCCTCGTTAGCGCGTTCGTAATTCTCGAGTTGGAGGTAGAGTGTTGCCAGGAACACGCGGGCCGGTACAAAGTTGTCGTTGACATCGAGACTCTGAATGGCCAGGTCCATCGCACCCGACTCACCGTTGAAATGAGCGGTTCGTGCCTGTCCGAGGAGTGCACCTGGATGGTTGGGGTTCAGCTGCAGAACGTCGTCGAATGCCACGGCCGCATCGGTGCCACCATAACGCTCGAGGAACAGTTCGCCCACCTGAACCCTTGGTTTCAGGTTGCCGGGGTCGGCAGCGATTGCCTCATCGTACGCGCGGAGAGCATCTCGCGACAGTAGTGGGTCGCGAACGCCCAGGCGTCTCACGGCATTGGCGACAGCGGTGAGTTGCCGCGACGACAGCCCACCGCTTCGGTTGTAGACATCGATGAAGCCGTCGAACATCTCGAACGCCGAATCCGCTTCGCCACGCTCGTACAGCAACACAGCGAGATTCAACCGAGCCGAGAGGCTATCGGATGCCGCGGTGGCGGCCCGGCGGAAAGCTCTGTGCGCGCCCGCACGATCGCCCGTCAGATAGAGGAGCTCGCCGAGCGAGTTGTCCAGCTGCACTGAGCCTTCGTTCGCACGGGCGAAGTACTCGGCCGCTTCAACAGCATCACCATACCTGCCGATCTCCCGGAGCGCCGCCACGAGGCCACGAGAGGCATCTACTGAAGAGGCATCTCTTCGCGCCGCCCTTCTGTAGAGGTCGATGGCATCTTCATAGCGACCGGTTCTGAAGGCGGTTTGAGCCGCCTCGAGTTGTTGAACGCCATGTATCGGTTCTGGTGCCCAGACAGTGAGCCCCACGACCGCGACCATCCACAGGATATGGTTCTTCATCAACCACCCCCGCCGCGTTCGCGAATCGATCGGGCGATCTCCGCCAAGCTGATCAACAGCCGTTCGAGGATCTCCTCGTAGGTCTCGGTCTCCAGCTCGTCTCTGAGAGTGCGGACCAAGGCAAGTGAGTCCTGGTAGACTCGCTGCCGTTGATACAGTGCCCTCAACTCGGGATCTTCGGCGGCAAGTTCAACCACGACCGCGGCACGGGAATCGAAAAGAAACGACGCAGCCACTCTACCGTCAGATGATTCCGGGTCCGGCTCACCGCTGCCTTCACCATCTCCGTTGTCGTCGAGCACTGCGTGCTCTGTGAGCAACCGGTTCTCGCTCTCGTAGAAGCGTGACACCTCTTGTCGCGCGTATTCAAATGCTTCGAGCAGGGAAAGACGCTCATCATGGTCTACGTCGGCAACGTCTTCGGAAAAGGCTTCCACGAAGAAGCGGCAGAACAAAGTTTCGTTGCGTTCGAACGGAGATCGTGTGGCGACGATTATCGTACGACGGTCGCCAGACAGTGCTTCTACGAAATCTCCGCTCGCACTTGTCGTGTTGACGAAAGCAACCGACTGTGTGGGGAACCAGCTGAGCGCCGTCGCAAAATCTTGCGGAGTCATGTCGGGCCCTGGCAGAGAAAACCTGGATTCTTCTCCCTGATAACTCCCGTGCCCTATCAGGAGTATGAGCACCCCATCAGTTGCACGTGCTCTTCGAGCAAGATCGCGAAGCACATTTTCGATGTTTTCCTTCGTCGATCTGCCATCGATGCCCTCAGGGTCTCGCTCCACGCGCTCGGCGAGATACACCACGTTGCTGTCTGAAATTCCGTACCGATCGCTCGCGGCATCCATCATCGCCTTGGCCCAGCTATAGAATTTCTCGCGATGCGGTTCGTCGCCGCCGAGACCGCTGATGATTACAAGGTGTGTCTGCGCCTGCACCTGCGCCTGGGGTAGGCAGAGAAGCAGAGAGAGCAGAGCGGCAGAAATCAACCTCATGCGAGACCTCGCCACCGTCGAAAGCTCCACTCAGCCCCAACGAGCGTCACCAACAGCAGAAACACCACAGGCATATCCCAGAGATCGAGTTCGTCATAGACGGTGGAGCCGCTCTCCGTGAAACGCACGTCTTCCGGCAGCGACCCGACAGTCTCGGGGGTATAGAATTCCCCACCAGTCTCTTCGGCGAGACGCCCAAGAAGCGCCGCCTGCATCTCCGCATCGAAATATTCTTCGACCGGATCCGCTACCTGCACGTGAGTGGCCGCCACCTCAGTCGAGTCGCCATCGGTCTCGACCTCAACACGAACTTCGTAGAGCCCTTGCTCATCGGGCTGAAATGAAACCTTGTACTCGCCATCGCGTTCGACAGTCCACTCTAGCGGGACCTGAGTGTCCTCACCTGCCGGCGACGTTACCGTTGCCACCACGTGCGCGTTGTTCACGCTCAGGTAGCTAGAGTCAACTACCTCGGCAATCACCTCAACCGAATCCCGCGGCCCAACTCGATCTCGATCCACGCTCGCCGTAACACGATCAGGTGCAGCGTTCACCAGCCAGCGCAGTAGCTGGCGCCAGAATGTCTCATGCGTCAGGTCGTCGGCCGCGATGTCGGCATGCATCTGCCACAGCCAAGAATCTTGAACGGTGAATGCGACCGACAAACCACGACCGTACCTCTGTGAGGCCATCACCACCAACCGTCCGAGCCCATCAGCTGTTCCTGCCAGTATCGTGCTCGCACCGGGTTTGACCTCCGAGATCGGATTCACCGTAGACAGTTCCGGCAGCTCCGGCCAACGATCTTCGGAGTCCTCGGGCGATTCGGCAATCTGCGTTACCGGATGCGACATGCCGAACGGAGTCAGTTCGACCTTGACCATATGAACCGAGCTAGATATGTCCCCGTCTACCGGCATCTCGAGAACAACCGGCAAGACGTTGTCGATAGGAGTACCTGCGTATCCTCCCTCCGCAAACGCGTGCCTTCCACCGAGCGCCAACAAACCTCCCCCGCGATCGCCCACGAACTCTGTGATCATCTCCAGCTGTTCGTGAGTGAAGTAACTCGCGTCCACGTTGCCCAAGATGATCCCTCCGTACTGATAGAGTTCCTCCCGAGTGGTGGGGAACCCGGTTAGCACCTCTTCTTCGTCGCGCACATCGAGCCGGTAATACTTGTTCTCTGCCGTGATGATTAGGTTGACCACATCGACGGTCTCATCCTCCGCCACCGCTCGACGCAGGTTGCCGATCTCAAATCGAGGCTCACCTTCGATGTAGAGAATTCTGTTCGGCCTGGAACGCACATCTATGAGAACATCGCGCTCGTTGTTTTCCGCTACCTGTTCTTCCTCCTGCAGCAGCACCCGGAAGGTGTAAACCTGCGGCCCGGCATCTTCCGCAGGAAAATGAACCCGCGTCGTGATTGCCTCACCTTCGCGCGGCAACTCTACTTCTCGTGAGCCGAGGATTCTCCCGTCGGACTCGACGTTGAGCGTTACGGTCTCACCACCGAACCCATAATGCGCTATCATCGCATCTGCGGCTATCGACGAACCCTCCAACACGAACCGTGGTGCCTCTACGCGGGTGATTTCGATATCGCGCTCGAACTGAACACGCCCCAGCCCCACTGTATGTACCGGAACGCCCTGCCCTCGAAGCTGGAGAATCGTCTCGGAGAGTGGTGCGTCAGAATTGTCGGCCCCGTCGGTGAATACCACCAAGCCGGCGAGTGGCACAGCGGACAACTCACTCGACACCTGTTCTAGGGCCGGTCCTAGGCGAGATCGCGTGCCGGAAAAGGAAAGCTCTTCGAGATTCGCGACTCGCTCCACTTCTTCCGAGAATCCGAAAAAGCGCAACTTGAATCGGTCCGACAATGACGTGAGCAGGTCGCTCCCTTCGGGGCCAAAGTGATCGTACAGGAAGTTGCTGCGACTGATTTCTCCGTCATCGGCAATCTGCATGCTGCGTGAGTCGTCGAATAGGATGCCCAAAAAGTTTTCCTGTGGCACGACGGTAGATAGCACGAGGATGGGACGCGACAAGCAGAATAGGATCACGGCAAACAAAACAACCCGCATCCCGATCAATATTCCGCGGTCCCCAACACCCAACCTGCCCCGAACGCGAGTGTAACTCAGAATGGTTGGAACCAATGCTACGAGAGCAAGCGTGATGAGGGCCCACGCCGGCCATGGTGCTCCCAGCGCGAAGTCGCCGCGTTCGAAAACGACCGGCCTGTACTTGAACAGGAACTCGAAGAGGCGCTGGAGCATGGTCTGTTGTTCATCTCCCCAATTACCGTTCGTACCAGCGCTCCGAGGTGTTTCAGAGCACCTCTCATGCCTGCCCGCAGAGGACAATACCGAGGCGGGAGACCTTTGGTTCCCACCTGCTCCTCTATGAAGTACTACGCACGATCAATCCGTCTCGTTCAGGAACGGTGAGCTAACACCGATCGCGCAAAGACAGCTAATGAGTCATGCTGCACTAATATTGGAATTTAGGAGCGTGTTTACGTTAAAGCGAAGCCTGGGTGCATGTAGGCGGCATGGGCGGCATATGCGGCATGGTCGGCTGTTAATCCCCCGCTACGCTCAACAGCAACTCATCCTCCAACACGTGCCCGCCGTCGAACCGAATGAACTTGTGGAGTATGCCGAGTTCGTGAAGCCGAGTTTCCTGCTCGACGGCTTCGGCCGAGTCCACCCACTCGTCGCTGTTGCCAAGCACGATGGTGAGTTTTGCATCCCGCAGCCCGTCTCCAGCCATCTCGAGATCCAGGTCAGGCGGAACGAGCCCTGCCCATATCGTTAGTCGGTCGATACGTGATTCGCCCTGCGCAGCCCACCTACACGCTGTTGCCGCACCCTGAGAAAAACCAACCAAATGCACGTTCGCCGAAGAACGATTCAGCGAATCGAAAAGATGATTGTAGAGTTTGTCCAGATAGTTGACGTAATCCTTGATCTCATTGAGTCGATCTTCCTTCGTCATCCAACTCGCACCAACCCGTCGCTCCTCGTGATTCACATACGACCGAGATAGACCTTCGGGTGCAACTATCAACCTCTTCGGTGCCTCCAACACTCTGAAGTACCGAATGAAGTGTTTGGCCAGATACATGTGGCCGTGAAGCACGAACCACACTTCGGTGAGGTCAGCATCGAAATCGCCGAGCGTGTAGTATCGGGCGGTGCGAGGGACTGATAGGTGGTGTTCTACTGGATGCATATCGAACCTTTTGCGCCGATGTTTCTTGATCAGCCGCGGCCAACAAAGCCTCACGGACGGCTCTTACATGCAGGGGGCCAGTCCGACAGCATCCGCCAATTACTCTCGCACCGAGGTCGTACCATTCGCCGGCAGCATCCCCAAAATCTCCCGGATCTGCAACTCCATACCATGTCTTCGTCGTCGCGTCCCAAATCTCACCGGAGTTCGGATATACGACGACGGGTTTGTCAGTAGCATTGCTAACAGTCTCAAGGAGTTCAGGAACCAATGAAGGCGGTACGCAGTTCACTCCTATTGCAACAACCTGGTCGGATTCCGACACAACCCGTACCGCGTCCTCCAGCAGGCTGCCATCGTGGAGATGTTCACCATCTCGGCAGCTGAAGCTGAAAATACATGCGGCATTAGGCGTCTCAGCCATCAATTCAACGAGCGCCTGCGTTTCCACCAGAGACGGGATCGTCTCGCATGCGAAAAGGTCCGAGCCGTTCTCCGACAGTAGGTGCCAACGCTCGCGGTGGAATTCAACCAATTCCTCGACCGACTTCCCGTAGCGTCCTTTGTACTCGGAACCGTCGGCCAGGAACGCACCGAAGGGTCCGACGCTAGCCGCAACCAGCGGGCGCAGCCGACCTTCGCGGTTTTCTCGATCTTCCCAAAATTCGTCTCTGGCCTCAACGGCTAGGCGCACTGATGCACGGATCATCTCCGCTGCATCAATCTTGCTAAGTCCTCTTCTTTCGAACCCTTCGATAGTCGCTTGATAACTCGCAGACATCACGCAATCTGCACCCGCAGCCAAATAGGCAAGATGGACCGATCGTATCAGGCCAGGATCTTCCAGCAACACCTTTCCCGACCAAAGCGGATCAACGATATCGCAGCCGCGGGCTTCTAGTTCGGTGGCGAGGCCACCGTCCAGCACCATGAAGCCCTGGTGCTCGAGGAACTTTGAAAGTGGATTACCAAACTCTAGAATAGTCTGAGCCCCGTTGTTGATTTGGCTGCGGAAGGACGCGGAGGAACGCTGAGGGTTCCCCGCCCCACCCAACAGAATAGTGATCCGCGTCAAATCTGCGTTGTTCTGCGCAATTCAGCGGCCAATCAGACCCAACATCGATCACCAATCGCGGCATATGCGGCATGACGCACGAACACAACGCCATGCCGCCTATGCAGCCCTATTCGCCTGCGTCTCTGCCTTTCGCCTTACCTCCCCGGCCTCCTCGGCACAACAACCGCCTCCCCCGGATCCGGCCTGATCCCATGTTCGTTCAGGTGATCGTACAGCGCAGGCAGACGATGGGTGATCATGTCGTTGAGCTGCTCGATTAGCTCGGGGACCTCATCCCACGCCTGCTCCATCTGCCACAACTGATCGCCCGTAGGTCGGGTGGTTGATCCTTCGATCGCGCCCGACACCCTGGCGTTGCCGCCGGCCTGACCTAGATCTTGCTGAAGGCTGTCGAGGTCGTTCTTGAGCGTCTCAGCAGCTTCGACAAGCTCATCCGGCGCATCCTCGGTTCCTCCAAGCAACTCCTGCACGTCGGAGACCTTGCCGCTGAGCTCTCCCAGCGCCCTGTTAGCCTCTCTGAGCGACTTGTTCAACTCGTACATACTCAGCAAAGCGTCCTGCCGTGCCTGGAGGTCTGCACGAGATATCCGTATACGCGGGTCGCTAAGCACACCGATATCGGCAGTACTCGTTTCACCTGCAACCTCGAGCTGTACCGTATAGGTGCCGGGCAGCACTTTGGGCGCCCTTGGCGCACCGCGAAATCCACCTTGCCCCTGCGGCGCGTCTCCGAGCATGCCCATGCGAAGGTCCCAGACCACTTCGTTGACGCCAGCCTTTCCTGGTCCCTCGAGTTCTCGAACAGTGTCTCCCTCGCCGTCGACTATGGTGAGCTTCACCGTCGGCTCCTCGTCACCGGACACGCCACGCTGAGCACGTCCACGTGTGCCCTCTCCCTCTTCTCCCTCTTCTCCAGCATCACTCGCCAAGTAGTACCTCACCAACGCCCCAAAAGACGGATTCTCGGCCGCATACTCAACCCCCGGGAATGGCCATCCACCACGAATCGAATAGTTGGTCGCATCCTGCACTGGGAACACATGCGCGGCCGCGGCACCGTGCACACTCGCCAGCTCTTCGAGCGGCGTGACGTCGGCGAGGATCCATGCTGAGCGTCCGTGTGTTCCCACAACCAGATCATTGTCTCTAGGGTGAACCACGATGTCGTCAACCGGCACGGTCGGCAGGTTGTTCTTCAGTCGGACCCAGCTCTCACCTCTGTCAATCGAGAAGTAGACACCGATCTCGTTTCCAACGAATAGCAGGTTTGGGGAGCGCTGATGCTCGACAACCACATTCACTGACCAACCGTGCGGTAAACCGCTCACGATCGGTTCCCATCGCTCGCCGTAATTCTCACTCACGTATACATAAGGTGCGTAATCGTCGTTGCGATGCCCGTCGAATGACGCATACACCCTGCCTTCAACATGACGTGAAGCAACCACTCGACTCACGTACGTGCGCTCGGGCAAATCCCTGATGTTGGCAGTGAGATCTGTCCACGTTGCGCCGCCGTCACGCGTCTGTTGAATGTTGCCGTCGTCAGTCCCGACGTATATGAGGCCAGCGTTGAGCGGTGACTCGCCGATCGCAGTGATGTTACCGTAGGTCGAGATACCGTCGTTAGGCGACAGCATTGGTTCCGAGCCGATCACGCCCATTATCTCGAGCTCTTTGCGATCGATCTGGCGGGTGAGATCGGGGCTGATTTCCTCCCAGGAGACTCCACGATCGGTCGTTCTCAGCAGTACGTTGGCGCCAGTGTAAATCGTCGCCGGATCGTGCTCCGAGATCACGATTGGCGTGCACCAATTGAAGCGGAATGACCTTTCCTCGTCGGCCTCCTCCTCACCAGGCAATGGCCTCGCAACAGGCCTGATTCGCATCCCCTCACCAGTGGTGACGTCGACGCGCGATATGTAGCCACCCTGCGATTCGGAATACATGATCATCGGGTTGGTAGGGTCTATTACGTTGAAGAACCCGTCGCCACCAGATACGTCGTACCAGTCGTTGTTTCTGATCCCGTACATCGAGAGCGTGTTGTGGGGTGCGCACCACGAGCTGTTGTCCTGCAATCCGCCGCATACGTAGTACGGATCGCGCATGTCGACATTGATCTGATAGAACTGTCCGATTGCCAGGTTGTCGTACTCGCGCCAGGTCTTGGAGCCGTCAAATGAACCGGCTACTCCACCATCAGTGCCCAAAAGGAGGTGATCCGGATCGTCGGGGTCTATCCACATCGCGTGATGGTCGACGTGGATCTGAGGTGCACCGTCGTTTCTGAATGTTTTGCCAGCGTCGTCCGAGACAGCGAGCTGCGTTCCGAGAACATAGATGCGCTCGGGGTTACTCGGATCGATCCGGACCTGGCTGTAGTACATGGGACGTGGATTTGTGTTGCTCATCTTTTCCCATGTATCGCCGCGATCCAGCGAGCGAAAGAGACCGCTCTGGCGTGGCCCCTGAGGACCGCCAAATCTGAATCCTCTCGTCGGATTGCGCTTGTCGGCCTCGATCACAGCGTAAACCATATTGCCGTCCTGGCGGTATATATCGAGACCTATACGCCCTTTGTCTCCCTCGGGTAGCCCGTCCGTCAATTCCGTCCACGTGTCCCCACCGTCGAGAGTGCGGTAGATGCCACTTCCAGGCCCTCCACCGTTGAAGCCGAACCCTGTACGTTGCCGCTGATACATCGCTGCAAACAGAGTTTTCGGATCGCCGGGATCCATAGCGAGATCAATGGCTCCCGTGTGCGCATCGAGGTAGAGCACCTTGTCCCACGTGGCTCCCCCGTCGAGCGTCCGATATACGCCCCGTTCTTCGTTGGGGCCCCAGAGGTGTCCAACCGCGGCCACATATGCCACATCGGGATTGTGTGGGTGCACGACGATGCGCGCTATGTGCCGAGTCTCCTCGAGGCCGAGGAAGCTCCATGAGCGACCCGCGTCTGTGGACCTGAAGACACCCGCACCCCAGGGTGAGCTTTGTCGATTCTGCGGTTCCCCGGTACCAACCCACACGACATTGGGATTCGACGGAGCAAGCGTCACATCACCAATGGACGCCGTCGGCTGATCGTCGAACAACGGAGTCCAACTATCACCGTGGTTTTCAGTCTTCCAGAGTCCGCCACTGCCCGTGCCAACGTAGAAGATCTGAGGTTTGGATTCGACTACCGCCAGGTCCGATATCCGTCCTCCCATTACCGCCGGACCGATCTCGCGATACTCGAGACCGGAGACGAGGGAGGCGAGGTCGGTTTGGGCGCTGGCAGGAGCAGCGAATATCAAAACAATCGTCGCGAGAGAGGACGACCACTGCGAGAGAGATCGCGTGCACGCTAGCATCTGGAAGATCCTCCGTGAAAGATCTGTTTTCAGTTTTCAGGAGTGTATATCGGATAGGCGTATTCTACGCTACGGGCTCAGCGTCGCAAGACGCATGTTGGTGGTCGCGGGCGGTAGGTTCAGTGGTTAGCGTTCAGCTAGCCCCTATTCGAAAACAACGACTCGGAGACAGTTTGACCAAGTCATTTCCACTTGCGGCGCTGGTTGTGGTCTTCCTGTTAAGCGGGTGTGAATCGCCTCCTCCCCAGCTCACACCCACCAGCACACAGGACAGCGCCGGCATAGAGATCGTAGAGAGCACAACCCCAGCCTGGGAACCGGAGGATGCTTGGCGGCTCGGTGATAGTCCCGAGGCGGACATCGGTATTCAAGAAGGGGATCGCGCCTACGAGCTTCATTGGCCGTATTTCGCGATTCGGCTCACCAGCGGGGATTACGTAGTCGGCAACACCGGCTCGCTGCAGGTCAGGTATTACGACAGTCACGGAAGCCACAAGATTGACGCCGGCGGTCGTGGCGGCGGTCCCGGCGAGTTTCAACGCATATCCTGGATGGGTGTTTTCCACGATTCCGTAATCGTCTTTGACCAGACGCAGCGTCGCCTGACGGTGTTCGGTCCGTATGGAACCTTTGTGAGAAGCGTTAGACTCGAACCGGGCAGTGAGGAAACGTACGCCGCAATGGAGACAAGAGCGTTTTATCCGTCCGTCACCGGAATCCTCTACGATGGTTCCCTACTCGCGAGTCTCAGAGATCGGGCCAGGGGACCGGACTTGCCTGGCGGGATCATTCGAGACAGTGTGCGACTGCTTCAATTCAGCACGGACGGCAGCCTCGTTGGCACCTATGGAACATTCCCTGACGTTGTGAGAGACGTTCAAACGCGCTCGATAGGAGAGAGGAGCATTCGTGGGCCAGCGGATGTCGCCTTCTCACCCCGGATGGTGTGGGCAACGGGAAGCGACGTCACATACGTCGCGACCACGGACAGCTACGAGGTTTTGGCGTACGACAGCGAAGGCGACCTATTTCGAATCATCCGAAAACACCAAGTGCCGGGACGCATCACCGAGGAACATCGAGATCAACTGGTTGCGCGTTGGCGCGAGATTCACGCAGGCAGACTCGACAACCCGGAGATCAAGTACTTCATCCAGACACTCGAAGAATCCCCTCTTCCGGCTGTATTCCCCGCCTTTGATCCCGAAGACCGTGACGAGCGCGGTTGGAGAGTCGGTACGCCGATGATAGTAGATGCAGAAGGGAACCTATGGGTTTTGGAATACAGGCCGCCCGGGGATCACGTCCCCGTTTGGAGTGTATTCGATGAGGGCGGTCGACTTCTTGGTGAGGTCATCGTTCCCACACAATTCAGAATCACAGAGATCGGCAAAGACTACGTGCTGGGTTGGTGGTCCGACGAATCGGATGTTCCGCATGTAATGAGCTACCCTCTGATTAAACCTTGAAGAACAAAATATGCCCAAGCGAAATTCTCCACTCGCAACAACCTCCTTGGTCGCCGCATGCATCATGTGCAGCGGCGTCGATCTGTCTGCACAGGCAACTGACCAGGATTGGTCGTTCCGGACCGTCGAAAGCGCAGACCTGCTTTTCCACGGGCTCGCGATCGTGGATTTTCAGGGATTCTCTTCCCTGCCCCTCTACAACCGTCGTTACGCCGATCGAGTTAGAGCGGCAAAAGAAGAAATGGGCGTTTACCCCACAGCGCTGGACAGACAATCCCGCATGTTTCGAGCGGCATTCGAGAGCGACAGCACGTTCGAGCTTCTCCACTTTCTGCCTCTCTATTTCGGTTTCGTCGATCCCACCACCGTGATTCAAGTGCTCTCGGAGGTCGCGAGCGGACGTGGTACACGATCAGCAGACGAGGGCGCCGCATTCGCATCCAGCGTCGTGGCCTCAGTACTCAGGAATCGCGATCAGAAAAGAGTGCTGGGAGAATTCGCCAATGCTCTCGAGGAAGAATGGAATGTCTTCTTACGAGATTACTTGAGCGAATCCTTGGCTGAGCGAAACGCGGCTCTTTCCCAGGCATCGCAGGATTGGAATAGACGGGTGGCACCGGCAATCGCTGGATTCCTCGACACACGCCAGATCACTGGTGGTACAGTGTTGGTGTCGGACGCGCTGGGGCCCGAGGGACGAGTCTTCTCCGGAAATCCCGCGAGTTCCGCTGACAATGTTTTTGCGGTTTCCCTCGCACAAAACGATAGAGGTTTGGGTATCGCAGCTCTGCTGGTGAAAGAACTCTGCTACCCCGTAGCCAGTGGGGTGGTTGAAGCACTCGGCCGCTCGCGTGACAGAGTAGAGGCGGAGCGCCTGAGCGGAAGGCTGTCAGTACGCTGCGGAGCCGAGCTCCTGGAAAACGCACCGAACCGAATGGCTGACGAGTATCGTTCGACATTCCTCGCTGCTGCAACCGCTAGCGGAATTCCGGGTTCCACGTTTGATGCCGCGTTCACAGTGGAAGCGAGCGCGCTCGCCAGACTCAGACAGGAACTTTTCGAGAACGAGCGCTGATCTGCAACCATGTACTTTTGAAAAAGCCCTCGGCATCTAGCCGAGGGCTTTTCAGCTCAAAGTACCCGACCGTCAAATCCTACATCGATCCCCGTGTGGCAAACGAGAACTGAATGAGAAGAGAGTTCTCGAACATCTTGTTCTCGACTGTGGTGCCCGGCATCGCGCCCATCGGAGTGATGAACGTGCCAGCGCCCTTGTTTTCAAACGCGTGATAGTACGCGGCACTGATCTCGATACGGCGAGTAGGCCTCACACCCAGGCCGAAGGTCGCATGGTGCTGCACGATTCCCGGTGCGGGCGCATTGATCATTGCGAGACTGTCGGGAATGGGATTCTGTGAGAAGTTGTAACCCGCTCGCAGACTGATCATGTCAGTCGCGCGGAAATCACCGCCGAAATGCAGTGAGTATATGTTTTCCCAACCAAAACCTGAGACCGAGCCGTCAGCATTGAACACGCCCTGACCGTCGGGAATCTTGAAACCATCGGTCTGCTCGTAGAACATGTAGCGGAAGTCGCTGGCTAGTAGCAGCTGTGGCATCGGTTTCAATGACATACCGGCACCAACCATCATCGGCACATCCATGTTGAAATTGATCGTGCGCGGCATGCCAAACGACGTAGGCGTACCATCAGGTAGGTAAGGGTTGTCGTAGGTGGTATTGAACTCGAAATCGCTGAAATACTGTGCGCTGTTGAATGAAGCGCCGATCGCAACGAGATCGTTGGGGCGGAAGATGGCCCCGGCCTGGAAGCCGAACCCAAATGCACCGTCACCAGCTGCAGCGCTCGAATAGATAGCCCGGTCATCCATGGTCATCGGGACACCGTCTGGACCTGGATCAGCCGCCGGAGCTCCAATAGGCATAGGATCGACAGCCAGAGACGCATAGTCGATGTTCGCGGCAAAGCCCAGCCACAGCTGCTCGGTCGCCTCAAAGGCTATAGCCGGAGTGATCTTCATCAAGCCGTAGTTGGAATAGACCTGCCCAAACCCACCCATTTGCCGAGGTGCGAGGATGGTATTGGTTGTGGAGACGGGGTAGTCGACGCCAAACCCGCCAATTGCCAGCGCGCCAACACCGACAGCAACCTTGTTATCCGCGAACTTGGTGCTCCACCCCATCGCCGGGATCGGAACAAACTCGCTCTTGCTGCGGGTTGAGCCCAAGCCCATACCGGCGTCGCTCGAGATCGTACGATCGGGCTTGAACATCTCGAAGCCAAACTCCACGCGAGTGCCATCAAACGCCATCAGGCCCGCTGGATTGAGATAAAACGTGCCAAGGAGGCTCATTGGAGCAGCGATGCCCGCTCCACCCATGGCGGAGTTGACCGCTCCCACTCCATGGAGGAAATGGCCGTCCGTCGCACGCGCTGAAGTCGGGGCCAGAACCAGCAAGCCTCCGATCAGCAGAATAGACGATACCGCTTTCATTCGCATTGTTGACCTTTCCTTTTCGTGTCCCGAACTCGCAGTTCGGGGTTAGTACAGGCTTTCTTCTATCTTGTCGCGAACCTCATCTTCAATTGAGCCTGGCATGAGCATGTTTGCCGCGAACTTCACCTTGCCCGCGTCTTCGAAATACATCTTCATGCGGAACATCGCGTCGATGATCTTCACTACGACGCGGCCCTCTTCTTCGACCAATACCAGTTCAATGGGGAATGCGGCAGCGTGATCGATCCCCGGACAAGCGAGATCGTTGCGCGCAGAGTTGCCGCCGCTACCAACGATTTGAAATGCCTTGGCTTCCATAGGTTCGCCAGTCACACCTATCACCGCAGCACCCTGATCGGACATGTCGAGCAAAAAGACGGGGCGGATGTCCCAATCCCAAGAGCCACCCACATCGCCGAGCGCTTCGTAGATGCGGTGTGCGACATCCGAAAGGCCTTCGCCATCTTCGGGGCGGACTCGCGTCACGGTTTCGATCTTGTCGGTGAACGCGCCACCCGCGATCAAGCCCATTGTCCTGGCGATTCGCCCGCGGTCACGGACCTGCCCGTATTGCCTGTCGCTGCCGTTATTGGGGAACGCCTCGGCGACGATTGCACGCAGCTGGCCGACTGCTTCAGCCGACTGTGCCACAAAGCCATCTTCCGAGATGATAGTGCGATTGAGCGATTGGGGGTTCGCAGCCGCAACATGAATCCCGTTCTCGTCTTGATAAACCGCGAGCCTTATGGGGAGAGCGAATGCAGCGTGGGCACCCATGCGAAGAACGCTCGAGGCATATTCGCTCGAGTTCAAAGCAAGCACCACGGACCGATAGGAACAGTCATCTCGGTCAACACCGCTCTCATACTGTGCTAGGAGTTTCCAACCGGCCGCATCGATCGCCGTAGTCAGCGCGTCGACAACAGAATCGAACTCGGCACTCAGGCCTTCGGCGAGGGTTACATATACACCGAACTCTTCATCTGGTAAAGCTCCCCAATTGCGGGCCGGTTGGTCGTTTATATACCCGACCGGTGCTAGCGGCAAGAACACCACTGACGCAAGGATCGGCAAAGAACGGATCAACATATCGTACCTCTCAACGTAGAGCAGCCGACCATCGCGGCCGACCGCGCATAGCACCAATTCACGATCTGCGTTCGCGCAGCCATTTCACTCCGCAGCTGTTCAGATCAGGTGAAGATGATCTGACTGCCTGCTGCCATCTCATAGAATTCTCCGACGGTGATGATGTCATCCACCTGAGGGATGAAGTCGTCCTTCGTGAACCCGAACATCTCGACCGTGGCCAGACACGCGTAGATTTTTCCGCCAGAATCTGAGATCATTTCCAGAAATTCTGGAATCGGAGGGATGTCCAGCTTCTCCATCGACTTGCCCATCTGGCTGCTCACGAACGCGGACATTCCGGGAATGGCACCTAGTAGCGTCGGCATGTGGAGGCCGGGGTTGCCAACGGTCGCTACCTTGATGTTCTTGTTGCGCTTCTTGTGTATAGCATCCATCCCGAAAAACGTGAAGAACACGTTTGCCTCGATCCCTTCCATCCGGGCGCCGTTCGCCATGATGAGACCGGGATATATCCCCTCGAGAGACCCCTTGGAGATGATGATCGAGACCTTTCTGATGGCTTCCTGCTCGGACTGTTCGGAGACCTGCCGTTCCGTCAAAGTCGCTTCTGTCATTGGACTGGTCCTTTCCTGTTTCGACGGCTTAGATGCAGCCGCGGGGCTTCGGGATGCCGCCGATCTTCGCGGCCAACTTCGCGGGTCCCTTCGGGAATAGCTGGTACAGCTCTTTGATGGGAACACCTGACTGCTTGCCAAGCGACCTTATCGAGGGAGCTGCGCCGGTCTCTGCGACACGAGTGCGCATGAATTCGATCACTTTCCAATGGCGATCGGTCAGCTCGGCAATTCCAGCCTGACTTGCGATCTCAGAAGCGATTTCTTTGTTCCAATCGTCGGGATTCTGCATGAACCCCTCTTTGTCTACTTCAACGTCTTTTCCAGCTATCGTTGCCGTTGCCATTGTTACCCCCTTTTATGCGTCAACCGTCTGTGTACCGATGCCCTTCACCCACTCGCGCTTGCCGCGCAGAGTCATCTGCGTCGTCACGCCCGGGAGGTCCCTGCCTGGAAGTAGCATGTTCCAGTAGACCCACTTGAACGCCATCTTGCCGATGTGATTCATGCGGGTCTCCTTGAGCAAGGAGAGTGGGCCAACAGCCGCGAACGGAAACCGCCCCGGCAATGGCTCGATGTCGTAGTTGAAATCGATGAGCACGGCTTTGTTGAAGCCGGTCTCAATGAAGCAGTTTGCGTGGCCGTCGAACTCTGGGTTGAGCTTCCGGCCGGCGAGGAAATGTTCGACGTTTTCCGCCAAAACCTCACCCTGGAAATGAGCGACAGAACCAGCCTTCGAAGTGGCTACGTTGGTGGCATCGCCCAACACGAAGATGTTGTCTTTGACCTCCGCCTGGAGTGTGTTCGGGTCGGTGAGGACCCATCCCATGTCGTCACCCAATCCCGGCGACCGATCCACGAACTCTGCGCCCATATGAAGCGGAACGTTCACGAGTAAATCGAAATCGACGGTGCGGTCGTCCCAGGAGATGATCTGTCCTGCCTCTCCGTCCACCTCTCCGGTATTGAACTCCGTGACGATCTCGATGTTCTTCTCTTTGAGCAGGTTCCCGAACGCGTGCGCAGCGAGAGGCCGGGTAAAGGCGGCATCGAGAGGTGTCACGAGCGAGATCTTGATGGCATCTCGGACTCCACGCTTTCGGAAATACCAGTCGGCCAAGAACACGAACTCGAGCGGAGCGATAGGACACTTGATCGGCATGTCGGTGATGTTGACTACGAGGTGACCGCGTTTGAACTCGCGCATCGCAGGAGCCAACGCCTCGGCCCCCTCCTCCGTGTAGAATTCGAACATCTTCTCGCCCCAGCCCGGCCCCATCAAACCCTCGGTCTCCTCCGGTGCGAGCCTCGCACCAGTAGCGATGATCAGCATGTCGTAGTCGAGGATCATCCCGTTGCTGAGGTAGACTTTGTCTTCCTCCGCTTCCACCCGGTCGATCTCCCCAACGACGAAGTTGGTAGCCTTTGGCAAAAACGGCTTGCGCTGCTTGATCGTGTCTTTGGGTGTGTACATATCGAAGGGGATGAACAACAGCCCCGGTTGGTATATGTGGCGGTTGTCTTGATCGACCACCGTGACGCTCATCTCGCCTGCCGCAACTTCCTTCTTGTGTTGCGACCAGATCCGGTTGGCCATGATCGTACCACCAGTACCTGCTCCGAGTATTACGACGCGTTTCATAGTCTCTCCTGAGGTTGTCATGGCAGCTGGGCTGGTTGGTCGAGATCAACCGTGAGATCTCCCGAGAACTGCTCCCCAGTTTCCGGGTGCACCCACTGGCACACCGCGTTCATCAGCTGGTTGGCCATTGGTCCGGCGAGTTCGACCAACACCCTCGTTCCGTCTCTGGTCGCAGCAACGACACCACACTCCTTGAGCAACGACAGATGTCGGTTCACCGTCGATTGCGGCAAACCGAACTCTTCAACGAGTTCTTTCTCTGTAGTCACACCCTGCTCCGTCAACCTGCACACGATCCTCAGCCTCTGCGGGTGTGAGAGTGCTTTGAAGATCTTCGCTGCGCGGCGTACATCTTGAGGGTCGGGATCACCCATCGATCACGGCTCCTTCACATGAAGTTCACATCCATAAACCCAAATAACCAGGTTTAGCATTAAAAATAGAATACCGACAGGTACCGCTTTGGTCAAGTATTCAATTTCGAATTCACGTCCTTTCCTTCGCATGTAACAGACAGAAACACATAAAACACATTTTATTGACAGCGTCAGTTTGGCTAAACAGTTCTAATGGCCCTGGCATCAGATAATTAGGGCCCTGGAAAGAGGTACTCACGACTCGTTTTCTACTCATGCCGTTTCCACAACGATATGTGGAAAAGCGACATTGCTGATACACACCAGTATTCAACAGACGGCCGGTTCTAAGTTGTTTGGGGGGAGACGAGGTGAGTATTACGCGGAGAAACGCGTGAATCACGCATAACTCCTTTTATTCCAATAACTTACGCTATATCCTCCGGTGTCTGTGACAACCCGGTATTGTCCACGAGCGTCTTGGACGGGCAGCACGCAATCGGAGCGCAGTCGCAGTCGACTGAGCGCTGAAAAGCATTCTACGGGCTGCGTTTGCAGCCCTTAGGCCGGTTGTGAAATCGGTCAGTTTGTGGAGAACTACGCGTTCAGAAGAGCTTTTCGAGATCTTCGTTGGTATCCGTATCCTGCATGTACCCCAGGACCGTATTCATCGCGTCCACCTCAGAGACCTCCCCAAGGCCCCGCCGCAAGGCACCAGATACACGCATAGCACCCTCCGACAACAGGAGTTCCTCCCGCCTCGTGCCACTTCCCGGGAGGTCGAATGCTGGAAAGATGCGCCTATCGGCAAGCTCCCGGCTCAGCACCAGCTCGCTGTTGCCGGTGCCCTTGAATTCCTCGAAGATCACCTGGTCCATGCGGGAGCCGGTGTCCACAAGCGCTGTGCCAATGATTGTAAGCGACCCGCCGCCCTGAGCCGGATCGATCTTGCGAGCAGAGCCTAGAAACTTCTTCGGTTTGTCGAGAGACGTGGCATCCAACCCTCCTGTGAGAGTCCTGCCACTTCCCTCTTCCACAGTGTTGTATGTCCGGGCCAGGCGGGTGATTGAATCCAGGATGATGACGACGTCTTGCCCCTGTTCGACCTTTCGACGCGCACGTTCGAGAGTCATCTCGACAACCGCTACGTGGCGGTCCGGCGGATGATCGAAGCTCGACGCTACCACTTCGCCAAATCCGCAATTCTCCATTTCAGTGACTTCTTCCGGCCGTTCGTCGACCAGGAGGATCATCACGAGACAATCCGGGTAGTTGGTCACAACGCCTTGGGCCACGGCCTGTAAAACCATCGTTTTACCTGCTTTTGCTGGAGCGACGATCAGAGTACGCTGCCCCTTACCGAACGGGCAAAACAGGTCGATGATGCGGTTCGTATAGTCCTTCTGACCCCGCCGCACCAACTCGCACTCCAGTTTGAGTTGCTCGTCAGGGTGTAACACGCGAAGGTTGTGGAACTGCGGGCGGCGCATGACCGATTCCGGCGGTACACCATTTACTTCCAGCAGGTGGGTGACCCTCTTGTTCTTGCCACGCCGTCCCGGCTTCCCTACATCACCGGCGATTTCGTCACCTTTTCGCAGGCCAAACTTCTGAATGAGGTTCTTGCCCACATATATGTCGCCACGATGGGGCAGATACCCAACTTCTCGACGCCGAACAAAGCCCGCGCCGTTCTCGAGTACATCGAGTATTCCCAAATAGGATTCGTGAGTCACTGCTTTTGAATGAATGATGGTTGAGAAGGAATGCCTTGTGCGCTACCCGAACATTAAGCCGACAGCGCAATATTCATTATTGTACACCGGCAGCCCGGGAAAAGCGAACTCCCCCGGGCCGCGAATTTGGCTCAAACTGGCGTGTCAGCCAGTTCGCTCAAACGGCGATCTTGCCTGCCCTGCGACAGCACGCGCTCTGCGAAGTCGACGCGTTCATGCAAATCCTGAAACTCATCTCTCAGAATGGCCGTTTGTTCGTGCAAGCTCTCCACGGCCTCGGTGAGCCGCTCGAATTCGTCGGCGCCAATCTGATTGGATCGCGATTCACGATGTTTGTACCACATACTCATGCCCAGAACCGTGAATACCCCCACACTCACTAATGCCGCTAAGCGTCCCAATGAGTACAGCCAGATTTCTGGAGGCATGGCCTAAACCTAGTAGGCCCTAAACGCTGGCACCGGCACGCCGTGCGCCCGGAAATAAGGAATGAGCCCGCCGCGTGTCCAAAGCGCGTGCTGCAATCCGAACGAATAGACTTGCCACTTCTGCATTCGCTGGCCACTGAAAAAGTCAACTTCGGTGAAAAAGTCTTCCGCCGGGATGGTCCGTAGATCGGCGATCACCATATCGTACCACTGAGTTACGGCTTCCCCGAGCGCGGCGTTGTCATTGAGATACTGTGCTGTGTCACCCACACTCTGCGGTTCTTGCCCCAGAGCGAACTGACCGAGCCAGAGATTGTTGGCGTAGTGTTCGACTTGCTCGGAAAAACCTCGGACCTCATCAAATGGTGCCCATCGTAGCGCGGTATCAGGGATGGCGGCCGCTATCTCAAGGTCGTGTGCCTTGTACTGCTCGAACCCGTTGATCAGCATTTCCCGGATATCCTCACCATCCAAGTGGGGCGGCAGTTCACCCGGGGTGCAAGCTACGACCAGCGACACGAGGCTTGCCGACATCACCAAGCGAGAAGTTCTCATCTGTACCTCCTAGAGGGATTTCCAGGTTTGCGGGGGCAGCTGTTGCCGCTTGGCTGCCGGACCAGTCGCACCTACTTTGCAGTGTCAACGTAGGTTACTGCGGACATGACTGTCGCTGCAACCTGCGGATTCACCTTTCACACGGACCAAACAACATGAAAATACGCGGTGTGTCTACTGTCATATACGCGATGTGCGTCGTTTGTGTGTCAGCCTGCGAGAGTCGGTCCGAGCAGGATACCGGCGCGTCGGCTGAAGCTGATATTCGACCTTCGAAAATCGTCGTAGGGGCTGAGCTTCCCGATTTTGTGCTCACATCAATGGAAAACCCGGAAATCGCCTACTCACGCGATTACCTGTCAGGAAAGACCTACTTGATCGATTTCTGGGCTACTTGGTGTCTGCCGTGCGTGGCGGAGCTGCCAAACCTACACGAGGCCTACGAGGCATATAGTGAACGCGGATTCGAGATTCTGAGTGTCGCCATGGGCGACAACCGGGAACATATAGAGCAGCTCAGAGAAACTGAGTGGCCGATGCCGTGGCTCCACGCATTCGAACCACTAGATTCCGAGGCCGCTGAACTATTCGAGCTTTTTGGCGTCCCGAAAGCCATCCTGGTCGACGGCGACCACACGATCGTCGGTGTTGACGAGGATGTTCGAGGCGAGTTGCTGCTTAGGGTCCTTGCTCAGCAATACGAAGAAGGCAACTAGAGAAGTGAGGCACGTCTCCCGGCGGACCGGTGGCGCTGTCCCATTCGCGGCGTTCGTGCTTGTTGCTGCCATCGGCGTGCTGGCGTTTCCGACGACTGCGTCAGCTCAGCTGCAACGTGGGATGGATGCGGTAGAGGTCCGAGCAGTTGCCGCCAAACCCACGCTTCGACCTGGCGATCAAATCGTGATTGCGGTCGTGTACGAGCACAAGAGCGGCTTCCATTCGTGGCCAAACCAGCCGGTCATTCCTCCAGAGCTGGGTGCGTTCACACCCATCCCCACCACGCTCGAGGTACTGTCGGTTCCTGACGACGCCGAGGTACGCCCGATTCAGTGGCCGGCACCCGAAGCGGTCGAAGTCAACTACACCGGCACACCGATCCAGCTGCTGTCGTTCGTGGACAGGGCAACTGCCTATGTACCAATCGACCTTCCACCGACTCAACAACTCGGCGAGTTCTCACTGGAGTTGAGTGCAGGATACCAGGCTTGCGACGACCGGCTCTGTTATCCGCCCCAGACGGTTGCTCTCAGCGTTCCAATCACCGTAGTCGCCGCCGATGCAGAAATTGCGGTCGAACTGAACGAGCCTGAGCTGTTCGCCGGATTCGGACTCGAGGGGTACGGCACTGCAGGAGCCCAACTGCAGCCAATTTCCATGAACGTCTTCGGATGGCAGTTCACCTTCAACCCACATGGGCCCCTGGGCATGGTGTTGCTGTTATTGGTTGCGGCAGTCGGCGGATTGGTGTTGAACTTCACGCCCTGCGTTCTTCCCGTGATTCCCATGAAGATCATCGGAATCAGTCAGGCTTCAGACGACGCCTCCCGATCGTTGATGCTCGGTATCTCCATGACATTGGGCGTAGTTGCATTTTGGATCGGGCTCGGCGGAGCAATAGCATTCATCTCAGGATTTGGTGCCATCTCCAGCCTTTTCCAGACGAGTTGGTTTGCTCCACTGGTCGGCATAGTCGTGGCCGTTATGGCGGGCGGCATGATGGGCATGTTCGATTTCAGGTTGCCCCAAGTCGTGTACAAGCTCAATCCCGGCCAAGATTCGCTTCCGGGTTCTTTTGGCTTCGGAATCTTAACGGCGATTCTTTCTACCCCTTGTACGGCGCCGTTTATGGCGGGAGCGTCGGCGTGGGCAGCAACCCAGGCCCCCGCAACCACCCTTTCGACCTTTGCCGCAATTGGCGCCGGGATGGCTCTACCGTACCTACTGCTGAGCGCGCGGCCGGGCTGGGTGAAGAAGATGCCGAAAACCGGCCCCGCGAGCGTACTGGTCAAACAAGTGATGGGTTTGTTGATGTTCGCGGTTGCCTCATTTTTTCTCGGTACTTCTATCGCAGCCTGGAGTCAACAGGTACCAGACCCACCGAGTCGTGCATACTGGTGGATCATATGTGGGTTCGTTGTTGCCGCATTTGTTTGGGCAACGATTCGGACGTTTGGGATCACGAGGTCCCCCTCCAGACGGACCGCCGTTGGAATCATCGCGGCAGGCTTCTCGGCATTGTGCATCTTGATGACCGCCGGCTTCAGCAGTGCGGGACCGATCGATTGGACCTACTACACGCCTGACAGGTTCGAAAGCTCAGTACGACGTGGTGAAGTGATCGTGTTGGACTTCACCGCAGAATGGTGTCTGAACTGCAAGGCTCTCGAGCATGGTGTTTTGTTCAGGGAAGATGTCGTGGAGGTGCTGAATGGCCCTGGCGTGACACCGATGCGCATCGATCTGACAGGCGATAACCCACCCGGCAAGGCGAAACTCGCCGAGTTGGAGTGGGTGGGTATTCCTTTGCTGGCAGTTTACGGGCCAGATACCGGATACGACAACCCGATCAAGTACGACTCCTACACCGTGGGGATGGTCATCGACGCGGTGCGACGTGTAGGCGGAGCCTTTTCGTCTCAGCAAGATTGAGAACCGCGTTTACCTGCGCGCGAATTCAATCTCGAGCGTCATGATTTCGTGAGGGCCCAGATCGACGCTAACGTGTCGACCTGAGGTGACCTCAATCTCTTCGACGCGCTCCTCCAAGATGTCCGTGCGCCAAGCGGAGGCTACGTTCAGGCCGAATTCGAGCGAGTCGTTCGCGCGTTCTCCGCAGATGTTGTAAAGTCGGACGACAAGCGTACCACGTTCTTCATGCCGCTTCACCGCCGAGACGCATGTGTGCATTGACTGGTGTTCGACCAAGCTTCGGCCGCCCGAGATGCTGGCGTCAGCTACTCCCTGTATGGACACGGTCGGTGTTCTATAAGATTGACTGATGCGCTTGATGCCCGCATCGAAATAACTCCCCGAATACGGCACCACTGCGTACCGAAAAACATTCTCCCCCAGACACTGTGCATCCGGTGTGAAGAGCGTTGGCCCGGCGTTAGAACAGCTCCGCGTCTCGAAGTCATCCCTCGACAACCACCCCACCGACCGAAGAAGCGTTAGCGACATCTTGACACATCCGCCTGCGTCTCTCGTGGCTGCGATTTCTGGAAGTCCCCTGTTGAGAACAGCCAACCCACTCGTACCGTCCTGGACAAGTGAGAAGTCCTGTTGGGGGAAGGTCCCCGACGGAGCTTGTTTCCAGTCCTTCCCATCCGGCAGGCCCATCGGACGATGGTTGATGTAGAAATGCCCGTCTGACACTAGGGTGTCGTCGACGATCGGCGTGGGGAATTCGGCACGGAGTCGGTGGTCCTTGGCTCTATTGTCGAATTCCAGCTCGACGTCGACGAGAGGCGAGTGGGAATCCAGCGTGAGTGTCGTCGACGCTCGACAATCGACCATTCTGTCCGAGCGTTTGGCCCGCCCACTGGCGATAGATTCTGGCAATGACAGGGTGAATTCTGCTTTCAGCCTGCCACGCAAGCCCGTGTTCTCCAGTACACTGACGAACCCGGAGCACCCCTCAGATGTAACGGTCTCTGAATTGATGCACGGCGAATAGTCGTATTCGTCACCAATGTCTTCGGTGTCTTCGAGTCGATTCAGCCCGGCGTATTCGTGTCCGGCTTTCTTGTCATACAAATCAAAGGTTCCGTCTTCATTGAGACGGACCGACAGGAACTCATTCTCGAGCGTGTTGCCGTCGGCGCCGAGCAGAACTTCATGCACGTCTCTGGGATCGGGAGTCTCGTGCGCAGGTTCATCTCGGAGGAAGTACAAAGCATGGCCGACCGCAGGAAGGTCCTCCGCCAAGAACTGGATCGTGAGAAAACAGTCGTGTTCGTTGTTATCCGGATCGGGGACAAGGTACTCCTCACCGAAATCGTGCAGATAGGTGTCGAGCATTTGCCTTTGTCGCTCGGCTGACAACTCTGTGCGGTAATCGATTCCCCAAAACCGTCTGACCCATTGAGTATCAACCACAACGTACGGAACGACCTCACCGTGTTCGTCCCTCAGCACGAGGCATTTGACATCTGAACCCTTGTTTTGCAGAACCACGAGCCGCTCGACAACCTCCGAACGCCTTCTGGGTAGGGGGTTCGCCACACAAATTACGGTTTCGCGATCATCCGCTACCTTCTTGGCGAACGTCGGTACCATGGCAGTGAGTCGGTGCCGTATCATCTGCTCGCACGCCTGAATGACACCTTCGAATCTCGGAACCATCTCACGGTGTACCTCATCGGTGCTACACCCGCATATCGAGTCATGCGGGTGGTTCTTCAACAGCAGCTTCCAGGCGGCTTCGATAGCGCCATTCGAATAGGGTATCCCCAAACAGAAGTTGCTGTAGGCCGCAAGAGGTTCGGCGTACAGAGAAAGCATTGTTTGAGCGAGGTCGTTCATCTGCTTGAGATACATACGGGCAGACCAGACTCCCGAGAGGATGAAGTGGTAGCGCCCTTGAACCATCTCACCTTCATAACGGTGCTTGACGAATGCGGCGGCCTTCACGGCATCGATGTACTCTTCCATGCCCGTGTGGACGAATTCAGTGCCGGGGAATGCCTCGTGCAGCGCACGGACTATCGCTCCAAATTTCCGTTGTGGGCCAATGTGATCGCCACCATTGTTCAACAGGTATATGTTGCCCTGAGCGAGCCGCGACATCTCGGCGAATAGTGAACCAACTCGTGCGACCGCGAGTTCAACGTCGATGTCCCGCTGCGTATGGGCTTCCCAATACGAATCCAAACCAAGGCCCGCCGCATTGTCGTAGCCCTTGCACTGGTTGACAGCTAGAACCTCGCTGCCGTCGGGCGCCTGCCACAGAAACTCGTAGCCCGTCCGCTCGATCTCATCACCGTTGCCTCTGGAGTAAACGAACGAGTCGATCCCAGCGAGCCGGAGGATCTGTGGCATTTGGGCGATGTGCCCAAACGAATCAGGCATGTAACCGACCTTTTGTACCCTGCCGAGTCTGCTGGCTACCCTGTGTCCGATGATGAGGTTTCGCACCGTTGCTTCGGCGCTGACCAAGAACTCATCGGGCAGAATGTACCAGGGCCCGACCGAGAGCGCCTTCTCCCCAACGAACTTCGCGAGGCGGGGTTCATCTTCTGGGTGAATCTCGAGATAGTCTTCCAGCACTACCGACTGGCCGTCGAGCAAGAAGTGGCGAAAATCGTCGTCGGTTTCGAGCGTATCGAGAATCCTCTTTATGATCCTCGAGAGATCTATTCGGAACTGGTGAAACGGCTTGTACCACTCTCTGTCCCAATGAGTGTGGGACACGATGTACACCGTTTTTGGGGCAACGGTCAATTGATCACCTCGGTAGTTAGTCGCTACACGCCGCGAGAAGCTCGCCTATCGTCGTTGTGGCGAGTCCTACGCATGTGTCCGCCGCGCCATAGTAGATGAAGACCTTGGAGTCAGAAGTTGCATACCCGTCAGCATCGAACTCATCTACGATCAAGCCGCTCGGAAAGACCACGTTGGGCACCTGCCCGGTGAGTTCGTACGGCTCTCTCGGCTCCAAGATGTTGTTGCGACATCGAGAAACCACAGTGCATGGATCGTTCAGGTCGAGCAACACAACGCCCGCCTGGTAGATGTTCACACTGCCGAAATGGGTCGCGATGCCGTGATAGATGTGGAGCCATCCTTTACGTGTCTTGACGGGCGGAGGGCCGGAACCGATGCGCTCGTCCCAGTAGTGAGGCCGGCCCTTGATCACCGAGCCGATCCGGCGCCATCGTAGAAGGTCTTCCGATGCCGAGAGAAATATCTCCTCACCCGACGTGGGCCCTCCGTCCGACGCAGTCGTGTTGGGCCGATCCAGTCGCAGGAACTCACCTTTAAAACGCTCTGGGAACAGGACTCCGTTTCTGACGTCGATTTCAGAGCTGAGGCCAATTAACTCCAACTCCCTGAAATCCGAAGTGCGGGCGACACCCAGCTTACAGCCTCGATCGGTGTCTGCGGCAAACATCACGTAAACCGAACCGTCTGTTAGTGTGAGTCGCGGGTCATAGACGTGGTAAATCTGCTCAGCGACGTTTTCGATACCCCTAAGTTGGACCAGTTCAGGTCTTGTCGTGAAGGCCACGCCGTCCGAACTCTCGGCCATCACTAGATACGTCTCGCGGCCTCGGCTTTGAACGCGGAGCATCAAGAGGTACTGATCATTGAACCGGATAGCACCGGGGTTGAACACTGACGTTGCATCGACGATTTGCGGGTGAATGTCCGGCACGTCGGAGCGGGTCAGGATCGGGTTGTTTGGATGTCTCGCAATCGGCATGAGTGTCCTTTAAACCTCGCGCTAGCTGCTAACCGGTGCCTCCGGCTTCACGAACCACACCGTCATCGGTATCGTCACGCTCCATCACGTCGAGGCGGCGCAACATCTCCTTGAGATCTCGTACGCCTCCGATCGTGAACCACACCACCACCACCACCGCAATGGCTAGCTGCAAGTACACGTAGATATGCCAGAATTTCGCCCACGACGTATCGGGTACGTCGTGCGTCAGGCTGTAGATAGTCCCGGTCACGAACACCAGTGTCCATCCCAGGATCATGGCATAGGTGAGCACGTAGACTGCCTTGTCCGACCGGGTGAATTCCTTGGTCATGCCCAACATCTTCAATCCGCGCGACTGCACCATGTCTACCACGCTCGTCTCGGAATCGCTCGCATGCCGGCCGCGATGCAATAGCGCATCTAGGTCGAACTCGGTCCTCTTCCCGAGCAGCGACACCAATATGTAGGTCGCTGACGACGCGGCCATCGCAATGCCCCAGAACATCTGCCCGTTGATGAAGAAATCGTCGACGACTTGGTGCATCACGATGCCCGTTACTGCGATTCCGGACCCAATACACATAGCACTCCACGCGGCGGCTGTGGTACCTCGCTTCCAGTAGAGACCGCCGATCAGCACCGAACCAGAACCGCCCGCAAAGATGGCGCCGGTGATGGCGAAGAAGAGGGCGATGTATTGACTCTGCTGAAACAAAAGGCTGAACAGGAAGATGAATACCGCAACTCCGAAAATCGACAGGCGCAGCACTCGCAGGTGTTGCTCTTTGGATAACGGAGTCTTTCTGAACGGCATCACCACGTCCTGGATGAATATGCTGCCCCAGGAATGGAGATATGTATCGTGAGTGCTGATGAAAGCGGCCAGCATCACGGCCGCAAAGGCACCCATCAGACCTACTGGTAGTATCGCCGTGAGAACAATGGGAACTCGCAACTGATTACGCAGAGTTTCGCTCTCCGCCGAAGCAAGCACATCGTTCACATAGGTGGCTCGTGACGCAAAATCGGGATGGTGCAGGATCGTATACGCAACTATCGGCACGACCAGAACGAACAGAATGCGTGGAATGTCGCGGTAGTTCGTCAGCACCTGGCCCATTTTGGCCTCATGTGCATTTCTTGCCGATGCATTGTATGCCTGAGGTCCCTGCCAAGACATCACGACGTATACGACGCCAATAGTCCCAATGAGGAAAAACCAGAAGTTGAAGTCTTCCACCTGGCTCGTTTTGAATGGATTGAGCAGCGAGGCGTTCTCAGGGGCGGTTGCCAGCGCCTGGAGAACCTGACTCCAGTCGACCAGGAACAAAAGGTAGATCGTGATCACGACGAACACGACGTTTACGAACGTGCCCTGGATGAAGTCGGCGATGATCACCGCCACCTGCCCGCCGGAGAAGACGAAAAACAAAGCAAGTGAAAGCAAGATGATCATCAGCAGGGGAAAGGTGCCAACCTCCAGCCCCAACACGGACAAGTGTTGGGGAAGTCCGACGAAATGGATGAAAAACCTGGCGCCGACCGCCGGAAAGATCCCAAAGTTGATAATGCCCGCCAGAAAGGCGATCAATCCGACGAACACCCTGAAGTTCTTGCTGTAGCGTCGTTCGAAGAACTCAGCGAGGGTAAGAGACCGCGTCTGCCGAAATCTGTAGATGACAAAACCGGAAACGGTGATCACCAAGACGACCACGGCGGTGGTCAATCCCCACCATGTGAGCGGGAAGCCACCCACGTAGTTTTGTTCGAAAAAGCCGACAATCGAGATGGCGCCTACCATCGCGACGCCCTGAGACACCGTGAGCAAATACCGCCCCGCGGTGCGGCCCGCCACGAGGAAATCGGCAACGCTCCGCATGTAGCTTCTGGAGAGGACGGCGCCGAAGACCATCACTCCAACCACGGAGCCAAGGACCACCCAGTCGAGGGCAGAGAAGTTCAGAGGATCACTCCATCAATGGCCGGCGCACCGTCACCACACCCGCCCGTCACGAGTTATGTGCATTTCTCTTCCTTCCACGACGACACTTGCCACGAACAGCTTCGGGGTTGCCGAAATCTGGAGTTGGAATGGCGAGTCGGGCAAACCTAGCGCCACGACATCCTCGGTGAACTCACCGTGGCTCGAATACCACGCATGCTGCTTGTAGTACACCTGACGCAGGAGCCAACGCGCGTCATCTTCGCCTCTCGGTGCAAACTCAGTCTCGCCCGCTCCGACAGTCAACGTTGAGAACTGCACTATGCCCCACATCTCCGGGTAGTGCATGGCAATCAAACCCTGCGGCGACCACACCCAATTGTCTTCAGGCCGATTGCGGCCTTCCGCTGGTTCGTCGATCTTTACATATCCACCGTCTTCAATGCGCGCCCGCCACTCTACGCGAGAGAAATTGACTCGCCACTGATCGCCGTTCGCAGGGGGGACATCACGATGTGCAGCCTCTGCCAGCACCGTCCACGGAATAGCGATTTCGACGTTCCATCCCTGATCTCTATCCGATGGGTTGTTAATTGTGCCGTCGATTGACACCGCCGTCCGAAGGCCAAGGATGTCCCATGCGTTGATCGCAGGCCCGCCATCTCGATAGGGCTTCACGAGGAACAGGTCCCATTCGGTTCCGAACGCATTTATCTCGAGTTCGTAGTACTCGTGGGTGTCACCGTCCGGATCGATAAACACCTCAAAATCGTTGTCGAAGTAGATAACCGCGTCGCGCTCGGTGAGCGTCGCCCATACGTGTGGCTCCTCCATCTCCGCGGCAACGTAGAAGTAGGTGCTGTCCCAAAGCATCTTTGCTCTTGTTTCGAACCGCGGCATCTCACGGGCGGGGCCTTCGATATCGACAAACGCCGAAGTCCACTCCGCAGAGCGCCAGGATACATCGAGGAGACTCCCATCGATTGAGATGGGGCTTTCTGCTCTGTACGCGACGTAATTTCGCGGAGCCCAGTCGATCGCCGGTTCCGGTATCGGATCGCCATGAGTTTCAGTTTCTGCAATGTCGGTGTGAGGCCCGCAGGACACGAGCAGCACCAGGCAGCACAGCGCGGCGCAGGAGTACGGAACGATTGATCTTTTAGAATGCAGCATGGGACTCCGCCCCTTTTTCCGTCATATCTACAAGGAAAAGGTAGCGGAGAGATCGACTAACTGATAATAGGTCCGGAGGTCAGTGGTGTACGAATCCTCTCCTTCATTGTTCCTCGCCCATGAATAGATGACAGAATCTGCCTGCTCGAGCCGGTAGTTTTCGTTTGAGTAACGGGAACACGCATTTAGATTCCGGCTACTTCTCGGAATCGCGCGGGCAAGGCCAAACGAGTTCCGGGCAAGACAACCCCTGACAAACCAGAGATCAGAGAGCAGACCGTGAGCAGAAGACACAACGCCCCAGAAACGCCTTCCAGTCCCGACCGCCGCAGAATGCTCAAGGCAAGCGCTGCAGGACTCGGAGCCGCGATGCTCGGCAACACGACGGCATGCGCACCCGCGGGAACATCGCCAACACCGAGCCCTGATATCGGCCAGGCTCCGAGCGACCTTTTTGCAGCTCCACCGATGGATGTGGTACGCGTAGGCTTCGTCGGAGTGGGCCTACAGGGCATGGGGCACTACCGCAACCTGCTTCGTATCGACGGGGTAGAGCTCAAAGCTGTCTGCGACGTTGTTCCTTCAAAAGTCGCGCGCGCACAGCAGATGACTGTCGAAGCCGGACAGCCTAGGCCGACCGGCTATTCGGCCGGTGAGACGGATTTCGAGCGCTTGTGCGCAGAGGAAGATCTGGACCTCGTGTACAACGCGACCCCGTGGGAATGGCATGTGCCTGTCTGCGCTGCAGCGATGGAGAACGGCAAGCATGCTGCGACCGAAATCCCCCTGGCGTACACGATTGATGATTGCTGGAAAATGGTCGAGTACGCCGAACGCTACGAGAAGCACTGCGTCATGATGGAGAACTGCAACTACGGGCGCTGGGAGATGATGGTCTTCAACATGGTGCGGCAGGGATTATTCGGCGAGATCCTGCACGCCGCCGGCGGTTACATGCACGACCTTCGCGGTATCAAGTTCGAAAGGGCAAACGAAGGTCTTTGGCGTAGGGCGCACTCGATACAACGCAACGGAAACCTCTATCCCACTCACGGTCTTGGGCCTGTCGCCAACTGCATGGACATCAACCGAGGGGATAGGTTCAGCCACATGGTTTCCATGAGCAGCCCGTCCCGCGGGTTACAGGATTACGCCAAGGCCAACTTCCCGCCTGAGGCCCCTGAGCGTCAAGAGACCTACGCGCTTGGAGATGTGAACACGAGTATCATCCAGACTGCATTGGGCCGAACAATCATTGTGGGGCACGACTGCAACCTGCCGCGGCCGTACAGCCGAATCAATATGGTACAGGGCACCAAAGGCCTGTTCCACGGGTATCCAAACCGTGTGTACCTCGAGGGGCGCAGCCCATCTCATAGATGGGAAGAAGCCGAGGCATACAGGGAGGAGTTCGATCACCCCCTCTGGAAGACTGAAGGCGAGCGCGCTCGAGGTGCCGGTCACGGCGGCATGGACTACCTGGAAGACTACAGGCTAATCAGGTGTCTCCAGGAGGGCATCCCCACCGAGATGAATGTGTACGATGGAGCGGCACAGAGTGCAGTAACCCCGCTGTCGGAAATGTCAGTCGCGAACCGCGGGCAGTCGGTGGACTTCCCCGATTTCACGCGTGGCCGGTGGCGCACATACCCGAAGCTTCCAGTGGTGAGCGGATAGGTCGCGCGCAGAGCTGCCCGGGGAATCACACTTGAAGTACACCGGAAACTCGCGTTTACGGTCACTAGGTCTGCTTGGTGTGTGCGCAAGCATCGCCCTTGCCTGCGAGGACCCGATTACTCCGTTTGAAGAAGTCGACGGTGTATTGGCCTTCACCGATCATGGGACCATCCACGTACTCGACCTATCAGACGGATATGCCGAGATCATACATAGCGCGGTAGCCGGCACAGAGATACGAAATTTGACTTGGTCGCCCGACGGCACGTCTCTAGTGTTCTCCACATTCTCGTTCGGGCAGCATACTCAGTTCATCAGAGAGTGGAAGATGTACAGGATCTCCGCGGAGGGCTCGGACATGACTCTCATGTTCGACCGTGCGGGCGCTGAGATGCTCCCGGCCTACGCCCCCGACGGCAGATTGGCATATTGGAGCGACGACGGCTTGTACATCGATGGTTGGCTGATATCTGGGAATGCGGCAGGAGAAGACGGGTCCGCACCATCCTGGTCTCCAGGCGGAAGCCACATCGCCTACACCGCCGGGGTGGAACTATTCACGCTCTCGATCGAAGACACCTCCGAGATGCTCTCGCTACTAGAGGATAGTGACCTCCGCTCACCATTGAGTGATCCTGCCTACTCACCGGATGGTTCCCGCATAGCTTACGTGCGTCAAGTTTCCGCGTCGGAAAAGCAGATCTGGGTCGTGAACATCGACGGCTCTCAGGAGATGATGTTGACTGACAGAAACATCGACAGCCACCCAGCATGGTCCAGCGACGGATCGAAGATCGCCTTCGTTAGGAATGGGAACGCCATCTACACAGCGGAAACCACTGACGGCGGTGAAGTCCAAATGCTGCTAAGACATCCCATCGAACACCTTGCCTGGTCGTGGTAACTGGGGCTCTGTTTTATTATGGAACTCATGTTGAGCATCACGAGAAAGAACTCCATGGTCAGAAACATCGTCCGAGTCGTTGCCGCGACCATCTATGTCCTGGCGTTGACTTGGCCCTCTCCAGCTGCCGCTCGCGCCGTTCTCCAGGAGCCCGATAGCTCCCAGGTCACGGTCTACCTGGTTACGGTCGGACCTGGAGAGCAAGTCTGGGAGCAGTTTGGACACAACGCAATCTGGATCAGCGATGATTCCAGCGGATTCAACAGAGCGTACAACTACGGTCTATTCAGCTTTCAACAAGAAGGATTTGTAACTCGCTTCCTCCAAGGACGCATGGAGTATTGGATGCGGGGCTTCGATACGGATCCGCACCTCCAGGGGTACGTGTCGGAAGATCGGTCGGTCTGGATACAAGAGCTGAACCTCAGTACCCAACAGAAGACCGAGCTGCGGGATTTCCTCGTGTGGAATGAACGCCCTGAAAATCGTTTCTACAGATATCACTATTACTACGACAACTGTTCGACCCGTATTCGAGACGCCATCGACCGTGTGCTCGAAGGGATTATCGAAGATCAGACAGGAGGCGTCTTCCCCGGTGCCACGTTGCGGTACCATAGCCTTCGCCTCGTGTCCGAAGACCTGTTAGTCTATTCAGGTCTACTGCTGGGCCTAGGTCAGCCAGTCGACCAACCGCTCTCTGCATGGGACGAAATGTTCCTGCCATTGAAGCTTCGTGATCATCTGCGGAACGTAGTTTTGAGAAACGATGACGGAACTGAACAGCCGCTCGTACTCTCCGAACGCACGTTGTATGAAAGCACCGAGTTCGTGGAGAATGCCGCACCTCCAAAACGGACGATTCACTTTTTAGCCGTAGGGATGGTGCTGGCTTTGGGTGCGCTCCTTCTCGCCCACATGGCAACGGAACGCCCAGGCAGGCGGATCTTCTTTGCAGGTGCTGCCGCCACCTGGTACGCCATTGTCGGTATCGCGGGTGTTGGGCTCGCCGCGCTCTGGATGTTCACGGACCACGACACGTCGTACCGTAACGAGAACCTGTTCTGGTTCGATCCAGTAGCTGTACTGCTGATTGTGCTTGCTCCTCTGCTGGTATTCAGGGTGCAGTGGTCGATTCGCGCCGGTCGTCTGGCGGCGGTTTTCGTCGCGGGCGCAGCTCTACTCGGCCTGGCTCTCCAAATCGTTCCGGGGATGGACCAGGTCAACGGACCACTGATTGCGCTGACCTTGCCCCCCAACCTGGCGTTTGCAGTGGGGATCCTCTGGTATTCGAGCGTTGAGGATTGAGGCAAAACCTCCCCTAGTTCAATTCGAACCATCCGGCCTTCAGCGTCATCAAACTCAGTGACAAGCAAGAGTCGATACCGGCTCTATGTCTCACGGAGGAGTTGCGATGACGGCGTCGGCAGTGAAGAATGGGTACTTGAAGTTGCCATGGACCTCGGAGTCAAGGACGGTTGACGAGCCCAAGGTGCTTAACCAAGAAACGACAGATGCCATTCCGCTGTTCGACGAGGACAGCCTGGTCCGCCAAGCCCAAACGGGTGAAGCGACAGCGTTCGAGCGTCTCTACGAGATGCACGTGCGGCGCATGTACGCGTTGTGCCTCAGAATGGTGAGCGATCACAGGCGTGCGGAGGAACTGACCCAAGACATCTTCGTACGCGCCTGGGAGGCAATGCCCACCTTCAGGTTCCAGAGCGCATTCGGTACGTGGCTTCATCGTCTGGGAACAAACGTCGTACTGGGACATCTGCGGTCCGAGAAACGCCGCTCAGACAAGGTATCCACCACAGATGACCTCGAGGCATTCGGCAACGGAGTGCGGCAGGCAATGCCGGAAACCAAGCTGGACCTAGAGCGGGCTATCGCCTCACTACCTGACGGAGCCAAGCAAGTACTCGTACTCCACGACATCGAAGGCTACCGGTATCGGGAAATCGCGGAAATGACCGAGATCGCAGAGGGCACGGTCAAATCTCAGTTGAACAGAGCACGTAGGCTCGTGCGGGAGGCATTGCTCAAATGAGTGAGCACGATGTAAACAAGAGTGGCGCAGACGATTGCCAGATCATTGATGAGCTTCTTTCTCCGTTCATCGACGAGGAACTCAACGCCACCGCAGATGCATTCGTACGTCATCATCTCGATTCATGCGGCCGTTGCATGAAGAAACTCGACGAGATGAAAGCGACAGTCGAGGCAATCAACGAGCTGCCGACACAGGCAACTCCTGAGAACGACCTATGGCCCGGCATCGTGGCAGCCAGCCGGGACGGATCGCTCGGCACACCCGTGGGCGTCGGTCAGAAGCGGCGTTGGCGCATGCCCAAACCGATGCTGCTTGCCGCAGGCCTTGCCGCATTGCTCGCACCCGCCGGAGTGTTCGCGGGAATGAGTTATTTGCGCAGCCCCGAGCGTATCGCGGTCGGAACCGCCGTGGATGAAGTTCCTCTGGGCGGAGACGACGAATACTCCATGCACCTCTTGGAGGCTTCGGAGCTGGCTAGGGAAATCGCAGAGGGCGTCCGGGAAAGCATGGAGCGAGATCGCGAGAGAATTCGGGAGCGCGTTCGCGAAGCCCGCTCACGAGACCGAGAATTTCGTGGCGAAGGCTACGAGGCCAGGATGGCAGCCCTCCTGCAGGCGTTGTCCGACGACAACGCCGAGGTACGCGTGATGGCGGCCAGGGCTCTGGGAGATGACGATTTTGACGACCAAGAAGTCGTCGAAGCACTCTCCCGAGCTGTGCGTGGTGATGAAGACGGCCAGGTGCGTCGTTGGGCCGCGTGGGCGTTGGGAGAGATTGAAGACCCTCGCGGCATCCCCGCCCTTTCGTACTGTCTGATGAATGATTCTTACGGTGAGGCTCGCAGATGGGCCGCCTGGGCACTTGGTGAGATCGAAGATCCGAGGGGAATCGAAGCACTCTCGGCCGCACTAATGAACGACACCGTGAACGAGGTGCGCCGCTGGTCTGCTTGGGCCCTGGGTGAGATCGAAGATACGAGGGGTGTGCCCGCTCTGTCTGCGGCTGTACGGAACGACTCCCACGGCGAGACCCGTCGTTGGGCAGCCTGGGCACTTGGCGAGATCGAGAGTCCGGAAGCAGTCGACGCGCTCGCAGAAATGCTCGGAGAAGAGCAGCACAACGAAGCTCGTCGATGGGCCGCCTGGGCGCTCGGCGAGATCGAGAGTCCGGAAGCAGTCGACGCTCTGGTGACGACGCTCCTGGACGACGAGTACACCGATGCGCGTCGCTGGGCAGCTTGGGCGCTCGGAGAGATCGAGAGCGCGGATGCGGTCGAAGGGCTGTGCCGCGCCTTGCTCAATGACGCATCAGTTCAGGTACGACGCTGGTCGGCGTGGGCACTCGGCGAAATCGAACATCCGGGTGCGGCCGAAGCGCTGTCCGAGGCCCTTCAGAACGACGAAAGCCCTGACGTGCGCCGCTGGGCCATCTGGGCGCTGGGCGAGTTGGAGAATCGCTGACGACAAAACGTCGGGCCGGAACCTTAAGTGGCTCCGGCCCGACTCACTGCCACAACGAAAGGGCGCGGAACCGACCGCGCCTTCTTTGTTTTATGCCTCGGCGTTTGCCAATGAGTGTATTGCGAACCTCCCGCCCTGCGGATCTAAACAGTGAGCAACGAGATCCCCGCCAGGCACTTCGATTGGTCCGTTCATCAACTGGCCGCCAAGCATCTGGAGCGTCAGCGCGGCTTGATTGGCATCTTCAACCATTATGTAATACAGCCACCCTGGCGGGCCCTCGACCTCAGCCGGCTTATTGAACATCCCACCCAAAGATTGGCCACCGCGTCCGTACATCTGGTAGATGCCCATGTCGCCCATGTCCATCGCTTCGGTTTTTTCCCACCCAAATACCGCATGATAGAATTCAAACGCCGCTTCCCAGTCAGTTGTAGCCAGTTCATGCCACGAGAATTCCCCAATCTTGGGCGGCTCATCGTCGCCCGGGGCTTCACCGAGGGGAGTGAAGATCGCAAAAGCTCCACCCTGCGGGTCGAGCAAGATCGAAAACTTGCCCACGTTCGGAATTTCGGTCGCGGGAACTATGACGCTCCCTCCGAGCGCTTCAGTTCGCTCGACCGTCGCATCTGTGTCGGGAACCATGACGTATGCGATCCAATTGGGCGGAGCGCCGGCAGCGTTCGCTTCCTCAGGCAGAGGCATCACCCCTCCCAACGGCACACCGTTGTTGGTCCACATCGTATATGGATCGCCTTCTCCCTGCCAAGGCGTTGTTTGCCACCCAGCTAGCCTTGTATAGAAGTCAACGGCAGAATCAACATCGGATGTCATCAGATCGTAGTGAACGAACCGTCCTCGAGCTATCGGACCGGTCATCGGTTCCTCCTTGAAACAATAGGTCAAGCGGTAATGCGCTGGTAACATTATGCCACTGCGGAGATCGTGAGTCTACCGCGACACAGGCTGTAGCTGCAGACGGTGAGAAGAAATCAAGATCTTATCACGAGTTGACGATATCAGCACATATGAGGCATTATTTTTATGTGACACTCTCTTGGGCCGACGCCGTATTGGATAGGTGGGCGGCCAACCCAACAGACAGCACCGATGGATGATGAGTACGGCACGACTATGAGGCACAACTTGGGCGACCACGGACGGCTCGACTACGACGACGACGACCTAGACGACTTCTCCATTCTGAACGAGGACGAAGACGAGTTCGACGATTTAGATCTCCGCGCAGATGCAGATTCGGAGCTAGAGGACGACGATGTCGAGATCTCGATGGAGGTCGACGCCGACGGAAACGAGGTCTACTACGCCCAAGACGCAAAAGTCCCGAATAGCCACTCCCAGGGGTACAGCGCTGAGGAAGTGATCGAAGGCTTGGAACAGCGTCGCCGTGAGTTTCGTGAGATGCGTCGGCGATCCAAAACAGGCGAAATCGAAGAAGACGAACGCGATGAAATCCCAGAAGCGGACCTCCCTGCAAACGGAGACGGTGTGAACATCTCCATGGAGATCGACGAAGACGGGAATGAGCGATGGTACGCAGCAGATCCAAAGGTACCTGGAAGCGCGTCGATGGGGCTGAGCGCTGAAGAAGCAGTAGACGGCTTGGAGGACAGGCGCCAGGAATATCGTGAGATGTTGAAAAAATCCCGAACAAAGTCGAAACGCAAGCGCCTCGAAGAGTAGTCCCAAACCCCAAAACCGACCGGCAGCTACTTGTTCTGAGTTGGAACCTTCTGCCAGCTCAAGAGATCCGACGGCGTGGGCTGCCTGCCATAGAGTAAGTCATCCATCTTCACCGCCACTTCTCTGATGAGTGAAGAATACCGCACTCCCCTCCTCACCAAATTGTGGAGCATGTTGTCGGGATGAGAATACGGACAGACCTTCACGCAACGGGCGCAATCGGTTCCGACCTGACACCACAGGGTGAAACATGCTTCGGAGTCGATCTGCCAACGTTTCGCTCCGTTGATTGACTTGCGCGGATCAGAGGAAATCGCGCCGCTGGGACAAATGTCAGCGCACTTCTTGCATCGCTCACAAAAATCAACTGTCGTAGCGTCGCGAGTTGGGCGGTCTGGTACCAGCGGCAGATCGGTAGTGACGGCGGCGATCCTCACTCGCGGGCCGAGTTTGGGGGTCATCAACAATCCCATCCTGCCTAGTTCACCCAACCCTGCGTCTCGCGCCACCAGGGGGCAGACGACCCTGTAGTTGCCGTCGATATGAGCCCTCGCAGGGTAGCCCAACCTGCGGATGAATGCGGCCAGCTGCACGGCAATCGTCCCCGACGATACGTACTGCTGCGCGCTCTCCATCACGGCTGGTCCGAGCGGAGCCGAATCGAGGGTCCTCTTGTCCATTTCAACCGTCAGAGCGACAGCGAACCTGTGGGCGAGGTCAACCGGGTTGCCGTAGTCGTCGCCTCTACCGACTACGCTGTACAGATGGTAGTCGCGAAGTTCCGTTATGCCGACCTCGACCGCACCGAGCTTCTGCCCCCATCGTTTGATGAACTCCGACATTGCGGCGGCACCCTGTTCGATCCGTTCGGAGGCCACATCACCATCTACAAACGGCCTCAACTGCTCGATCGTGAAGAAGCTCGCGTCGGCGGCTGAGAAGTGAAGCGGATTGTACGCGGTGGACCCCTCGGCAAGGAGTCCTGGTTTCGCCCTGAAAAGGTCGTCGGGTGCCCGATTCTCCGGCTTTGACCTGTAGTACTCATCGAACCGGAACGATCCCGGCGTCAGTTCCGCTCGAGAAAACATGATATCCCGTTCATCGATCCTGCCCTGAGGCAGATCGTCGTCGACAGCTGGCGATCTCCCGAACGGGATAGCCATAGCCATCAATACAACCGCAGCCAGCATCAGTAGGATTATCGATGGTGTATCTCCCCAACTCGAAGATGCTAAACCCGCAGTTAAGAAGGGCATCGGTATAACGAATGCAGACAGAAGCAGTCGGGATGCCGCCAAAGGTTCGTTTTCCATCCGAGAAGCGATCGCAGAAACAAGCAACACCAGGAGCAGCACTACTCCCAAACCGACTGTAACAGCGGCGACGGCACTGAGGTTGGTGAGAGCCATATTTATCAAGTTAATACTGCGGCATGTGGCGGGATTGACCGGTTTGGGAAAAGAAAAGGCACCGTGTTGTGTCGAGCCGGGCGTGGCGTGGTCCCGCTCGTCCCTTCCCGACGAGCACTCTTGTCGAGCGGCAAGAGGCCCAACACAGCACGGATGCCTATTGTCGGCCAATCCAGTACAACAAGGCGCCGTACGGCACAGCCAACAGGAGTACAATCTGCGTACTCGGTGTGACGCACGGGTCACCCAAGTGTCACGCAGCCGTTACATCTGCAACAAATTCGCTCGAAGCAGCGTCTTGTTCATTGGAACGCGCGTATTGGTCATGGGGTACTGCGTTACGGACCGCCACAAATTCTGTGTTCGCAAAGGTTTCACAAAGAAACATGACGTCCACAGCATCGCCGCCCCAACACGCAATCGACCTGCATACCCTCGGGCATCTGGACCTGAGAACGGCAGACGGAATTGAGGTCCGGTCCGCACTGGCACAGGGCAAGCGAATGGCATTGCTGAGCTACCTCGCTGTCGCGCAGCCGCGCGGATTCCACAGACGTGACACCCTCGTGGGTTTGTTTTGGCCCGAGACCGATCAACGCCATGCTCGCGCTGCTCTTCGCCAGGCTCTGCACTTCCTACGTCAATCACTTGGCCGCGATGTCGTTCTGAATCGGGGGCCAGAAGAGATCGGGGTCGACTTCTCCGTCCTGAGCTGCGACGTCGTGCTCTTCGAACGGTATCTGGAAGCGGGCGACGTCGAACGGGCTGTCGAACTCTATGGCGGGCCGCTGTTGAGAGGTTTTTTCATCAACGACGCCCCGGAGTTTGAAAAGTGGCTCGGGTCGGAACGAGATCGTCTAGCGCAACTCTATGCCGACGCGCTCAGGTCTCTAGCGGAAGACGCGGAGACAAACGGAGATCGGGCGGCAGCGGCAAGATGGTGGAAACGGCTCGCCCAACACGATCCTTACAGCTCTGAGGTAGCATGGCGGGCAATCGCCGCTATGGAGGCAACCGGAGATCGCGCAGGTGCCATTACCCACGCACACAGCCACGTCGACGCGGTGCGAACCGATCTAGAGGTTGAACCAGACGACGCGGTTCTGGAGTTGGTGGAGAAACTCAGGGAGCAACCTTCGCGGAGTATATCGGCGGGCGGACCGCTGCTGAATCACGCGATGGAGACCAGTTCGATCGATACGGCGGACATCCCCAATTCTAATTCTGGTTCTGCCGCTCGGCCTTGGTTGCGGTACCGCAATTTGCTTGGCGCTGTTTTGCTGCTCGTGGTGTGCGCGGGCGCTTTGATCGGGCTGCCCGAGAGGGGATCCCCGGTACCTGTACCCACAATCTCGCTGGCGGTGCTCCCTTTCGAGAACCTAGGATCTCAGAACGGCGACTATTTCGTTGTTGGTCTTGCGGAGGACATCGTTTGTCGATTGGCGGGTATGCAGCGGCTAGCTCTGGTCGGACCGAACGACGGCGGCCTGGACTCACCGTATGAGGCCGAAGCGTTCTCTGGTGCAAGCCTCGAAGCCGACTTCTTGTTGAGGGGGTTGGTAGAACGAGTATTGAACGCCGATGGATCAACATCGGTTCGCATGACTCCGAGCCTGACGCGGGTGTCAGATGGAGCGCAGGTCTGGTCCGAGACTGTGACAAACGAACTCTCCCAGGTTTTCGATGGACAGATTCGCATCGTGGAGAGCATCGTCCGCGTTCTGAATCTCGCGCCATTGAGCACCGAGCGAGATTGGCTGCGAGCGACGCCGACGAACGATCCCGACGCATTCGACCTATTCCTCTTGGGTAACGACAATCTGCGTCGTGCGTCCAACGACATTCAGGCCGCACGGACCGCGGTTGAGCTCTTCGAACGAGCCATTGCCCGCGACCCAACTTTCGTGCTCGCATTCGCGAAACTCGCGATCGCGCATACTTCGATGTTCTGGTGGAACCACGATCGCACGCCGCAACGACTGGCCGCGGCAAGAGCAGCGGCTGATAATGCCGTGCGGCTTCGCCCCGACATGCCGCACTGCCACCTTGCACTGGGTTGGTACTACTACTGGGGCGAGCGTGACTACGATCGTGCGCTAAGGCACTTCGAGCTGGCACGGACCAACTGGCCGGGCGTCAGCGACGTACTGGTCTTGGTGGCGGGAATTCGTAGACGGCAAGGCGATTTCGAAAGAGCGCTCGAGAATCACCACGAGGCGGCGGCAGCCGACCCATCCTGTGCTACGTGTCTGGCAGGAGCCGGGTTCACTCATCTGATGTTGCGCGAGTTTCGGACCGCCGAACACGATGCCCAACGCGCCTTGACGATCGCACCCGATTTTTCGTATGCACGTAGGGTCGCAGCGATGGCCCGGCTCAACCTGAGTGGTGATACGGCAGGCGCACGAGCGATAATGCAATCGCCAACGAACATCGAACAGGTGCTCAGGTTCTCAGGAGGACATTGGAGCGCGCTGCCACGAGTGCTTGGCGAGGAATACGATTCGATCGTTCTGGAGCACGAGCTGGAATCTGGCGTCACGGACTCCGCCAGTTACTACCTGGTCAAGGCAGAGGTGGCCGAGCGAACCGGCCTCTCAGAAATGGCCGCTGCACATTACGACTCGGCGAGGGTGATGCTCGAACAGCAGATAGCAGAGTTTCCTGATGACCCGCGCTTGCACAGCAGACTAGGCATTGCTTACGCCGGAATGGGAATGCGCTCGGAGGCATTGCGTGCAGGAACGGAAGCGACTCGATTACGACCGGTGTCTGACGACGCGGTGGACGGGCCTTTGGCCTTGGAAATGTTGGCACGTATCTACACGATGCTAGGAGACGCAGATACTGCTATCGACAGGCTGGAGATGCTACTTTCGATTCCGTCCCATCTCTCTGCTGAGTTGATACGACTCGACCCTGTCTGGGCCCATCTAGGACATCACGATCGCTTCGTGCGCCTAACGCGGTGAAATTCGTTCGCCGCGGCAGATTAAGGCCGAACTCCCAGGTCTGCCAGCTGCGCCAGCAAATACTGCCGGTCTTCCTCGGATGGATTGAGTCCAAGCGCCCTCTGAAACTCTTGAATGGCGCCATCCCGGTCGCCTGCCCGCAGACAAACTTCGCCGAGGGATATATGTGCCTCTCTGTTGTTGGGTTCCAGTTGGAGTCCGCGCTGGTATGCCGTCATCGACTCCGCCAATGAGCGCCCCTCTCTTGCCAATGCTTCGCCGAGCATGAAATTCACGCCGGCGTTGTTCGGATCCGCTGCCAGCGCTGCCCGAAACTCAGTGACGGCTTTGGCATACTGTCGAGTCTCCCCGTATACCCTGCCAAGGTTAACGCGAGCAAAGACGTTATTCGGCTCGATTCCAACAATCGTCTGGAATACGGCTTCAGCATCCGTGTGCCGACCCGTCTCCAGGTGGATGCGACCGAGATGCCTTAGGGCAAAGACGTTTCGCGGGTCCCGGTCAACCACGGATTCGAATTCTTGCCTGGCAGCTTGATACTCGCGTCGCTCGGCCAGGATGCGGCCTAGCTCGTTTCTGGCATCGATATTTGCCGCATCGACTTCTACAATCCGTTCAAATTGCAATCGGGCGCTATCGATTTGGTTCAGCGCGCGGTATGCAGCACCCAGATTGTAGCGCGCGTCCAGATCGGTGCTGTCGAGTGCTACAGCAGCGGAAAATTCACGCGCAGTGCGTCGAAAGTCTCGCTGCATAGCATAGATGCGTCCAAGGTTCACGTGCACGCGAGACGCCGTGCTATCGTCCAGGTCCAAAGTAAGCAGATCGTGGAACCGCAACTCAGCACCGACCAGGTCTCTGTTCATGAGCCGGAGCGTTGCCAAATTGAATCGAGCTGCGACGTTTGTCGGATCCAACCTCACAGCAGTCTCGAACTCTAACCTGGCTTCCTCATACCTGCCCATCGAGAAGAAGAGGGTACCTAGGTCTTTGTGCACTACAGCGTCGGTGGGATCCAATTCCACAATGTGCTCGAAAATCCTCTCGGCTTCTTCGAGTTCTTCTCTCTCCGCATACAACGTCCCTAGTGAGTACCACGCAAACGTGTTCTCAGGGTTGATCTCGAGCGATTTGAGGTACTCTTCCTCGGCCCTGTCGAATTCCTCGAACTGCTCGTATATGCGACCGCTTCGGAAGTAGTTGTAGTCGTCTATGAACAGTTCCCGGATCACACGGGAGGATTTCGGATCGATATTCACGAATTCGGGGATATTTGCGGCCCGCTCCGATGACGTGAAGTTACGAAGCAACACCGGAGGCGAGTCGTTGCCATTGTCATCTATGTGCGTGAGAAAAAGCTGCGTGTACGGTGAGAACACTTTCGACGAAAAGACCACCCAACGGCCGTTTGGCGACCAGCTGTGCCACGAATTCATACGCTCAGTGTTAGCGTTCATGAGTCGTGGTTCGCCACCCGCGGCCGGCATGATGTACATCTTGCTGTCGGGCTGGAGCAGCATGAAGCTGTGAGACTGTGTGAAGACCATCCACTTCCCGTCCGGAGAAATCTTTGGGAAGAAGTTGCTCATGTCATTCTGAGATGCGCCTTCAATCGGTTCCGCTCTGCCACCCCTGCCGTTGTTGAACGGAACACGATACAGGTCGAACTTGAACTCCTTGCCGCCCTCCTGGGCTCTCGCTAAGAACTCGTGCCCCCCGAGCACCTCGGCAGCCTCATCGAGCGTGAGGAGTATGTCCTTGTTGTCGTTTCTCGTCTCGAGTTCAACAGCGTTGCTGCGGGCGAATATCACGTGTTCCTCGTCAGGCGTCCACACGGCATTGCTCTGCACGTACCGCTCATCGTCTGCGCCCGGTAACGCTCGTATCCGCCCGGTTCTGTCGTCGTAGTATGCCAGAATGCCCATTACCGGAAAGAAGATCTGAGAGAACGTAATGTCCTCTCGCTGGAGAAAGACCGTCCTATCCTTGACACCCGCGACTACATAGCGGCCGGTTGGCGAGACTCTAGGCAGCATTCCAAATGTCGGGACGCGCGTATCTCGAACGAATGAGCTCCAGCTGATGAGCTCATCCCTCGTCAGATCGGTTTCCTCTTCAAATGACGTGAGCACGTACGCACCTTTGTCGTTCCCGATATCCACGTCCATGCCCAGTTTCTTACCGTCGCTGGAGAACGAGTGGCAATTGCCACACACGGGCAGGTTCGTCAAGACCGTCTGCGGTTGTTCGGTAGAGCCTATGTCGCCGAGGCGCCACGTGATCATCGGCACGTTGCGCAATGCAAACCGAAACGGGAGCGGCACCTCTCGGTAGTAAATCGGAGCTCCAACGGAGTCGGTAGACGTAGAGATCGAAGCGGACTGTTTGGCGAGCGACTGGGCCAGGAACAGCACCCGATTAACGCTCTCAACAGTGATCGATGCAGAAGCACCTAAGGTGCGGCTCTTGATTGTTTCCCAGATGCCAGCGCTGGGAGTCCAAGTAGTGGTGTCGACGGTGGCGGTAACTAGTTCTTCTCCTTCCACCTCGACAGTGATGCGCCACCTGTCAGCTCTGTCGTTGTCGTCCTGCCACCAGACAATTGGAGGGACAATCTCAGGTGGAAAGAGCGCGCCGTCGAACGGGTAGACGAGGATCAGGTCTCTGGAGTCGCCGCGGGCCAACAACATAGACGCCACGATCCAGGCCAGTGCCACGCAAACCATTGCGGCGCCCGCAAGTGCACCTCTCCCGAACCAAGAGTGTGGAACGAGCCGCATCTGCCATCCTCATTGCGGCGCCCGCTAGCTGGATACTTCTACGGCATCTAGTTCGATCTCGAACAGCAAATCGTCCCGGCAAACGGCGTCATGCGAAACCACTACGCGCGCTGGCGGGATACCGAACTCAGCGCAGAACCTGCCAAAGCTGGACGCGTCATTTTGGTGTTTGAAATACGCATTAGCCCGCGTGGTATTGGTGAAATCCATACCGCGCGATTTGAGTATCTCATTCACGACACGCAGCGTCAAGTCGATTTGAGCATCGGTGTCACCAACGTGAACTGTTGCTCCTTCGGGTTCGATGCTAGCAGTACCGGAAACCAATACGCAGCGGTACTCGGGAGTGGCTATCTCAGCCGCCCTGCTGAATGAGCTGCCATAGTCGTGCGCAGGACACTGTAGAGGCGAGAGCACCTCTCGCACGGATACCTCGCCCCCCAGCGGTTGCAGGGCGACTGCGCACGCGGCCACCGCGGCCCCTTGAGGATTGGCACCGCCTATTCCCGTGCTTGACGGCAAAAAGCGATCGAACATGCCCTTCTCGGTGAAGAACGAGTCTCTCATCTTGTTGAAATCCCCGTACCAACTCAAGATGTCGTCGATGAAAAGCCAGGTGCGGACGAGGTCGTGAAGCCTAAGCCCCGCGAGTTCGAGTCCCTGCTCCATACGTACGAACGACTCCCTGCCCTGCTCCTCTCGAGTCAGTGTCGTGTCGTGGGCCCGGAGATCGCCTAGGTAGCAGTATCGAGCGTAACTGTCTTCGAATACCCGTCCGACGGCAGCACCGCCTTGGCGAACAGTCTCCACATTCGCGCCTGTGACTGCGTGCAGTTGGATGCCCGCCAGGTCTTGCCCGGAACAGCTGTTGCCCTCCACAAACGTCAGGGGCCATTCCACATCACCGATTTCCGTCTTGATCGCATCCCTGAATACCTCGTATGAGCCGATCGAGCCGAACACATGCATGCGGACTGGCTCTGCTCCGAGATCCCGCAGCATCCTGCCTGTACGCGAAATGACCGAGCCGGAATCCTCGTTGGCGTCGGGTAGAACAGTGGCAAAAACCTCGCTCATCGAAGCGCGCACTAGTGTGCAAATTTCGATGCCGTGAAGAGCGTCGCCGGAGAGATGCGAACCTGGAGAAGGATTCATTCTTCTATGCCTCGGTGGCTTCACAAGGTAGCAGTTGCGTTTCAGTGGATTCTCTCATGGTACTGTGTGCCTAGTGATTCTGCTACACGTGAATGTCCACGATCAACGCCGCAGCCAGTATCAAATTGGTGAGATGTATCCACACGACATTTGCACCAAGCGCAGGTACAGGCACTTCGTCGTTAGGCGCCTTGAATGCCCACTGCAGTGGTTTTGCCAGCATGATGGAAGGCAGCACAGCTGCGACCGCAACCAGTGGGAACGCGTCAAGCAAGACAGAGACGACAATCGATATTGGCGTAAGGAGTGCTGCTGCCGCATAAACCCTCGCAGCACCCGGCCTGCCAAGCTGAATGACCAGATGGCGCCTTCCACCCTTGCGATCGGCGTCTTCATCGGGGAACTCATTCAACAAGAGCAAGTTGAAGGTCATGAATGTTGCGGGTATCGCGGCAGCGATTGCCGCCGGGCCAATGATCCCTGCCTGCACTAGGGCCACGCCTGCAACGGGCAGCCCGCCCAATCCGAGGCCTGCCGCGACTTCACCAATGCCGATTTTCGTGAGCACGTCGGTGTACGCGACCACGAATATTGCACCCAACAGAATAAATGGCAGAAGCGGCCACCCGATCACCGTGTAGAACCAAATTCCGATGGCCAACCCGATTGCGGAAGTGACGACTCCGAACGCAATCGCGCCCCCCATGGATATCCCTCCGGCCTGAAGCGTGCCGCTCCCACCGGAGAACGGTGTGCGCACCGTGTTGTCATCGATCCCGGTGCGCATGTCACTCACTTCGTTGAACACGTTTGCGGCGATGTGGAGTGCTATCAAGCCAACTAGCGCCAGAACGGTGCGAAGCCAGCTGAACGCACCGTCGTATGCGGCAGCCGATGCGCCCGCCGCCACGAGCACAAACGGCAGCGTTAGGAATGGCGCACGTGCGATACCTGCGAATGTCTTGGGATCCGGCATACTGAAGTCCCCTCAATGAATTGGTCTCGGATCATGTAAACCGATCGCGAAGCAGAAGAAGCTAGTGGGCACGCGACGTACCGGCAACGGAACCGACGAGACTACCTTCCGCCGACAGGCGGCGGCTTCAGTGGCTCCCCGCAGAAGCCGCCTGCTCAATCCTCAAATATCGATCGGCATGAATGTCCGTGAGAATCTGCGTGGTGCCATCGGGCCAACGAATCTCGAGGCGTTCCACGGCACTCTCTTCTCCGAGGCCGAACAGCATTCTGGGGTCGTTGTACGAGAGGTAGCTCGTAGCCCACTGGTTCACGGCAACTTGAGTCCGGTTCGCAGTCGTTACCGTAACCTTCGCCCCGATGGCTGAGGCGGGTCCGCCTGCGCCCACGAGCCTGAGCCCGAGCCAGTGATTCCTATTGCCGCCGTCATTGCGGAGCAACGTGGCTGTCCCGCGCAGGTCAACGTGCGACACTATAATGTCTCGATCACCGTCGTCGTCGTAATCCCAAACAGCGGCAGCACGCCCCGAACGTAGCTCTCGGAAGTAATCACTGCGCTCTGCGCCAACGTCAGTGAAAACGCCACGGCCATCGTTTTCCAGCAGAAGCGGCGGCTGCAATATCAACTCTTCAGCTGTGCCGTTTGCCGAGAAGATGTCGAGGTCTCCGTCGTTGTCGTAATCGAATAGTGCTGCAGCCCATTCGCCCTTCCCATCGAACACGGAAGCGATGCCGCTGCTCTCGGTGACATCTTCGAAAGACCCATCACCCAGATTGCGATACATTGCGCCGTAGCGCAGATCCACTACCAACAGGTCGATCAACCCATCACCGTCGATGTCGCCAATCGAGCCATGCATCGACCCGGTCCCTATACCGCGATCGTTCACCGCAACACCGCTCTGCTGAGCAACTTCCGTGAACACCAGGTCACCGTCATTCCGAAACATGAAGTTCATCTGGTGATCATTGCCCTGAAAAAGGTCCAGGTCACCGTCGTCGTCGAAATCGAAGAGCGTCAGCCCCATGCACTTCGAGTCAGGATAAAGGAGACCGAGTTCTGCCGTCACTTCAGTGAAACTCCCGTCGGCCTCCTGGCGGTATAGCATCGATGCTTGCCCGGCATACTCAGAGGGGTGCGGCATCATCTCCGGTGTGGTCGGTGACACGTATTCAGGATCAAAAGCTAGGAAATTGCCGACCATGAGGTCGACGCGCTGGTCGAGGTTGTAGTCCCAAAAAGCCACACCGACAGACCATTTGGTGAACCCGTTCAAGGAGTCGGGTCCGACAAGCCCTAGCTCGGCTGCTATGTCTGTGAAGGTGCCGTCTCCATTGTTTCTATAGAAGACGTTGGGTCCATAGTTGAGGAGGTATATGTCAATATCACCGTCGTCATCATAGTCTAGTGCACCAGCCGCCATACTCCAGTGGCGATCGTCCACGCCCGCGATCACACCGACCTCTGTGAACGTCCCGTCGCCATTATTGCTGAAAAGCTCATTCGGAGTGTCGGCAAACACCACACCTTCAGGATCACTAATCCCCTCCAGATACGTCCCATTCAGCATGTATAGATCCAGGTCACCATCGCCATCGTAATCGAACACAGTTACACCCGAACCACTGCTCTCGAGGATGTTCTCGTAAGTGGAGTCGCCGAATGTGTACAGAAAGTCTATCCCCGCCTCATCGGTCACATCTGTAAAAGTGACGACCCGAGGTTGGGTCGAACACCCGAGGATCAAGGCTGTACCGACAGAACCGATGCGCACCAAATGAGCTACTCTCACTCTCACGTCAACATCTCCTTCAGCTCGTCGAGTGACGGCCGCCTGCCAGCCACCTTCACTTCGCCATCAACCAAGAGTGCCGGAGTCAGCATCACACCCGCAGCTACGATCTCATTGATGTCGGTAATCTTATCAATTTCACACTCTATTCCCAATTCACCCACGAGGGCGTTCACGTCCGAAGCCAAACCCTCACAGCTCGCACAACCTGGACCTAGGACTTGAATCTTCATCTTGATGTTCTCCTATCCGGAAAACCCGCCGTAGATCAACCCGGTGACCGTTACCATTGAAACCGTCAACACGACGAAGACCACGGTTCTCCTCGTTCCCATCACGCTCCTAATCACCAACATATTTGGCAGCGAAAGCGCAGGCCCGGCGAGGAGCAACGCTAGCGCGGGCCCCTTTCCCATCCCGTTGCCTATCAGCCCCTGTAGAATGGGCACTTCAGTGAGCGTGGCAAAGTACATGAACGCTCCTGCAACCGACGCCATGAAGTTAGCCAAGAGCGAGTTCCCGCCCACAGCCGCCGAAATCCATGCCGAGGGAATCAAACCCTCCTGACCTGGGCGGCCGAGGAGCCCTCCAGCGATGAGAACTCCTATCAGCAATAACGGGAGCATTTGCTTTGCGAAACCCCAGGATGAACCGAGCCATACGTTCATCTCGCCCTTGTGCTTGGTCGCGACAACCGCGAGACCCACGATGCCGGCCGCAAACGCGAGCGTGGGGCTCCTGGGTGCCAGGAGAGCGAGCGCCACTACGGGCAATGCAGCCAACAAAACAGACCACCATACGGCTCGAAGCCAAACCACCAGCATCACACCCAAACCTGTGGCCGCCAGTCCAACGATCAACCAACGAGCCGAATAGACGGAGTGCCACAAACCGGCGGCTTCTCCAGGCCTTCCCCAATTCGCGAAAACCAGGATGAAAACGAGCGAACCGAAATAGAGCGCATTCTGCCACAACGCCCGGCCATCAGAGGAATCCGGCACCTGGCCGAGTTGGTCTGCTTTCTCGAGTTCCTCCTTGTGGAAGATCGAGTGCATCACAACTCCGATCACAATGCTGAATGCTACTGCGCCGATTGCACGCGCCAAGCCCATCTCGAGCCCCAAAACCCTCGCCGTCAGAACTATTGCGAGCACATTCACCGCGGGTCCGGCATAGAGAAAAGTGGTGGCTGGGCCCAAACCAGCACCCATCTTGTATATGCCCGCAAAGAGAGGCAGAACGGTACACGAACACACGGCGAGGATGCCGCCTGATGTCGAGGCAACTCCGTACGCCAGCACCCTGTTCGCTCCCGCACCGAGGTACTTGAGTACCGAACCCTGGCTAACGAATACGGCTATCGCACCGGCTATGAGAAATGCCGGCAGCAGACATAGCACAACGTGCTCGCGGGCATACCACTGTGCGAGGTGCAGCGATTCCCTGAGTGACCCGATGATCCGGCTCGCGCCTGCAAGCTCAGGGAGGGGAACGAAATAGATTAGCGCGAAGACAGCCGCGATGATCGAAAAGGGTCTCCACTCAACCTTCCAGTTCACGCGCGCTGGCTCCTTGGATTAGCAACCGGGGAAGCTCGCCCGAGCGCTCGAGACCCCTGCGCCTCTGCCCCCCTGCGCCTCTGCCCTAGCATCCTCTCGTCCCGTCCACATCGTAGGAAAACACATGCACCTGCCACTTCGTGAGCGGGCTAATGCCCGTTTCGCGATATAGGTTCAGCGCCGTTCGCGCATTGATGTTCGTGTCTCCTACGTTTCGTGGATCCCCGAACGTGTAATCCAGACCTCCCCTCATCTCCTCGGTAACATATTCCTCGAGCTGGCAGTTCAAATCTCTGCGGCTCTGATCGAACGGCACCCAAGGCGTACTCGCAAGCTCCGCCTCGTAGGTGAAGCTAGCGGCGGCTGCGAGATCGAGAATCCTCGATCGACCGTATTGGATCGAAATCTGCAAATACGCTCGCCCACCGGGTTTCAGATACCGTCGTGCCCCCGCCAGTACGACCCGTCGCAACTGAAAACCGTCGTCACCACCACTCGCCGGTGGATTGGCTACGATGAAATCCACCCCAGCCTCCAAAAGATCCATCTCCTCCTTTCCTGCCGAGGAGAACGCCTCGAAGGAATCCGCACGGATCACCGTCATCTTGTTTCGAACGTCGTTGAGCCCGACGTTTCTCTCGGCTGCACGAACGTCTTCCTCCGACAGCTCCAATCCCACGACACGATCTACTGCCGGAATCTTGGACACCACTATCCCGAGGCAGCCGGTACCACACCCCCAATCGAGGCCACAGCCAACGAAGCACTCCCTGTTTTCAGAGATCGCACGTAAACACACCGCACTCGCGGGCGTCAGCGAGTAGGTGCCCAAAGGATGCTCGATCAGAACCGGTGCAAGGTCGCCGATCGTCTCCTCGGTCAGCTCCGTTTTCTCAATTGAAGAGTCGCGTGGATCAGACATCGCAAGTAAGGACGACTCCAGACGGCTTCGCGTCAAGTTGTTGTCGGACAGTCGCGAGGGCTATTATGCCACTGGGAAAATCTCGACTTGCCAATGAGCGTGCACCGTCCTAGCTCGCGGGACGTAGCAAATGGAGGGTAGATGATCGATCGGGCTCCAGAAGAAGAGCTGAAACGAGCGAACTCACGGGCCGTTGTGCCTTTTGCGGTTCCGATCGCCGCGGCGGTGGCTCTCTGGTTCGTTTCTCCCCCAGAAGGCGTGGATCCCGCGGCAATGCACCTGCTCGCCATTTTTGTCGCGACGATTCTCGGTCTGATTCTCAAACCGCTGCCCATGGGAGCGGTTGCGTTCATCGGCATAACGGCTACTGCTGGTACGGGGACTCTCAGCGTCACCGAATCGTTGAGCGGATTCGGCAACAGGGTCATTTGGCTCATCGTACTCGCCTTCTTCATCTCGCGCGGCTTCATCAAGACAGGACTTGGCTCGAGAATCGCGTACATGTTCATGGCGAAGTTGGGAAAGAAGACTCTCGGGCTGGGCTACGGCCTCGTCGCGACAGACCTGGTGATGGCGCCAGCCATCCCGAGCAACACTGCCCGGGCGGGCGGAGTGGTGTTCCCGATTTTACGCTCAGTAGCCCAGGCTTACGACAGCTCTCCGGAAGACGGGACATCACGTCGAATTGGAGCCTTTCTCACTACGGCGGCATTCCAAGGGACTGTTATCACCAGCGCGATGTTCCTGACTGCAATGGCGGCGAACCCTTTAGCGGCCCAGCTTGCGGGCGATCTGGGTGTTGAGATCACCTGGACGAAATGGGCTGTTGCGGCCTTGGTGCCCGGATTGATCAGTCTCGTAGTGGTGCCTTATGTGCTTTACAGGCTATATCCGCCTGAGATCACGGAGACACCGGCAGCATCGACTCTGGCACACGAGAAGCTCTCCTCCATGGGGCCAATTCAGCGTAGCGAATGGATCATGCTTGCCGCATTCGCGCTGCTGCTCACACTCTGGATATTCGGGGCGCAGCTGTCCATTCACAGTACTGCCACCGCCATGTTGGGCCTTGCTGTGCTATTGCTCACGCGAGTCCTGACCTGGGACGATGTATTAACCGAGAGCGGCGCGTGGAACACGCTCGTTTGGTTTTCCGCCCTCGTGATGATGGCGTCGTACCTCACGCAACTTGGTTTGATTGCCTGGTTCAGCAATGCCGTCGGCGGTTTGTTTGGAGGAGTGGGCTGGATTCCCGCGTTCCTTGGCCTCAGCCTCGTCTACTTTTACAGTCACTATTTCTATGCTAGCTGCACTGCACACGTCAGCTCGATGTATGCAGCCTTTCTGGGTGTTGCATTGGCAGTCGGAACGCCTCCACTACTGGGAGCATTAGTCCTTGGATTCTTCAGCAACCTCTTCAGCAGCACGACACACTACGGGACCGGACCTGCGCCGGTACTCTTCGCTTCCGGATATGTCGAGGTTTCCGACTGGTGGCGGCTTGGAGCCATCGTGAGTGTGGTGAACATCGTGATTTGGCTGGCGATAGGCGGCGCATGGTGGAAAGTGTTGGGGTATTGGTGAGTGTAAGCAATGATGCAATGAGAAACCGCCAGCCACCATTGGGGTTGTTCAGCTCAAGAGGGTGACCCAAAAACTGAACAATGGTGGCTGACGGCTGGAGTGGATCATATTCGCACTATGTCACGCTCCTGTCACTACGGCGTCACCTGCTGAATAACGGCGATTTTCGCCACAGGCCGCAGTCACACGGCAGCCCACTCAGTGATTAGACAGGATTGGGGTCGTTTTTGTTAGGGCGGGTGGCGGCGTCGATCAGGGCACTCGAAAATCGCGAGTGCGATTTTCGAGAGTGATGCGTGGAAGTGGAGCCACTCGCACCAACAGCCGGCGCGCGGTGCGAGTAACAAAACCTGGGCGCTCGAACTCCGTCGAGTCTCCGCGTTCGCCTTTGAGCCATGCAAAAACTTCATCGACATCGGAATCTGAGAGAGTGCGAGCGTTTACCGTGGCGGAGAAGTAGTAGCGCCCGGGCTCCTCAGTATAGAATCCAGTAAAACGGTAGCGCTGAGCAATCCTGGCGCGCACAGCGCCCAACGTGGAGAATTGCTCCGTCACCCCCCTTGCCTCGACTACGTACAGCTCCCGGACCGGGTCGTAAAACACTACATACTCGAGAGTGACTTCCTCTTCCGTACCGTCAAACCAGCCCGAACGCGAATGCCGGAGTGCCACGTGGTACTCTACATAGAGCGGGAAACCACTTTCCATTACGTTTAGGAATCGCCCATCAGACATCAGGCCTCGGACGCTCACTTCGACTTCGGGGATTCCTTCTGTCGGGATCATCTCCACCTCGACCGATGGGCGTGCCTGCGCATTTGCGGCGCTCCCAGCAAGAACGCAGCACAAGGCAGCCGCGACGACACGCGTCACCGTGGCTCTCCAAAGACCGCTTTCAACCGGCCGCCGACCGAGCCTATTCCACACCTCCCTCAATATCGATCAGAATCTGCGATGCAGCCGGATCGTCATGCGGATACCACCCTCCGCAGTGATGGGTTTGGCCGCGTAAACCGCCACGCTGCCGAACTCGAGACCCGCTCCTATGTCGAACTCCAATTCGCCAATGTCATCTTCGTGAATCCAGCCAGTTCCCGCATTGCTGAACACGATCAAGCTCGGCCCGTCGAACCAGAACCAATCGTCCCAATCGTCCCAATCCCAGAAACCGCCCGAATTCCACGATCCCCTCCTCGCGCCCGAGTATCGCCTCCCTCTCCAAGAGCGATTGCGGAACGATAAATGAGCTCGGTACTCGGCCTGGACGAGAAGGATGTTGTCACAAAGTGCAGGATTGGAATCATCCAATACCCCTTGATTGCATGCGATGGCGCGGAATCCGTACCCCGGCAGGACGTGGCCAAGCGACAGCCGTCTCTGGATCGGCAGCGGATCTCGGTCCCCCAAGGTGCCCGCTAGTACACCTCTCAGACTCAGCTGCCCAGCCCAGCCCACACTTTCGTATCGCCTGAGATCCAGGAAAAACCGGTCGTAGGTGTAGTCAGCATTCGTCGGCAGCGGTTCGCGAATCGTTGAAGGCAAGCCTCGGTCGATCACGTTGTCGCTCTCACCGCGTTGCCATTCAGCTCGCAAGAACCACCCTGAGCCATTGTACCGACGCGATGACCTGGAGTCATATTCTGCAGACGCAGTGAGAATCTTGAAATCCCCTTCATCTACGATTGGGTTCTCGCGCCATCCTTCGCTGCGCCTCCCGATGGTCCACGGATCACGCGCATCGACTGAGGTGTGTTCCTCACGTGCATACCCACCAGAAATCGTCAGTTCATCGACCGGTCTGATTTCAGCATAGCCCTTCCAACCGCGGGTTAGGTAGTAGTCCCGGTAGTCGTTGTGTAGTAAGAATGTCGCAAAGCCAACCTCATCGTCGTGGAGCTGCCAATTCTCTATCGAGGCAACAACATCGAAAACCTGCCCACCTATGGTGAACTCTCGCGAGCGACCAAACTGCAGTTCCCCATTCACCGTGTACCCGACATCTCTTCTGGAAAGCGAACTGTCGAACACCGCTTCTGGATTTGCCGCTGTCCGATAAATGCCCAATGCCTCGAGGTTGAGTCGGCTGTACCAGCTGTTTCGCCAGGTAAGCCTGGGACCGAAGTGAATCGGCAAACCCTCCACTCTGTTGTAGGTAGGCCCGAAACCGAGTGCGATCGACGCATCTGTGTCGCTATACCTCGGACGGCGACGTTCAACATCCGTCACGCGTATTCGCTCGACTCGGCGCTCGATCAAATCGAGTTCGTCACCGCTCCGGCGGATATCGACAGTGATGCGGTATCTCCGAGTTACGCCACCCACCACCGCGCCGGCATCTCTGTCGATCGTGCCACCGACGAGGAGTATGTCTCCGCGTACCTCAGCCGATGACCTGAGTCTCACATCTGCATCTATTGCAATCAGATCACCTTCGATGATTCCAGACACCACCAGACGCCCGTCGTAAACACCTACGTCACCTCCGTAGATGTCGTTTCTTCTCACGGTTGAAGATCCGAAAATCCTGGTTGTAGATGATCGATTGAATAGTCGAACGGCGCGGGCCGCAGCTCGGTCGCTCTCACCCTCGTCGTCGCCAGGTCGCACAACCACCACCGGATCCTGGGCACCCAGTCCCGGCAGAGGCAAAACCGACAACGCCAATACTATCGCCAGAGAAAAACGCATGGAGTCAGTTCTCCCCAATGTTGTCCGGGACGGGAGCATCTGAGGTGCAATTCGCTCCAGGCATTAGTACCACGATCACGTCGGTGGGTTCGCGCGTGGCGCCGAACCCACCGAGCGCAATTCGGCCCACCGCGATTACCGCGAGCAGCAGCAGGATTCGCACAGTCAGTCTAATCATCTCGCCCCCACATTATTGACACATGCCCACCCCTACCTCTCCTCAGGTAGTAGCATGGCAGGGTGTGTGCCAACATACGCTGGGGTGATAAGTTATTTGATTGCAATATCTTACAGGCCATCAACTCGGAGCTTGAACCGAGAATGGCGTGTCAATTAGACACGGGCGTGTCTTTCTGACCGATGCCGAGCCTCTTCATTCTGCGGTAGAGATTTGCACGGTCGGTGCTCAGCTTCCGTGCTGCGTCAGCAATGTTCCCGCCTGCTTCCGAAATGGCATTTTCGATGAGGAGTTTTTCGTAAGCATCCAGATCGGCGGTGAGAGTGCCGCTGACCGGAAGCCCGAATTCCGGGCTTCTATTTCCGCGCGCACCTGTGAGGACGGTGTCCACTTCCGCGGCACCGAGCACTCCTGTGCTGCCGACGATAGTGAGGCGCTCTATCACATTTGCCAATTCCCGTACGTTGCCCGGCCATGTGTGTGACTTCAGTCGTTCGATTGCGTCCGACGCGAAACTCAGGGATGGCCGACCGCAGCGCGGTCCCGACAACGCCGCCAGGTGGAGCACAAGGTCTGGTATGTCTCCTTTGCGTTCTCTGAGTGCCGGCACATGAATTGGAAAAACACTCAGCCTGTAGAACAGATCTTTGCGGAAGTTCCCTGCAGCCACCTCCTTGTCGATGTCCTTGTTGGTTGCACCCACAACGCGGACGTCTACGCTACGTCCTGTCTCACCTCCAACCTTCTCGATCAATCCGGTCTCGAGGACACGTAACAGCTTGGCCTGCACATCCAGGTCGAGCTCACCCACTTCGTCCAGAAAGAGAGTGCCGCCGTCAGCCAACTCGAACCGGCCCCTTCGTGGTTCCGATGCACCGGTGAAAGCACCGCGCTCGTGGCCAAACATCTCACTTTCGACCAACTCCCGAGGTATGGCCGCGCAGTTGATGCTCACCATCGGTCGTTCTGCCCGTGGGCTCCCTCGGTGTATCGAACGTGCGACGAGTTCCTTCCCGGTCCCCGACTCTCCAGTTATCAACACGCGGGCGGGCGTTGGCGCCACTTGTGCTATCAGCGAGCGCACCGCCCCGATCTCGTCGCTCGACCCTACGATCGTGTTGGGATCCTCCAACTCAGCTCGAAGAGCGCGGTTCTCCTCTCGCGTGCGATGCAGGTCGAGGCCCGCTTGCACTGCCACCAACACACCTTCCGGGCTGAGAGGTTTCTCTAAGAACTGAAATGCGCCGAGTTGAGTCGCATGCACGGCGTCGTGCAAAGTGGCCTTCCCGCTCATCATTATTACGACCAATCCGGGGCACCGCTCCTTCAAACGTTCCAGGATTTCGATGCCTCCCGGGCCCGAGGGCATGATCAGGTCAAGCAGCACGACGTCGGGGTCAAAGCTGTGACAGGCCGAGTACGTCTCCGTACCTCCGCCGACATCGGCGACTTCGTACGCCTGTTCTTCCAACACTGCTCGTAACATGCGTCTGATGTTTGGCTCATCGTCTACCAATAGAACTCTGCCTGCCATTACTACTCCGGGAGCGTGATGATAAACCGAGCCCCTCCGCTGGCCGCATCAGCAACAAATACGTCACCTCCATGGGCTACGATTGTTTGCCGTACGATCGCCAGTCCAAGACCGGTGCCTAACTCTTTAGTGGTGAAGTACGGCTCGAAGATCTTGTCTCTCATTTCCTGCGGTATGCCCGGGCCATCGTCGGAAATCTCAATCTCAATGCCCTCTCCAGAGTCGCCCTGAAATCGCCTAGCCGAAACAACGACCCTCGCCGACTCGCTGGCCTCAATAGCATTGCGTATCAGGTTCTGAACTGATCGGCGGAGAGGCTCAAAATGGCCTTTGATGGAAATCCCATACTCAATGTCCATCTCGACGGTGGCAGACTCTGGCGTTGACGAGGCCACAACACTTTCGAGCAATTCACTCACGTCTATCAGCGCGTCGGGTCCCTCCGGCAGCCGGCCGAAGTCAGAGAACTCTTGGGCCAACTGCTCCAACCTACACGTCTCATCCTGCAACACTTCCAGAGCGTCATGTCCTGAATTGGTCGGAAAATCATTGAGCTTCGAAAGCTGCCCAATCGCCAGGCGAGCGGACGTAAGCGGACCACGCATCTCGTGGGCAACCTGTCGAGCGGTCTCACGGAAGGCCTGCAGCCGCTCCTTCTCGATCTCCTGCTGGCGAATTTTCTCAATTGCGGCAGACATTTCGCGGAGAGCATTGCGCAATGCGTCGAACTCTGGTGCACCGGGACCCTCTGTGTGCTCTGGCAAGGGCTGTCGTTGCTCGATGCGGCGCACCCAGCGCGTCAATTCCTCAATCGGCGCAGAAACGGACGCAGACCAACGACGCGCGAGGGTGACTGAGACGGCCACCACTGCCACCGCCACGATCAGCGCAATTATCCCGGTCGCTCCCGCTGCAATCCTGCTCAGAACTTCAGCCCTTCTCGCCATCGCTGTACGACTCGATAGCGTTTCCGTATGGGCTTCTAGCGCTTCTCTGACCTCAGTACTCAGCTGCGTGGTATCGATAACTGCAAGCAGTTCCCGGCCGCTTTCAGCAATGTCGTCTATCGCCGCGCGAGCACCCGTAGATGGATCCCCAGATTGCAGCTGCAGGGCAAGGACCACCAGCGCAGCGGCCAAGGGGAGAGTGCCCAAAGCCAGGAGGCCGACGAAAAGCCGGTGTCGAAAGGACAGACGCATGGGTGAGAGGCGTTTCAGTTGGAGCGCGGCACCTCGACGAGTCTACCAAGCATTGTTCCCAATATCGACGCCGAGACCAGGGCACGCGCCTCGATCGCATAGCCGTTAAAGTGCATTATCGCCGTCGTCGTGTCTCCCGCGAGCGGTGCCAACGTCATCTCCTCTGTACCGGGAGCATTGGAGATGTCATCGCCGTAATAGACAGCAGAAATCGTGAGTTGCTCGCCCGTGCCAAGTATTTGGACCGTGCGATATCCAACCCTGCCGTCGACGAAGAATTCGGTGTTCGATTCGATGTCGAAATCCTGCACCATGACACCCCGACCCGGCGGCAATTCTGGCGCTGGCGGTTCAACCGGAGCATCGGTCGAATCCGCGCCTTCCGTATTGGCCAACGTATCACCTGCGGCATCTGTTTCAGACGGAAGCGATTCAGTTGCAGCCGCGGTTGTACCAGTGTCAACAGTTTCAACAGGCGGCTGCTGTCGGGGCGCCGCAGGTTCGGCAGCACCGACTGCACTGTCGGCAGACGTCACATCCACGCTGTCCTCTGCGGTGCCTGTCGAATCTTCGAGGTCTGCTCCGGCCATCAGTGCTGAATCCGCTGGCGCGACGGGAATTGGTTGCAAGCCACCCTCGCTCGCGGTATCACTGCCACCAAGGGGTATCACGTCGAATAGGACCAGGCTCAAGCCACCCACGACTACTACGGCTGCCGCACCCAGCCCAACCCAAAGCGCAATCGGCTTCTTCTTGGCTTGGTCGGCCTCACGAAACAGCACCTGCCGTGACGCGCGTGGTGTAGAAGCGCGCATCGACGGACGTTCGTCGACCCACTGTACGTCGCCCTCTGAAGGTGCAGTCGGAGAATCGCCCGTCTGGGCGGCATCCCCGCCGTCTTCCGTCTCGGTTGCAGGTTCCGAAACGCTTGGGTCCGCGGTCGTTTCTTCGGCCTCGGTGTGATCTTCACTATCGCGTTCGATTTGCTCAGCTGCGGCCAAGCTAATCGTGGCTTCACTGTCAGACTCGGGTTGCGACGCATCCTCCACCGACCCGTGCTCTTCTTCTCCCGCTTCGTCTTCAGCGGCCAAATCGCGCCCCTGAGCACGCGCATATTCATAGCGACCGCCCAACTCGAGAAGCATCTCGAGCGTCGGCTTCATCTGGTCTTCCGGTGCGTCCGCCAAGCTCTCGAGAACGAGACCGGCTTTGGGGAGTTTCAGCCGCTCAGCATATTCGAGCAGTACGAGCCGCGCATCCGCCAAATGTTCACGCTCGATCATGAGGCGGACGAGCCGGAGGAAGACGTGAGTGCGCCCTGGATTGACCCTGAGGATCTTGATGCAGAGTGCTATCACACTCTTGGATGAGCCATAAGCCGCGTAGGCGTTGGCGGCTTTCTCATAGTGAGAGATAGCATTGCTCGAGTCATTCAACTTGAGCGATAGGTCGCCGGCCTTCACATAGAGCGGCAGTTCCCGCCAGATCTCGGGAGTGCCCTCGAGTTCCGCAAGGATCTTTTCGTAGAGCTCGAGCGCTGCTTCCGTTTCACCCTCTTGCTCTAGCGAACGAGCCTGATGTTTGTTGTCTTCTACGTTCACTGCTCCGCCTCCACAGCCGGATCAATGCACCTGAGTTTGGCTGATGGCTACAAACTACATGCATGGCCGGGGGGAGCAAGGAGGTTGGGAGGTGAGTGGTAAGTAGTCGGTGGTGAGTGGGGCAACCTACCACTCACTACTCACTACTCACAATCACCCTTTCACCGCCCACCTGACGATGTTCCCGAACTTCGGCGGAGTTCCCTGCATCAACAAACCAACTCTGAAGACACGGCCACCCACCCACACAAATAGGAACGTCGTGAGCGCGATACCTATCAGACCCAACCAGGGTTGCCAAGCTGGTACCCCTACCGCAGAGCTTTGGCGAAGCAGCATCAGGAACGGCGTAAACAGCGGGAACAGGGAGAGGCTCGTGGCGAACGTGCTTTGCGGCGCAATAATGACCGGCATCATCACAAACATTGGAATCATGACCGGCAACATTGCGGGAAACGCCAGGGATTGTGCTTCAGAGGCATCATTGCACGCCGAGCCGAGTGCAGCCTGCAACGCTCCAACCATGAAGACAGCCGAGACCAGATAGACAAAGAACCAAGGCAGCACGTCGAATGGTACGTACCGCGCGACATCGTAGTGGCGAACTGCCCAGGTGCCGAGAGCCACATAGAAAATCGCAGCCGTGAGCGATACGCTCACGCCTCCAATGAGTTTCCCCATCATGAACTCGAACGGCCTGAGGGAACCGAGCATCACCTCTGCAATACGCTGCGACTTCTCCTCCATTACAGAGTTCAGCTGCGGAACTGCCCCCATCATTATCATCACAAACATCAACATCAACATTGCAATTGGCGGTAGAATCGTGCCCAGCTCATTGCTGCGCTCCGCAGCGCTGATTTCTCCGGTTTCGGCATCGACCGTGACGAGACCAAGCGGCTCAGGGGACAGGTAGTCAAAGAGATCGGGTACTGCGTCGTCGGGTACACCAGCATCTGACAGCCGCAGTTGACGCAGAGCATCGTTCAACGGTCTTCCCAGCCATCCCCGCGCATCGTCGATTGCTGCATTCTCCGCATAGTACCGGATTCGCGCGGTCTCTCGGTTCTCCCGGGGGTGCAGCACCCCTGACCCAATCTCGAGAAATGCATGCAGTTGCCTATCGCGGACACGGTTGGAAAGGGACAAACGCTGCGCGTCGGGGTTGGCCTGGCTGGGGGCCACAATTTCAACTGTATACGCGGGTCTCACCTTTTCGCCCGTTTCTTCATCGAACACCACAGCAGCGTTGCGCCTCTCGGCAGCCGAGGTGAGCGCTTCGGCAAGCAAACCCGACCGATCAACTACCGCGATCATTTTGTCTCGCGTGTCGATTCGATCCTTTGTCAACGCCATGACCAGGCCGCTCGCGCTCATTACGATCGGCGCGACTATGAGGCCGATGATGAATCCCTTGGTACGGACCGTAGACTTGTACTCCCGCCAGGCGACTTTGAAGATCTTATTCATCACTCCCCTCCTCCATCTCTGGCCCAGCGATTCTAACGAAGATGTCGTGCAGCGAAGGCCTGGTGAGCTCGAAACTCGTAACCCGCGTTCTGGCCATCACGCTAGAGATGATCCGTTGGGGATCGTGGTCTCGGGCGATGCGGAGCTCCTGCAGCTGCCCGAAATCGTTCACTTTTTCAACTCCTTCGATATTCGAGAACGCCGAAGCACCATTCTCGGTCCGAATTCTAATCGTGTCGCTCCCGTACTGATCTTGGATCGAAGCCAGGGTGCCATCCAAGACTTTTTTGCCTTTGAATATCATGAAGATGAAATCGCACATCTTCTCGGCCACGCTCATGTCATGTGTGCTCAAGATGACCGTTGTGCCATTGTCCCTGAGCGAGAGGATCGCTTCCCGAATTACGTCTGCGTTCACCGGGTCCAGGCCAGTAAACGGTTCATCCAGGATCACCAGTTCAGGTTCAGACACAACGGTGGCGATAAACTGGACCTTCTGACTCATGCCCTTAGACAACACATCGACTTTTTTGTCGGCCCAATCCTGCAAATCGAGTTTTTCGAGCCAACGACCAACTTCCCTGCGAACATCTTCCCCGCCTTTGAGGCTTCCGTAGAACTCCAAGAGTTCTCGCACCTTCATCTTCTTGTAGAGTCCACGTTCCTCGGGCAGATACCCGATGCGGTCGGTGCAAGCGCCAACGAGCTGTTCACTAAACACCCGGATTTCACCGCTATCCGGGTACAGGATGTTCATGATCATTCGTAGAGTGGTTGTTTTGCCGGAACCGTTTGGACCTATGAAGCCGTAGACGCTTCCATTTGGCACTTCGAGTGAGAGTGAGTCGACAGCGGTGTGTGTGCCGAACGTCTTTGTGACGTCTTCGATGACAACTGTGTTCATGCGCCTTTCAACTCTCCCTTTCGGCGAAGGTGGTCCACAAGTGCAACGAGCAATTATCAAGACGGCGTGTGGCGCCGGGCATGGCGTGGTCCCGCTCGCCCCTCCACGAGCTTCCTACCGAGCGGTAGGAGGCACCACACACCGTAAAATTCGTCAAGCTGAAAGCTGATGGAGAACGGAGACCGTCAAACACTCTGCCCCTTTCCGAGCGCCTCCCGCTTCCCAAGAAGCCGAACGAACGCCGGCCCCCGTACTCCCCCATCACCTCACATATCGATATGCACAATATATATATGTTATATACGTATGCGCAATAGTGAGTTTGGGGACGGTGAGTGGTGAGTGGTGAGTGGCGGGTGGTGAGTTAGGTCAGCCGGTCAGCCAGGGATCCCTGTTCTTCTCCAGCCAAGGATTCAACTCGGCTTCGATCAATTCCTGTATGGTATCCGGGTCTTCCGCGGCGATGTTCCGCAATTGGAACGGGTCGCTCGAGTTATCGTGCAGGACATAGGAAGGAGCGGCATCTTGCGTCCGAGTGACCACCATGGTGTGAGTGTGCGTACGCACTCCGCGTCGCCCGAATGACGGATTACCCAGCGGAGTCCACAAGTAGAGTTGAGACGACGGCCGGTGCCCTTCCCCACTTCTCAGTAATCCCGCATGACTGACGCCCTCGACGTCTGCGGGAACCTCCGTCGCGAACCCCATGAGATCCATGAGTGTCGGGAATATGTCGGGCGTGGATATGAGCAGATCGTCTTGGCGAGTAGGCAAAGTGCCTTTCCAGCGAATCAGGAACGGAACCCGCATCGACTCTTCATAGTGCACGTTCTTTGAAACCTGGTTTTGACATCCGAGGCAGTTGCCGTGATCCGACGTGAATACGACGATCGTGTCTTCATCGAGACCTTCTCCCCGCAAGGTGGCGAGTATTCGCCCGAACTGATCGTCCACTCCAGTGATCTGCGCGAAGTAGTTTTTGATGTGGCGGCGAGCGAGGTCGGCTCCATCGGTGAGGAGTCCGCCAACATCGCCATGCGGATTTGGTCCACCGCGTTGGAACGTACCATTGAATCTTACGTTTCCGCGGACGATCAGGTCATCGGGATTCGCATCCTCGTAGAGGTCCAGGTACCGCTGAGGCACCATCTGGTAAGGCATGTGCGGCGGATTCATCGACACGACTAGTGCGAACGGTTTTGCCGGATCCCTGTAGGACCCGCCGTCGTTGCGGATGTAGTCGATGGCAACATCGGCCTCGTGTTCCGGCGACCACATGTCGAACACGACCCTCTCTGACCGGGGAGCGTCGTTCGTCCAGTACTCTGGCTTGTTATGGTTGTCGTATGTCCCGTACGCATGCCAGAAATCGAAGCCGTGCCTTCGCACCGGCGGCGTCCACTCGTTCCATGCCATCTCGTCCGTATTGTTCGACGTGCCGACGTACGGGCGATACGGTGAATCCAGATGCCACTTTCCTATGTAGCCGAGGCTATAACCTCTGCTTTCGAGCAGATCGGACCAGCAAACCGATCGCTCCGTCAACTCATATCCGAACGGTGCGCTCGCCGTATTGCAGTTGCCCAGAACCCCGTTCGTATGAGGATAATTGCCCGTCAGCATCATAGCGCGGTACGGGCTGCAAACGGGGTAGTTGACGGCGGCCTCCGTGAGGGCGGTTCCTTCGGATGCAAACCGATCGAGATTGGGGGTCAGGACCGGTTCCTCTCCCAGGAATCCCATCGCTTGCCCGCGCATCTGGTCTGGAAAGACGAACACCAAGTTGGGCGGCTTAGCTTGCGACGCCCCCGAACGGGTACAACCGACTGCGCCGGCAGTGGCGGCAGCTGACATGGCTGCTACCGACGTCTCGATGAATTGGCGACGAGAAGTTCTTGGCATGAGTCAGATGATCTCCAGCGCCTCGACCTTCACCCATCCCACCTTCCCGTCGGCCAGCACAATCTCAGCCCATTCGCCGGATTGCTGATCGACTCGAGCCTTGGTGCCTTCATGAATGGTGAATACTTGAAGAGCCTGGTCGTCGCTCGGAGCGCTCTGCACGGATACCTCGTCGGCCAACACCACGGCTTCTACTGGCTCACCCAGCCCTAGTTCGAGAGCAATCATGTTTGTCCCTAAAACCAAAACCAATGCCGCAGCGACGATCGCGATGCGCCGCCCCCAGATTTCGAGAGTTCTAGAGCGACCCAATAAGACGGCGACGACCGCAGCCATTCCAACCGCATAAGACAACCCGACTATTGCTACGAGCCACGCGGAGGGCAAAGCGTGCACCCACCAGTCAACCACTCGGAGCAGCCAGAACCCGGGTAGAGGAACGACTTCATCCGCCGTCAGGGATCTCGCCAGTTCGAGGTTGGCGCGAGCATCTTCATCGCGCGGATTAACTGCCAGAGCTCGTTCGTAATAGAGTATCGACCGACCGAGATCGCCCAACTTGAAATAGCTATTGCCGATGTTGTAATGGAGAGCGGCGCTTTCGAATCCTGCTTCGAGAATCTGGAGGTAACTGTTCAGTGCACCTTCATATTCCCCGTTCTGGTATTGGAGATTCCCCTCCTCGAAGAACGTCTCCTGGGCCACCGTGGTCGAACAAGCCAACAACATGGCAACCTGAAGCAGCGTTACGCACCGAAGGTTCATCATTGGACAAGCTCCCGATCGAGCTCCGACATCGCAACCTCCACCTCGCCGAGGAACTCTGCCATTATTTCCTCGTCGGGCTCTGATGGCGCAAACCGCTGTCGGTCGCAATGCTCCAGGCACGCAAAGTACCTGTCAATGACATCTTGAGAGACAGAGGCAGCTCGCAACATTTCGCCAACGTCTTCCCGGATCAACCCGGCCTCCGCAACGTTCAGTTTGTCTCCGAGGAACCCTTGCAGGGCGTTTCCGACTTCAGCGTAGAACTCGATCTGAGATTCTGGGCCGAGCAACTTGCGCGCTCCTGACAACCGTTTCAGAGCGGCCCTGCTCGCTCGTCGCCTCCGAGCGTACGCAACGTCCCCTTCCAAACGTACTTGGTGGCGTCGCGCGCTATATGCGCCACCGACAACAACCAATGGCACGAGAAATAGCGCCCAGAAGCCAGCGCTGCGGAACAGGGATCTGTCTCGCTGACGAAAGGATGGAGTGTCTATTTGGATGAAACGAATGTCTTCCCTCAACGTGGCAATCTCACCACGGGCGCGGCTCACAACGCCTGGGCCGTCAACCGGGTCACCGGTTACTTCTACCTCGATCGGTGCGGTGACATCCGTGCGATACGTTTCGGCCGCCGGGTCGAAGTAGTTGAGCCGCACCGATGGAATCGTCCGCGTGCCCGGTGCTCGCGGGATTAGTACGTACTCGTAGGTTTTGCTCCCGCTGACAGTTGTTTCGCCGCGGTTGACCTGCTCCGTCGTCTCCGGCGGGTAGACCTCAAAATCTCCCGGGAAATCGAGTTCCGGGTCGGGTAGCGTGCGGATATTCCCTTCGCCGTTAACTCGAACCGTGAAGGTCACTGCTTCGTTTGTCTCAGCCGTTGTTTTGTCCAACGAGGTCGAGACTTCGACATCGCCAACGAACCCACTGAAGTCGTTGGGTCGACCGTTAGATGGCAGCGGGCGGACTTCGATCTCAACCGGAGCCGAGGTGATGAGCTGCGATACATTCCTGCCGAAGAGGCTGCCCCCACGGAAGAAGTCGTCGAATAGGCCTCGGGAGCGCTGAACCCGGACCTGCGTCTGCATCGACATCGGATCGATGGTTTTTGTGCCGGGGCTGGTGGGAAACAGCGCCATCTTCTTGACGGTAGCCATGGCATACTGGCGACCGTCGCGAACCGTATTCGTGACGGCAGGCGAACGCGGTTGCGGGTATTCCTCGCTCCAGAAACCGGCCGTTGATGGTTGCCTCGTTATCTCGTACCCGCTCACGTTGACGCGCGTGTAAATCCGATACTCGACGATTACGGGTTCTCCGATGTATACGGTCGTCTTGTTTGCAGCTGCCTCAAGAAAGAGATCATCACGGGAAACACCACTTTCGGTGGTGACCACCCCACCACTTCCACCCGACTGCTGACCGGCCGGAGGCGGGGCAGAGGTGATTTCGAGCGCGAGCGGTTCTGTTTGATACTCTCCTCCCCCAGCCGCGACCGCAAACGATGGTATGTCAAACATTCCCTCGCTGATGGCCTGGAATCGATACTGCACCGTGTAGGTAACTGACATGCGGCCGTTGACGATATTCATCTGTGAGGATGTGCTGCTATTCAAGAATTGAGCGAAGTTAGACATCTCTGGCAGAACCGGATTTGCGTCTAGCTGCTGCGTCCCCGAGATCTCCACGCTCAGCGTAAACGCTTGGTTGAGCCCGACGACATTGTTGCTCAGGTATGCGCGGACCGTGATGTCCTGTGCGTACACCGGCTGCCACGCCAATGCAACCGACACCAGCAAAACACCAAGCACAGGGACTCTGGCCGCCCGCATTACCAATCCCTTCTCACTCTGGCGCGGGGACGTCCACGGGCACGCTGGCGGTTGATATCATTGGGGTCCTCGTTCAACGCCTGCAACAACCGTTCTGCCTCTTCCCGGCTCATTTCCCTCGGCTGCTGTTGCTGCTGGTCCTGTGGCTGCTCCCCTTGCTGCTCATCCTGCTGCTGCTGTTGTTCGCCATCCTGCTGTTCCTGCTGCTGCTGTTGCTGATCTTGTTGCTCCTCTTCGTCCTGCCCCTGCTGCTGTTGTTGTTGTTGCTGCTGCTGTTGCATTTGTTGAAGTGTCAGTTCGAGGTTGTGCTTCGCGTCGGCATCGTCATGGTCCAGCCTGAGCGCCTCCTTGTATGCTTCGGCGCTCTCCTGCAACTGCTGCTGGCGAAACAACGCGTTTCCGAGATTGTACCAGGACTGCGCCTTGAGCGACTCGTCACCCGTCTCGAGTGACTGGCGGTATGCATCCAGTGCCCTCTGGAACTCTTCGGTTTGATATAGCGCGTTTCCTTCGTTGAATCGGATGAGGGGCGAGTTGGGGTCTTCACGGAGCGCCTCGAGGTACCGCTCGTGAGCTTCCGGATACCTGCCCTCCTCGTACAGCCTGTTGCCCTCCCGCACCTCGGTTCGGCCGCGCTGTGCCCACGCCAATGACGGCACGATCGACAGCACCAGACAAGAGGCTAAAATCACTGCGCAATCTGCAAACGAGCTATCGCGACGGCCAATCATCCGAACCTCCCAGTCCATTCCTCCTGCAAGCGTCTCCTGTCTGGTAACAAAGCCTCCACCAGTAGAAGTGCCAGCGCAAATCCCAAGAAAATCTGATATTGCTCCTCGTATTGCGTAACTTGTCTCGCTTCGAACTCACGTCCCGCCATTTCGGCTATTTCAGCAGCCAATCTGTCCAGCTCGTTTTCGCTAGGGGTCGCGCGCAGATAACGACCGCCAGTTTCACGCGCAATCGCCTCCAGCGTAGCCTCGTCGAGCCTCGTCGTTACGACTTCTCCGTTCTCGTCCCTTTTGTACCCGCTGCGGCGCCCCTGGTTGTCGAACTCGGGTATCGGCACTCCGTCAGGCGACCCAACACCGACAGTGTAGATCCGAATTCCAGCATCGATTGCCGCCTCCACCGCGGCTTCTATTTCGCCTTCGTGATCCTCACCGTCGGTAATCACGATGAGAATTCTGTGCTGTTGCTCACCGGCCTCGAACGCCTCGATCGACACTCGAAGCGCCTCCGCGAGGTTGGTGCCCTGAACCGGCATCATATCGGGCGACATTGCGTTGAGAAACAGGGTTGCCGCTCCATAATCCACCGTGAGGGGGCTCTGTACGAAAGCCACTCCTGCGAAGGCCACCAACCCAATCCTGTCACCTTCGAGGCCGCCGATCAACGTACCGACCGCATGTTTGGCTTTGTCCAACCTGTTGGGCGCAATGTCTTCCGCCAACATCGAAGCCGACATGTCCAGCGCCACCACTATGTCCTGACCCTCGCGGCGCACAGTTTCCACCCTCGTGCCGAACTGTGGACGAGCCAAGGCCGTCACCAACAGAGCCACTGCGACAATCGCCAGCACCATCTTCCACCGCCGAGACTTTCGACTGACCGTCAAGCTCAATCTGTGCATCAGGTCACTTTCACCAAACCGTTCGATGGCCCTGCGTTTGAGCTTCAGCGTGTACCAGAAGAACAGGCCCAAAACCGGCACCAGTAGATATACCCAGAGTAATTCGTCTGAACCGAACTGGAACATCTCTTCTACTCCCCTTTGGATTCGGTCATGGGATCTTTCGCAGCACGGTGTTGCCCAAGCCGACTTCCAGCACCACCAGAAGCAACCCGAGCGCCAGCGGGTAGTGGAAGAGTTCGCCGTAGTGAGTGTAGTGCTCTACCTCGACCTCTGTGGTCTCCAGTTCATCTATCTCCCTGTATATCTCCTCCAAACTCTGTCTGTCGGTGGCCCTGAAGAAGCGCCCCCCGGTCTGTTCAGCCACGGCTCTGAGCGTTGGTTCGTCGACATCTACCCTCATTCTCATGCGTCGCCGCCCGAACGTGGGATCGTCGATCGTGATCGGCGCATCACCTCGCGTGCCCGCACCAATCGAGTACACCTTGATGTCCAGCGCCTGCGCCATCTGCGCTGCGGTCACAGGGTCGATCTCGCCACGGTTGTTTCGACCGTCCGTGAGCAGGATCACGACTTTCGACTCGGCATCGGATTCTTGCAGCCTCTTAACTGCCGTGGCGAGCCCCATGCCAATCGCCGTACCATCCTCGGCGATCATGCCAACCTCCAGCTCGCTCAGCAATGACATGAGAACATTGTAGTCCAGCGTGAGGGGCGCCTGCGTGAAGGCCTGGCCGGCAAAGACGACTAGCCCAATCCGGTCATTTCGTCGCCCTTCGACGAATGAAGCAGCAACCTGTTTTACCGCTTCGACCCTCGTTGGCGTCAGGTCTTCCGCCAGCATCGAACTGGACAGGTCTAGCGCCAAGACGATGTCTATGCCTTCAGTCAACACTTCTTCACCTGACACACCCGTCTGTGGTCTCGCAAAGGCCACGATCAAAGTTGCCAAGGCGAGAGCTCGAAGAACGAAGAGCAAATGACGAAAACGACTGGCACCAGGCGTGGCAGCCGGCACCACCAAGCTGAGGCTCGAGTACCGGACCGTAGCTCCTCTACATACACGCCCCCGCCAACACCAGAACACCAGCACCGGCACACCAGCGAGGAGCAACAAAAACTGAGGATCTGCGAACCTGTAAAACATTGCGATCAGCTCACCTCCACCTGTTCTTCTTCTATCTCACGCTTGTACCCAACGTCCCGGTAGTCCGGTTGTTGGGGAGGGTCTTGGACACGCGTTTCATCGACCAGGAGACGTGCCATCGGAATCATCTCCTTGCTGGTATCCGGCTCAGGGCGATGTTTCGCGAACTTCACCAGGTCCGCGCGGCTGAAGAATGGCGGAAAGAGATCGAGAACCTCTGGTTCCAGCCCGACCCCCTTCAACTCCTGCAAGACTTCATAAGACGTCATCTCCAGGGCGTCTATCGGGAAGCGACCCTCCAGATAAGTCCTGATAATCTCTGACACTTCGATGAAATATTGTTTGATCTCCTCCCGCTCGAGCAGACGTTTGGCTTCGAGACGATTCAATGCCTCATATGCAAGCTCGTGCGGTGGGCGGGCGGGTATCGCAGGCATGATCCGCTTGCCAGGCGTTTGCTCGCGAGAACGGTATCTGCGGTAGAGCCAGTAGCCCAGGGCCACTACAGCGCACACGAGCAACACCCACGGAATTAGCAATAGCCAATTCCGAGGAATCTCGAGCGGCGATTTCACAGTGCGGATATCGCCGCTTTCGTCGATACCAACGCTTTCGACCACGACCGCAATAGGATCCGTGCTCAACAGTTCGGGTTCGCTGGCGCCAGAGTCGGCAACAGTCACCTCGATCGGTGGAATTTCCAATTCACCGAGTTCGAACGTTGTCAGTGCATAGAGTCTGGCGGAAATCTGGCGCCCTTCGACAACCACGGGCGGAACCTCGCTGGATCCGACCACCTCGAACGATCCGAGTGTATCAGCCAGAGCGGGCCATTCCACCGAACCACCGGGAGCATGCTCCACTTCAACCGTCACCGTAACGAGGTCACCAAGTGAGATGACGGCCAGGTCGGCGTTCGCTCTCATCGTGGCACCATCCTGAGCCAGACATGGAATTCCGATGAGAACCAGGAGCAACGCGATAGACGACACTCGACTCATCCGAATCTCCGTGCTCGCTGCTTGAAGAACCGTCGCAGCGGATCGAAGTACGGCACCCCCGTCTCGACCTCGATCACGTCCACGCGCGCCTTCCGAAACGCCTGTTCTCTCGCTTCGTGAAGCCGGGATGCATGAGCCTCGACCGCACTTCTGAAGATTGCGTCCGACGTGTTCACCATCAGGTGATCGCCGCTCTCGGCGTCTTCGAACTCGACGAATCCAACGGGGGGCAGGGTGCCTTCCCGCCTATCGCTCATATGCACTGCTATCACGTCGTGGCGGCGTCCCGCAATGGAGAGCGCACGCTCGTAATCCACCGTCAGGAAATCCGAAACTAGGAACACCACCGACCTACGTCTCGTGACGTGAGTCAGGTACTCCAGCGCGAGTGCCACGTCCGTACCACCGCCCTGTGGTTCGAAATACAACAACTCTCTAAGAACCCGCAGGACGTGGCTGCGGCCCTTGCGTGGCGGGACGAACTTTTCGATCCTGTCGGTGAAAAGAATGAGACCGACTTTGTCGTTGTTCTTGATCGCCGAAAACGCCAGAAGGGCACAAAGCTCAACGGCGATCTCGCCCTTCATTCGCTCGCGGGTTCCGAAGTTTCCGGAGCGACTGATATCGACCACGAGCATAACAGTGAGTTCTCGCTCCTCTTCGTGCACTTTGATATAGGGCGAACCCACGCGCGCCGTCACGTTCCAGTCGATTGCGCGTATGTCGTCACCATACTGATACTCGCGCACCTCAGAGAAGTTGATCCCCCGCCCCTTGAAGACCGAGTGGTACTCACCCGAAAACACCTCGTTCACGATGCCACGGGTCGTGATCTCGAGCCGTCGTACCTTCTTCAGAATCTCGCGCGGAATCATCTGTCAGTTACTCACAGCTCTACTAGGGCACCTCAACGGCATTCAGCACTTTGGTTACCACGTCCTCCGAGGTGACCTCCTCGGCCTCTGCCTCGTAGGTGACCAACACCCTATGACGCAACACATCCATGCCGACGGCGCGCACATCCTCCGGAGTGACGTAGCCGCGGCGACGCAAGAAAGCGTGAGATCGAGCAGCCTTGGCGAGATTGATCGATGCTCGCGGCGAGCCTCCATAGGCAATGAGCTCAACTAGCTCATCGAGGCCAAATGCTTTGGGATCCCTGGTGGCAAACACCAGGCTCACTATGTACTTCTCCACCTGCGAGTCCATGTAGATCATGTCGACCGCTTTGCGCGCCTTGATGATCTCTGCTGGTTGAACTACCGGAGTGACGTCCTGTTCAGGGCCGGTCGCCATGCGACGCATGATTTCGAGTTCCTCGTCCTGGCTTGGATACCCGACCGACAGTTTTAGCATAAATCTGTCGACCTGCGCCTCAGGAAGCGGATACGTTCCCTCCTGCTCGATCGGGTTCTGCGTCGCGAGCACCAGAAACGGATCGTCGAGCTGAAAGGAATTCTCCCCAATCGTTACGGTGCGCTCCTGCATCGCTTCCAACAGGGCAGACTGCACCTTCGGTGGCGAGCGGTTGATCTCGTCGGCCAATATGATGTTGGCGAAAATCGGACCCTTCTTCGTCTTGAAAGTCGAGTCCTTTTGATCGTACACCAGCGTGCCGATGAGATCAGCTGGCAGCAAATCCGGAGTGAACTGGATGCGGTGGAACGCGGTATCAATAGCACGGGCCAGCGTTCTGACCGTCAATGTCTTGGCTAGACCGGGCACCCCCTCGAGCAGCACATGCCCGTTCGCGAGAAGCCCTATGAGCAGCCTCTCTACCATGTACTTCTGCCCGACGATCACCCTGCCTACCTCATCAACCAGACGGCCGACAAAAGCACTTTCCTGCTGGATCTTTTCTTGAATGACCTCGATGTCCTGATTCATGGTCGGTGAACTCATCTGTTCTCCTTACCTGCGCGCACAAAGCTCCGCATGGGCACTCGGCACATGCCGGTATTAGTAGACCGTACAGTAAATGATGCGTGTGAAATTTCAATCGTTGCAGGGGGGGAATGAAAGGAACAGTGCGGGCAGCGAACAGCGTCCAGCCTTCGCTGTGCGTTGCTTGCTGCTCGTTCCTCGCCCCTATCCCCCCGCCAACTCCCTCTCCCACGCTCTGAACGCCACCTCGAAATACTGAGGTCTGAACATCACCCACTCGCCGAGTGATTCCGGTAGGCTGTATCGGGAGGCTGCTTCCGGCACGGGAATGCCGGCCTCGATCGCGCGTCGTGCGGCGCTCCCGACATCATTTATGAGCTGTAAGTAGAGCTCGATATCGCCGCCATCGGAGAGCGCGCCGTGGCCGGGTACATACACGGTGTCGCGTTCCCTCGCCAAGGAACGTACGGATGCCGCAAATAGAGACGGTGTCGTATCACGGTAGTTCGGGAACATCCTGTTCCACACGAGGTCTCCACAGAACACAACGCTCGGATCCTCGAGCTCCACCGTAACGTCGCTGGGTGTGTGACCTTGACGCGGTATCAAATGAACCGTCCGGCCTCCCAGATCGATGCGCGTTGGTCTCTCTAGGCCCAGAATCGACACATCGGCGAGCATTCGAGCGCGTTCCGTACTCACTTCACGATTGCTCGCGTCATCGCTGCCACGAGTCAGTTCGCGGGTTTTTTCCGTGCTCAAAACACTGAGATTGCCACCGGTTCTGTAATATCCTTCCAAACCGCTTGTGTGATCGCCGTGGTAGTGGGTCAACACGACATGACTCGGCCAGCGCCCTGCGAGCTCTCGGGTTTTTGTCGCCATCCAGGATGCGCCGGCAGGTGTCGCGAAACTCTCGACCACGAGGGCACCATCGGAGCCGGCAATGATTCCTCCGTTGCACAGCGTCGTGCGATCACCGTCCAACGGAGTGGAAATCAGGGCCCACACGCCGTCGGCCACCTGCTCTAGACGGCCCCAAGGTTCCTGAGCAATCAGACGTCTTGGGTCACCTTCCACGACGAAGCGCCGGGCAGGCTCCGGCGCCGCTGAAGTCATCAACAGCATGTGCGCGGCACACGACCCGGAAACACCCAGGAACGTTCTTCTGTCGATTGAATTGAAGTGGCAGTGCCAATTCTTCATCGCATTCTTCCTTGGAATTTTTGGCCGCGGTGACATCTCTTTGCCCAGCCCATTCTGCCGGCAGCGGTTCCGTCCCGGCTGCTCCAGTTGCACAATATAAGGTATGCGAATTCCGATTCGGTCTCTGACATTCTGGATTTTCGTCGGCCTGTTCGCGGGAATGATCTGCGGCAAGCTGTTTGGTGAATCGATAGTTCCGATCGCCGAGCCGTTGTCGGACGTGTTCTTGCGCCTGCTGCGCATGGCGATCATGCCGCTCATCATTACTTCGCTCACAGCAGCGGTCGTCTCCGTAGGCGAGAGAAAAAACCTCGGCATTCTCGGCGCAAAAACTCTTGGCTACTACGTCACAACCAGCCTTATGGCCATCCTGACCGGCCTTGTGCTGGTCAACATCTTCAAACCGGGTGTGGATTCGACGATCCGACTCGAAGAAAGCGTCGATGCTGTCCCTGTAACCGAGCAAAGCTTCACGGAGCTTCTTCTCAACATCATCCCGGAAAACCCTTTTCAAGCGCTGGCTGCAGGTCAGGTTCTGCCGGTGATCTTCTTCTGCATACTGTTTGGCTACTTCATCACCAGGTTGGACGAACCCTACAAGTCTCGGTTGAGCGAGTTCTTCCAGGCCGCTTTCCAGGCCATGATGAAGCTCACCCGGATGGTCATCTGGACCGCGCCGCTCGGTGTGTTTGGAATCAACGCGACGATCGTTGCAACAACGGGCTTCGACGCGTTTCGCTCGCTGGGGTTCTACTTCGGAATCGTATTATTGGGATTGATCATTCACGCGACGGTTTCGTTGCCGCTCATCATATACCTGGTCACGAGGCGAAACCCGTACCGCCACTACCTGGGCATGCCGTCGGCCCTGGTAACAGCCTTTTCGACCTGTTCCACGATCGTGACTTTGCCACTCACAATGGAAGCGGTGACCGGCAACTCCAAGGTGTCAGAGAAGATCTCCTCGTTCGTGCTACCGATCGGCGCGACCGTCAACATGGATGGTACAGCTCTCTACGAATGCGTGGCGGTGATCTTCATAGCTCAGGTGTACGGCATAGCACTATCAATCGACCAACAGATCGTGGTCGTAGTCACGGCTTTGCTGGCATCAATTGGCGCGGCGAGCGTCCCTATGTCCGGGCTGGTGATGATGTCGATCATCCTCGGCGCAGTCGGCTTGCCGTTGGAGGGGGTGGTGATCATCCTGGCGGTGGACCGAGTGCTCGACATGTTCCGAACCATGGTCAACGTGTTGAGCGACTCATGTGGGGCGGTGGTGGTGGCGAAGCTGGATGGAGAGGACGTGTTGCGGACCGGGCGGTCCCCCACCGTCTAACCACCCTGCCCCGGCGGGCGGGCAGTACCCTTCCCATCATCCCCACCCCTCGGGCGGTAGGGCGGTAGGTAGATCGCGGAGCATGCTACCGCCGAGCGGTGCTGGCAAGGCGGCGGTACAGCCTTACCACCCAGCCGCCCTACCGCCCCACGTCCTCCTCCGTTTCCGTCCGATATGGCCAGACATGCGCTTCGGACTGCCGCACAATCGGATATGATGAATCGTTGTTGACTCTGGCGGTCTGTCAATTGACCGCCAGTTGACTGTGGGTGATTAACATGCCACCGATGTACACAGTCAAATTTTGTGCAGGACTCGCCTTAATGGGGTTCCCAGCTGCTGCGCTTCTGGTCGCATGCGGTGACTCGATCGTCACTGATGTCGGCGGCACGAATGCTGGTGACAAAGACTCGGTCATCTCTCCCCAGCCCAGTGCCGTCGCTTCAATAACCCTGCTCCCCGCATCTGACACGTTGGTTGTGTGGGAAACGCTGCTTGCACGCGCTCTAGTACGTGATGCTGAGGGGAATCTGATTGATACAGCCCTCAGTTGGTCTTCGTCGGATACCAGCGTCATGAAGCCCCTCCCTAGGGGCTATAGCCTCGACAGCACTCGGGCAAACGGACTGGTGCCGAAGAACTCAGGCAATGTCACGATTTCAGCCGCCGCGGGCGACGTAGTTGCTACAATCGATCTAACAGCGGTAGAGTGGCGCCTGGTGCCGCACCCTGGCATCAGATATCTGTTGGATGTTTGGGGCATTGACGCGGACGATGTATGGGCAGTTGGGTGGGATTGTTTCCCGAACTGCCTGCTCCACTGGGATGGCGCTACCTGGGATAGCATACCTGGCACGGGCGGAAGCCTATATGGAGTCAGTACTGTCCCGTTAGAAGTTGAATAATTCCAACTGGTTACGGAAGTCATGG
>CAZFHS010000001.1:0-323724 GCA_964518955.1 uncultured Gemmatimonadaceae bacterium | reverse complement strand
CTTCTACACTAAACTAGTAGTAGCAACGTGTCTCACTCATATTGGCAGAGAGGGGTGGCACACCGTGACGTTCTGCCTTCTGTGAACCACGACACCAGCCAGTACGCGCACAATCGCGCTGAGGCCTCGCACGAACCAACGCGACAACGAGACCGTTTGCTGCCCTGTACGAACATCTCCTTCTGTTGACTGGACAGCGTCGCGCACTGGCGGCATTCTTGTGATCGCAACTTGCGCATCAAGAGGCAGATCCCAGTCGATGAGAGAACAATGAAGACAGCCACGAGAATAGCAGGGTTAACGGCTTTCGCCATCGTCCTGACACCGTGCCAGTTGAACCCGCAGGTGGCGGATCGGTACTTCGACGAGCCCGAGACAACCGATCAACTCGTCATCACGGTGCTCTATCCCTCCCTCTATCCAATAGAAAGCATCAGAGCGCTGCGTGCCGAAGGGTTCTTCCCCTCGGAAGGCGTCATCGTCGTAGGTGCTTATCATGAGGCCGAGGTTACCGATTATGAATCGTCCAAGGAGTACGTCATCGAAGAGGGGCTCGACTGGTTCCGATTTCACAAGATCGAAGGCGACCTCAACACCGGTAACCTGTTTCAGGAAAACGCTTCTACTTCCGACTTCGAGAAGATCTTCTTGAATTCCGACGGAATCATCTTTTTCGGTGGCGCGGATATCCCTCCGGAAACCTATGGCGAGAAGACAGACCTCCTCACGGGCATCCGCACACCCTTCCGACATTACATGGAACTTTCCCTCGCCTTCCACCTTCTGGGCGGAAGCCAGAACGACGATTTCGAAGCCTTTCTGGAACGCGATCCTGAGTTCCCCATACTCGGCATCTGCTTAGGCGAGCAGACAATCAACGTTGGGGCGGGCGGCAGTTTGTACCAAGATATCTGGAGCGAGACATACGGCTTGCGGCACTTGGAGGATGTCGTTCTCTTAGGAAGCGAGGAATGGCACAATAATCCGCTAGACAGACTTCATCCGCTGGACAGCCTGCTGTTTTACAGCATGCACGGAATCAGGCTCGATCCCCAAAGCAAGTTCGTGGCCGAGATGGGTTTCGATGTTTCGGACACTCCTTTCGTTGTCAGCGCACATCATCAGGCCGTTGAGGAGTTGGGCAAAGGCATGCGCGTAATCGCCACGTCACTCGATGGCAAGGTAGTCGAAGCCATCGATCATGCGGCCTTCCCCAACGTCTTGGGGATTCAGTTCCATCCCGAGTTCGACGAACTGTATGATCCTGATTTCAAGGCCCGCATTGAACCGGACGATGTCGAGTTCAGCCCCAGGTCTATCCTGGAAAACAACCCGCCTAGTTATGAATTCCACAGGAGTATCTGGAGTTGGTTCATCGAGAAAACGAGGGCACATCGGTGGGATAACGAATAGCGGATCATAGTTCGGAATGCTGTGGGTGAGCTTGAAATACAGCACACCGCTGCCACACAGTGGTGCAACTCGACACGCCTATAAAATACGCGCGCCCACCTGTCACTATTACTTGACGCCTTACCCAAATATCAGTACAGTACAGATACTAGCAATGGGGCGAATGTAGTATCTGTGCATTACAGATTACGTAGGTGCCAAGGAAAACGCATGTCGAAGAAGCCGTCCAACGTAGATGCCAAATCCTTTTTGCCTCTTCCTCCGGCAGATTTTCAGTTGCTGCTCATTTTATCGGAACGGGAACTCCACGCATATGGCATTAGCCGAGCCGTGGAAGCGGACAAAACAGGTGTTCATTTGGAAATCGGATCGCTCTACCGCATGCTCACGCGAATGGAGACCGCAGGACTCATAGAGGAGCGGGACGGCCCTGCACCACCGGAGTCTCCCGAGTCGCGGCGGCGCTACTACGGCATCACGGCGCTAGGGAAGCGCGTTGCCAAGAAAGAATCAGCCCGTTTGCGCGCGGTGCTCGAGGTGGCAGAGTCCAAGAGACTAATTGCCCTACGGTGAGTACAACTCGAGTCTGGGCTCGCGCCCAAGCACTTCGTAGCACACGCCGCTTGCTGATCGTGTTGCTCAGCGTGTACCCAGCGGCCTTCCGCGCACGCTGCGGCCGCGAGATGATCGACCTCTATTGCGAGCGATTTCGAGACGCCGTAACGCAACGCGGGCTCGTCGGCGGAGCAGGGCTTTTCGCGCGAACCGCCGCGAATTTTGTGGTAACGGGGTTTGCGGAGAGGGCGATGCAGTTCCGCTTGCGGAAAGCGACCCTTCGCAACCCGGATGCCTCAGCCTCGACCGGCGGCTCGGTGCAAACTGCTGGCTTCTGGACGGTTGCAGTCGCGAACGTCAGCACGGATTTCAAGAACGCGCTCAAGTCAATCAAGAGGTCGCTGAGGTTGAGCCTGGCCGGAGTTGCGTGCATCGCCCTGGGCACCGCCGCCTCTAGCACCGTGCTTACGCTTTACTCTGCCGCGGTGCTTCGTCCCTTGCCGTTCACTGAGGCCGGCAGGCTCGTGCGGGTTTGGCTGGACGACCCGGAAGTCGGTCCGCGCCAGCAACTCAAATTGCCGGACGTACGTGACCTCGAGGTCCAACTCAGCACGCTCGATCGTTTCGTTGCCACGGCGCGCTCGCGCAGTATGTGGCTAGGCGCGGGAGGAGCGCGGCGGGTCGAGGGAGAAGCGGTTACTCCAGGCTACTTCGATCTCCTCGGGATCGATCCCTTTCTGGGTCGGGTGTTTGCGCCGGATGAGTATCTGCCAGGCAGCGAGCCCACGATACTGCTGTCGTTTGGAACTTGGAATTCCCACTACGCTGCAGATCCGGAGATTCTTGGCTCTTCCATTCGTACCGGCTCCAGAAATTATACCGTAGTGGGTGTGTTGCCGCCGAGTTTTTTGGGCACGATCGAGGACGACATTCCGGATATCGAGTTCTGGGTGCCAATGACGCACGATCGGAGCGAAGAGGTGCGGCAGAGTCGGGCAGGCAGTGGGTACATCTGGACCATCGGGAGGCTCGGCCCGGGCGTGAATCTCGCTCAGGCGGAGGAAGAAGTACATACCATCGGAACGAGAATCGCTCAGGCGAATCCGGATACTCGAGGCCCGATGGAAATGCGTGTCGAGCCCCTCGGTGAGAACTGGAGAGAGGATCTCAGGGGTCGCAATCACCTCCTGCTCGGCGCGGCGGCCCTGCTTCTGCTCGTGGCCGCAAGCAACGCGGCAGGATTGCTCACGACGCGCTCGCTTGCCGGTCGACGTGAGATGGCAGTGCGGGCCGCGCTCGGTGCAAGCCGAACACGGTTGATTCGGCTGGTCTTCATTGAAACGAGTTTGTTGACCGGGGCAGGGGCGGTAGCAGGCACGCTGCTGGCGCCCTCGATCCTGCGAGCGTTTATGAACATCGCGCCGGAGGAGGTTCCGGATTACGTCTCGTTGACGTTGGACGCCAGAGCCCTGCTGCTCGTGCTCTTTGTTCTCGTGATTACCGCTCTCCTGGCAGGTACGATGCCCGCTGTCCTAGGCTCGCGCGTGGATCCGGCTAGGGCTTTCCGCGGGCGCGGTGCTACTGCCGGCCGCAGGGAACGCAGGGTCGGTGACGGTCTAGTCATTGCTGAGATCGCTCTTACAACGGTGCTGGTTGTGACCGCGGGTCTCTTGTTGAAGTCGTATCAATCGTTCGGCAATACCGACCTGGGCTTCCGCACCGAGCGGCTGCTTCGAATGGCGATATTCGTCGGTGTTCGAGATGTCGACCGAGTCGAAGATCTCAACACTTTCAACGCTCGACTCCGCGAGACACTGGTCTCATATCCGGGCGTCGAAGGTGTCGGCCTGGTTTCGCCGACTGTGCCGCCCGGCACGGGTGGTGACGAGCGCATCAGGTTCGACGACATGCCGCCTGCGTTTAGCGAGCACGGCCTTCCAGTACACATGCATCTCGTCGACCCGAGCTTCCTGCCGACGATGGAGATCCCACTCCTAGCGGGCCGTGACTTCAACAGCAGTGATGATGGTGCTTCTCGCGGCGTAGCCGCAGTGAGTGTTTCGCTCGCCGATCTACTTGGAGGGACCGACCGAGCGTTGGGACGAGTGATAGAGACTGAAGGCCGAGAGTACGAGATCGTCGGTGTTACAGATGATGTGCTGTACTTTGGTGCGGTACAACGCCGCCAGCGAAACCTCGACGTTTTCGCTCCACTCGCGCAAGCGCCGACGAGACTCGTTTCGATGGCCATCAGAACCGACGGTGACCCGAGCCGTTACATCGCCGCGCTGAGCCAACGACTCAATACGCTTGCACCAAACTCACCACTCGATTGGGTTGACCCCATGACCGTGGCTCTCGACGGTCATCTCCAAAGCCCGCGTTTCTATCTCCTACTGCTGAGCGCATTTGCGAGTAGCGCGCTGGCGCTTGCCGCTGTAGGCTTGTTCGCGACGTTAACCAACCTCGTGGTGCGCCAGACTGGAGAGTTCGGTATCCGCAGTGCGTTGGGTGCGACCAAGACTCGCCTGACCGGCAACGTAATGCGCCGAGGGCTTGGAATAGCCGTACTCGGTTTGTGTGTTGGCGGTGCCGGTGCTCTCGCCGTGGGCTACGTGCTCGGCCGCTCTCTGTATGGTGTGGGATCGTTTGACGCCGTTACCCTTGTCTCGACAGCCGTGGTTATCGGGTGTGCTGCAGCTCTGGCGAGCTATCTGCCGGCCCGCAGGGCTGCGCGCATCAATCCGCTTCAGGCTCTGCAGGCAGAATGAGCGAGACGACGGTCCCGCACCGAATCAAGTCTGACAGCGGATCTGCCGATACACTCAAAAAGTGACTGGTACCACAGTTTCGATTCGTCTGGCCATTTAACCTTGAGGCGAGAATCAGAACAATTCGAAACTGCGAACCGGCATGGTTTGGGTTTCTGCCTCTGAAAGAGGCGATCAAAGTGATGGAGGAACGATGTACAGCTATCAGAAGTCGATTTCCGGATTGGTTACCGGGTTAGCTTTGACGCTGACCGCATGCGGCGGCGATCCGATGGGAGTCAACTCGGGTGACGAACTCACCGATACCGAGATCCAGGCAGTCTTCAACGCATTCGGTAATGCCGTTGGCGACCTCGACGCGTCGGCCCATGTGGTTGCGCCCCAGGATGGTATACAGATGGCGGATATCAACATCAACCGGACTGTCAGCGTCACGGCGCCGTGCAATGTGGGAGGCGAAATTTCGCTGAACGGATCTGTAGATGGCACAGTCGACGACGAGACATTTGCCAGTGACATAGAGATGGGCCTCGACGTAGAGTTCGATGCCTGCGGTATAGAATCCGAACAGAACACTCTTTCAGTGGACGGGGAGATTCAGTTCGATGCTCATTTCGTGATTAGCGAGGGAGGGTTCTCGACGGACGGGACCCAGGTCGGCGGTTTCAGCTTCACCACGAACGATGGGCGAAGCGGCAGCTGTGCGATCGATATCGATTTCAGCGCGTCTTATGCCGAAGGAACGTCTGCGCAAAGCAGCGTGAGTGGCACGGTATGCGGCCGCTCGGCGAGTCAGTTCGAGGCCTACACGGGCACCTAATTGGTGCCCGCCCGGGCCCCGGTGCAATCAGGTCGTCTCGTGCGCTCAGTAGATCAGCTCAGCCCAACGGCCTTCGTCTTTCATCTTTGCCTTTTGCTGCTCGTACTTCGCGGTTGAACCAACGATTTTCACCAGCGCTTCGTCGAGCAGTTCACTGACCTGCTTCAAACCAGACACGTAGACATGGGTCTTTGGATCCTGCAATTGGGTCCAGACCTCATCGGCGTTCTGCGCCATTGCCCCTTCCAGGTCGACCGGTACGTCGGCATGGGCGCGCGGACTGAGCGCCTGGAAAGCCTGGAAGGTCTCTTCGTCGTAATAGAATTTCAGGTCGTCGTTCGCATCATTCATGTAGGCCAGTTCAACACCGTTCTTGGCGCCGTGGTACAGGCGTACATCGCCGTCCCAACCACCCAGCTCACTGTAGATATGCTTGATGAATGCTCGGAAAGGGGCTATGCCAGTACCCAACCCGATCATCAGCAGGTTGGCGTCTTTTTGTTTGGGTAAGGTGAAAGCGAGGTTGTAGGGGCCCGCCAAGGTCACCTCGTCGCCTTCCTTCAGGTCACAGAGATAGTTGGACGCCTTTCCCTCGTAACGTTGGCCGCTGAAATCGTCGATGTAGAAGCAGCGCTTCACACACAGTGAAATCACGGGCTTGAAATCATCGGCTGTAGTCCCGCCGGCGATAGAATAGAGACGCAGGTATTGTTTCAGGCCATATTCGTGGGGACCGGGTACCAAGACACCAATGCTCTGCCCAACCTCATAGCTGAAATCAATACTGTCCACGGCCAGGTCAATGTGCCGCAGTTCCGTTTCGCTGTCCTCCGGCGTAATACGCGTAGAACTCACTACGGAAGCACTCATCTGACGGGTCGTATCGTAATCTCTCAGCTGCATCCTCTTCTCCTAATACGTCTTAATTGGTGGGTACCGACTCAGAGTACACGCTATTGCCGTACCACTATACCATGTTTGCAATGCAATTTCCAGAGAGTGTTTCGGTCATGGTCTTCTCTTGCGAGTGCATTCGATTCCTCTGCTCACGATGCTGGCTGAGTCCCTTCGCGAATGTCTCCGAGTGGGGACGGCGGTCGCCTCTCCAGATCCTAATCGCCGATCTCCGGGATGCCCGAGTCGCGGGGTTCTCTCCTCCACTAGCGATTTCTCCTAACAAGTGGCATTGTTGCGCGGCACTTGAGCGGTCTCGGTCGCGCTATTGAGGCGGTGGAAAACCGGAACTGCGCTGGTGGTTACGTGGGGAGGAGTAATGGACCGCAAAGCATTGATTCGTGAGTACAAGGAAACGCCCCGCCCGATGGGGCTATACCGAGTACAGAACACCGCGAACGGGAAAACTTTGATCGGCACGAGCCGAGACCTTCCGTCTGCCTTGAACCGCCACCGCGCTCAGCTGCGCATGGGTGGTCATCGCAATCGCCAACTGCAAGCCGACTGGAACGCGTTGGGAGCCGATGTTTTCAACTTCGAAATCCTCGATACGCTGGCGCCGAGCGATCAGCCCGACTACGACCCGACAAACGATCTCGAAATGCTGGAGAATATGTGGCTTCAGAAGCTAGCACCTAACGGAGATCTGGGTTACTGACGCCAAGCGTTTGGAAAGAATCCCCCCCGGAGCAATCGTGAGATGACCAGTTCGCCTCCGACCGTATTTCGACACGCGGCTTCAACCGGCAGGCCGACGCCGAGCGGCAGCCTAGGTATTGCTCCGGAGCTGGCGAAGAAGGCACGGGATCGGGTCAAGTGGTTCGCATTCGCAATGATGGTCATGTCACTCATTGGTGTGGCCTACACTCTCATTTGGAATGCGCTGAATCTTCTAGATCAACAGTCCTACCCCAGACAACTCCTGGTATTCGGCATCAACTCTGCCGTGGCCACTGCCATCTGGTGGATAGCACGTAACCCACGCTATCGCGACACAACGGTGCTCCACCTGGGCCTCGTACTGGAGTTCCTGATTTGCCTCGGCGCTGCTATCGGGACGAACATGGGCATCTACGCCAAACATGGTGACATGGCGGAGCTGACCTGGGTCACACCGATCATAATCCTGTTCCCGTTGATCGTTCCCTATCCGCCACGGCGCATGCTCGTGGCGTCGCTGATAACAGCGTGCACAGAGCCTATCGCGGTGCTCATCATGTGGTTCGCCCTGCCGATTTCGCGCGATCCGAGGCACTTCGAGGTCTTGATACAGCCGGTGTTGGCCGCGGGTTTGGCATACTACGCCGCTCGTATTATCTGGGGCTTGAACGAGGAGGTGAGCCGCGCGCGTCGCCTTGGCAGTTATATGCTCGAAGAAAAACTCGGCCGCGGCGGTATGGGCGAAGTGTGGCGTGCGTCGCACCAACTGCTTGCCCGCCCGGCAGCGGTGAAGCTCATCCACCCCGAGGCGCTTGCTGCCGATGCTCTTGGAGCTCAATCGATCCTCGCGCGTTTCGAGCAGGAAGCTCAGGCTACCGCAAGCCTCCGTTCGCCACACACGGTGGAGCTCTACGATTTCGGCCGCACCGAAGACGGCGCCTTCTACTACGTCATGGAACTCCTCGACGGTCTCGACATGGCGACCTTGGTTGAGAAACACGGTCCGCTGGAACCTGCCCGCGTGATACATCTCCTCGACCAGGCCTGCCATTCGTTGGAGGAAGCTCACAGGGCCGGACTCATTCACCGAGATATCAAGCCGGCCAATCTGGTCGTATGTCGCTACGGCACCGACGAAGATTTCGTGAAGGTGCTCGACTTCGGGCTGGTGAAGGAGGTCAGTGCCCAGGGTGCAGAGGTACAGCAACTCACCCAGCAAGACGTGGTGCAGGGTACCCCGGCGTTCATGCCGCCCGAGTTGGCACTTGCGGAAAAGAAGATCGACGGCCGGGCCGATCTCTACGCACTGGGCTGCGTAGCATACTGGCTCTTGACTGGAACGATGCTCTTCACGACCGAATCGCCAATGCAAACCTTGATGAAACACGTCAACCAAGTTCCGGACGCTCCTTCCAAACGTGCCGAAATACCCATTCCCTCCGAGCTGGATGCTCTGGTGCTGCAATGCCTGGAGAAAGACCCAACCAATCGCCCGGCCAGCGCGGCAACGTTGTCGGCCGCGCTTCGCTCAATTCCGCTCGAACGGGCATGGGGTAGGGAAGATGCCGGTCGATGGTGGGACACGCACCACGGTGAATCAATAGGATCGTTTGATATGCGCCACGAAGAGCAGAGGGAGCAACGGTATGACGGTTGAGGAACAGGTTGGTCGGTTCGAGCAATCAGTGAAAACATTTGCGGCATCTGCCGCCGCGCTCGATGAACGTCTCTTTCTCAGCGAGATCAAAGGTTGGACTCCGCGTGACATCGTCGCTCACTTGGTCGGGTGGAACCGTCACATGGTGCGAGGCGCGAAGCAGGTTCTGCGTGGCGAGCTACCGTTCTACGACGTCGATCCCGGTCCAAACTTCTCGAAGGTGAATGCCGCTATCGTGCGCGAATACGACGACACCGATTGTTCGGTGTTGCTCGAGAAGCTGAGTGAGACGGCAGATGAGTTGACGGCTTTCCTGCGCGCAATTGCCCCGGCAGATTGGGATCGAGATTTCGGTGTTCGGCACGAGGCCGAGGGCCTCTCGGTGGAGTTCACGGCTGGTGAAGTAGTCACTGTGAAGGATTCTGTGGACGACCTGATAGCCGACTACGATTACCATCGTGGGCAGCTAGTGGAGCTTCGCGCGAACGCTGTCTAGCAGTGGGTGACCCTGCTACTGGAACCTGGGGTATTCATCTGTGTATCGGCGTAATGTGAGCGTTACACGAACCCCATCATTCCGGAGGTCACAGATGAGAACACACCTTGTTTTAGCGTTGGGCGGACTGTCGTTTTGTTCCATGCTGCTACTTGGGTGCTCGGATCCCTACGCAGCGATCATCTCAGAAGACTTCTCGATCCACCTGGCCGACCCCACCTACACGGTTCAGCAGATGGCGGCAGGGGATCTGGACCTCGACGACATCGTCATCGACGCGTCGCCGATCCTGACCCTCGATGACATTATCAGTTACACGTGGAGCGTTCATGAGTTGGAGGTAACAGAAGCGGCGCGCGATCGGCTGGCTGCAGTAGAGCTGGGCCGAATATTCGTGGTGACAGCCCTCGACGATCGGATGTACATGGGCGCGTTCTGGGAACCAGCCTCATCCGTTGCTCCTGTCGCAATCAGCATATCGAAGTGGCACCTCGAGAATGAAGACAGCCCGCTCGCTCTGTGGAGTCTCGTTGAAGATGGTGCTGACGACGTGAGGGCGGATTCCAAGATCCGGCGAGTGCTCGAAGCAGCCGGCAAACTGCAGTAGGCGGTTCTCCCGCCACCCTCGCTCAGAGCTTTGCAGAGCCTGAGCGAGGGGCCTGATCTAGGATCGTTTCAGGTCACATACTCATGATTGCGAAGGCGTACATGAGCTGGAAGATGTCGTCGGACCTGAAGGTGAGCTCCCAGTCGCCCGTTCGAGTCGCCCCGGGGAAGAACGATCCATTGTAGACCGACGTCTCTCTCTTGAGCTTGAGCACCAGAGTGTACGGCGTCGTCATCGTGTAGGGTTCGTACTGGCTTCGGTTGCGAACGGCCTCGGCAACGCCGGCCCGGATCAGTGTAGATGCCGAATCGGGGTGCAGGCCGTTGGAGGCCGCTCCGATGCCATCTTTAGTGGCCACGGTGGCGATGTTCGCAAAGAGGTCGGTCACCTGGTTGCAGACGGCCTTGTCTCCTGCAACAAAGACCACGGGCACGCCGTAGCTCCCAGCCATGAGGGCGTTGATACCCGCTTCGGGCAACGACACCCCGTTGATGGCGAAGTCGGTGACATTGCCGTTGTCGGTGTGGTCTATGATCCCGTTTGGCGTGCCGGCCTTGGCGTGGTAGCCGATGAAGACCACTGCGTCGAAGCTGGCGTCGATGCCTTCCATCATCCACTTGGGGCCGCCTGACCAGTCTCGTATGAGACGTGCTCTGCGGTCCAGCATGTCGGGAAGGATGTTACGCGCCGACCCGTGTGAGTCGCGCACTATCACCTCGGTGGCACCTGCGTCGAATGCTCCGAGCACGGCGGCGTTGGCTTCCTCAGACATGACGCGGCGGAAGTAGCCGTAGTCGGACCCTGACGTACTCGTTTCCGACGATGTCACCACTCCGGCGATGCCTTCCATATCAACTGAGATGAAGACTTTGAGACCGTCGCCGCCCTGTGCGTGGAGGGGTTGGGAGGTGACAATGACGAAGAGGGATGCGGTCACGAACAAGAGGGTTCGTTTCATCGTGGTCTCCTTTGTGGGATCGGCGATTGGGGTAGGGGATTGTGAAGACATGTCGCCCGAGAAGCAAGGAGGGTGGGGGCTACCACACCCCCTGCAACCCTTTCCGCGCTGAGTGTGTCAACTAGGTCGGCGGCCGACATAGTCGGCGTCTGACACCCCGAGATAGGTGGGGTGCAAACTGAGCCAGGACCGACGATGAAACGCAGGCACACATCTGCACATAAGCTCACGGCGGTGGATCTCCAGATACTCCTAAGCCTCGCAAGCGGGCCACTGCACGGATACGGCATCAAGCTCGACGTAGCTGAACGCACGGAAGGGGAGATGCAGCTGGGCTCCGGTACGCTTTACGAAGCCATACAGCGTCTCGAGCAGCGATCCAGCGACTTTCGCGTTCGTGGCCAGCCGATCAGATATCTCGATATGCCGGGGGATGGCCTCTACCGAACCGTTTGCTGGGTTGCACCAAAGCGAATGGGATCGTCCCTCACGTTTCAGGAAACATCCGTATTTCGTAGGTGCTTGAGAAGGGCCGATCGTTTCACTCGAGCGTGAGTATTTCGCGTTCAACGTCATCCGGAAGCCCACGCAATCCATCTTCGCGCCTGTCGTCCAGTATGAGTTGAATCGCTGCGGCGAGACTGTCACGCGCCTCCTGTTTGGTCTGGCCCTGGCCGTTTGCGCCGGGTATCTCTGGGCAATGCGCTACGTACCAGTAGCCGTCTCGTTCGAAGATGCTGTGAACTCGTGTCTCATGTCTCTCCCCGACGATTGAGACAGGTGGTGCGTGACAGGCATGGCGGTGCTCCGGTGGAATGTCCGTCGCCATTCTACAACATACGCTCGGCTAGCCGAGCATCAAAGGATTGCGTTGAGTGGCTTATTGATGCGGCCGCAACTGGCCGAGCTCCATGCCGGCCGCGTCCGCAACAACGTCAATGAGGTACCACGAGACGCCGTTCGGAATGGGCCTCGGCCCCATCGGAACGCGACACCGTGAGAGTCAGCGCGTACTCGCCACTCATGGAGTCTTGCAGTTGAATCCCGACGGCAAAAGCGCTGCTTCCGCTACTCGAGGAAACCGATTCGTTCCATCGGAGTCGCACAGTGTCTTCCCTGCGCCCCACTATGCCGGTCCATTCGGCGGCTCTCCTGAAGAAACTCTTGTGCAGCCGGTCTACCGTTAGCGTGAACTGCATCGCCTCCGGGCTGGATTCCACGCCGTAAACTTCCCAGTACAGCCCGAGTCTCTCGCCGGGCAAGGCCTCGAGGTTCGAGCGCATGTGCGGAATCGCCTGTTCGAGAGTTTCGGGCAGGCTGTCAGATTCCTCGAGAAGCAGTATGTCGGAGACGCCGAACTCGTCGGGCGGTCGTTGGTTGAGATCGATCCAACTGCGTTCCCGTCCGGCGATCGAGTCATGGTTGTTCCACAACTCCACACTTACGAGAGCCGACTCGCGGTGCACTCGAAGTTGGAGCGGCGTACCGTATCGACCGATTGCTACCGTTGGCAGTGTGTTCTCGTTCGGCACCAGCGTTAACGCTATCTCTCCGTGCAGGTCAGCGTCTTCCCGCGGAGCCACCCAGCCGCCACTCAGAACGAGTGCGGCCGAGTCTCCACGCTCGAACGCGGCCGCCTGGTACTCTATCGGTGCGTAACGGGCGAACCGGGGAATCGCGAAGCGACTTCTGGCGCGTTCGGGATCGATATCCCATTCGCCCGCGATCAATTTGGTGGGGTCATCAAAAATTCCTGGCGGCGGCACGAACTGCCTGCCGCCGTTTCGATGATATCCGATTACAGAAGCGTCCGACACCGACATGGTACCGGTCAGACGCCGTCGCTCCCAACCAATGGGGCCGCCGAACCGCATAAGCACTTCTCGACTGTCGTTCCCCCACCTCATGCGACGCGGCGAGGCCGATTCGTCGAGTATGGCATTGAGCACAAGTCGATAGAAATGCTCGCTGCGGCGTTCGTTTCCCGGAATACCGTAGAAGGGGTCGGCGAGCCACCAAAACCTTCGCTCGAAAGCATCACGGTCGCCGCACTCGAGATCTCTGTACCGACCTCTTGCGCTGCCCTCTAGCAGTAATGACAGGTCGTTCCATTCACACCGTTGATGCTCCGGCATCAACAACAACGCGGAGGTGAACGCGCTATCGGCCGCCGAGAAATCGCCAATGTGGTGGCGAACGTACCCGGTCAATGCGGCGCACCACCAGTCGGTTTCTTTGCAGTCTGCCGTTGCCTGCAGGGCATGGTCCATTCGATCCGCTTCGACCAGGTACCGCACACGTTGCGCTGCGACCCAAGGGTCGGCCGGGATTATACGAGATGCGGAATCCAATCTCGCCAAGAAGGACTCACGGTGTTGCACAACACGTTCGTTGTCGGGCGGTGGTGTCCAATCTTCGTCGTCGTCGTACCAGTAGCAGAAGCGTCCGATTCTCTGGTCACAGCGCCCGCCAGACGAACCGGTTCCGAACTGCAAACTCCGGCGGCGCACTCTTTCGAGATCCCGTTGTGTCGCTTTCAGCCGTCGCAGAAGAGCAGCCGAGTCTTCCTGGGCCTCGTTTGACGTGAGGGTAGGGAGAAAAGGTGTGGAACGGTGCGCGGCTTTTATCGCGATCGTAAACGGCGCCACCCACATCGTGACTCCGCAGAGGAATCCACAAACAGGTAGTCTGTAATCCACCTTTTCAATATGTGTCAAAACCGGTGGTTGCGCGGGGGGCGGCACTGTGCGCGCAATGCAAAGAGCCGAGGACGTTGAACCTCCCTCGGCTCTTCTGACGTAGCGGAAACGCTACGAAGACCCGCCAAGTACTCGCAAGGAAGCGATTATCGGCCGAGCAATGAATCGGCCGGAGCGGCGGTGCCGGCATTGCGCACTACTGCAAAGTCAGGTTCTACTTGTGAGAATGAAAAAGCCGCGGATTCGCTCAGATGTTCTGAACGGAGCAACGTGGCGGACTCGATCGGCCACCGGGTTCGCACTGGCCCTAGTCGTCGGCTGCGGGGAGGTCGTGCCCGTCACCCCTCCGGCGGTGGAACGAAATCACCGCCCGGTGATTGTGGGCCCAAGCACGACCTTTCACCACAACGACACCTGCAACGAGGTGATCCAGACCTACGATCCCGACGGCGACTCAGTAACAATCGGAGTCGTCAGGCTTCCCGACTGGCTTGCCTTTGACACTGTGACCCACGTGTTGCACGGATTCCCTGGCGAGGAGTCGATCGGTTCGCACGACTTGGTCGTAACAGCGACGGACGGGTTGCTCCACACCACCGACACCTTCGAGATAATCGTGCTCCTCGCTCCATGCCTAGAGCGGGCGGTCTTCGACGATGCGACCACCTCCGAGTACGTGATGCCGTTTCCCGTCGGTTCCACCGCCGAGGTCCTCCAGACTTACTGTAGTGTGGGGAACGCTTACGGCAGCCACATCAGGGACAACCAATTGGCGGTCGACTTCCGGACGGAGTTTGGCCGCACCGTAGTGGCAGCTCGTGGAGGGCGGGTGAGCGTAGCGGTCGACAACTGGACCGACAGCGACAAGGACGATTCCCATTTCAACTTCCTCGTCATCGAGCACGATGACAGCTCGTTCGCTTTCTACGCGCATCTCGAGCACGAAAGCTTCTTGGTGCAGGTCGGAGATCGAGTTACCCAGGGGCAGCCGATTGCTTCGAGCGGCGAATCGGGTACGCCCACTGGGTGTGCGGCGTTCATGGAATGCGCCGTTTTGCACTTCGGGGTGTACCGCCGTTCTTGGGCTTTGGATATCCCCGTCAACTTCGTAAACGCCGACGGCCCCACCGATGACCGCGGTGGCCTGGTGCTGGGAGCCAACTATACGGCGCTTCCCTGACAGCCTTTCTTGACATCCGATGTGTCGAGTGTAGGAGTAAACCGAGGAACTCATCCAAAGTGAGAAAGCGGAATGCGCTCCAGACTGAGAAGGATTGCGAGGAAAGCCGTGAGAATCGACACAGAGATGGTTGCTGCGGTGTTCATTCTGTTGATACTCGGTGCGATAGTGGCGGGCGCGCTGTTTTTGCTCGTCCGGTTCTGGGGGCAATGCAATGCCGAAACCGAGCATGCGAGAGAGCGCATTGATTGGCCCACTGCCACGGTAGAGGCAACACTGTACGACGTGGAGCTGCGAACACGCAGGATAGACCGGCCCCCCTATGTGATCGGTCTCTACAGGTACGAGTTTGGGGGAATCGAGCATGCAACCGAGAAACTCGAGAGCATCCATGGGACGAAGCGGGAGCGGGAGACTGCCGCAGAGGAGCTTCGGAACGAAGGTAAGACGATCGACCTGGAGGTGCAGTACAACCCCGAAGACTCAACCGAGGTGTCAGACGAGATTGTAACATCCGTCCCCAATTGCCGACCCTGGATCGGTGGCTTCTTCATCTTCTTCTGCCTCATCGGGCTGCTCATCTTGCGCGGGTTCGTCAAAACGGTGCCCGCCATTTTTAGATAATGAAGCCAACGCCGAGGGAAACGAATCGCGCCCTCCAGGCGTTTGCGCTCACGGTTGTGATCGCATTGGTAATGCGTTGGGAAGCCGGTGATTTGATGTGGGGTATCTGGGCGGCCAGCACGGCCGTTGGATACGTGTACGGCGTGCTAATCATTGTCAAGAATCCCGAGGAAGTGGATGCGGGTGACGGCACCGACGTTAAGCGACTGTTTATCATACTCGGCTTCTTCACTACCGTTTTCGGGATCTTTTATTACGGACTGGGCATGTTCCTGGGCATGTTGTTCCCGGTGACTTCGCTGGAAGGGTTGGGTCTCTTCTTCGCCCCGATCAAAGCGTTCGGTTGGTATTGGGTGGTGGTCGCAACGACATTCTATTCCCGCTGGCCGCTGCTCATGTCAGCCACCCAACCATCAGACAGAAAGGATCGACTTTTTGACCTGTTCATAAACGCCGGGCAGATGATGGCTCTAATTTTCTTGCTCATGTTCATGATCTCGGCCGGTCTTATGCGTCTCGCCGTCTACCCAGTGCTGATTCTGTACTTCCTCCCGCCCCAGATATTGCACGAGAAGTTCAAATGGTTGCACGAAAAGTTCGAAGACTACTTCAACCGGCTTCCGCCCGATGAGTTCGCGGAGCTGGAGGAGCTGGAGGAACTCGATGAACTGGACGACTCCCGTGCTTGACGGAGCAGAAAGAAAGTCTAGTATCGACAATGCCCACTGAGCCGCACCCAAAACTGACAGCGTCCTTGCTCCAGGAAATCAGAGAGATCCTGGAGGGTGAGCACGCTCGTTTGGGGAGAAGCCTAAAACGCGCCAATCGTGACGGCCCGGTGCAGCTGGATCAGCAGACCGTCGGTCGACTGTCGAGGATAGACGCTCTCATAAACGACGGGTTGGCACAGGGCAGCATGTCGAGAGCAGGGGAGGAGGCTGGGCTCATCGAGCGGGCGCTGGAACGCATCGAGAGCGGGACGTACGGTTTCTGCGAAACCTGCGAAGCACCGATAGACGTCGATCGACTCTTGGCTATTCCCGAGACGCTGCATTGCGCCGGGTGTCGAATGTAGGTCGCGATGTCGAACCGCACACGCAATACCGGCGTCGCCCTCGCCCTTTCGTTGCACCACCCGAACGGCCCAAATTGTTTGGGTGTGACGTTATGAACAATCGAGTACCTCTCTCAGGAGCTTCATAATGCTGAGAATTTTACTTTTCCTGGCAACAAACGTGGCCGTGCTGGTGATGGCTTCCGTCGCGATGGCGGTTCTTACGGCGCTAGGTGTGATTCCGGAAAACATGCCGTATGCGAGCCTGCTGGTCTGGTGCGCGTTGTTTGGTTTCGGCGGATCGTTCCTGTCATTGGCGCTCTCCAAGTGGATTGCCAAGCGCTCGACCGGTGCTCACGTCATCAAGCAGCCCACGAACGAGCTAGAGCAATGGCTGGTCTCGGCCGTCGAGCGCCAGGCCGAGAAGGCGGGCATTGGAATGCCCGAGGTGGCGGTCTTCAATTCTGCCGACCCTAACGCCTTTGCCACCGGCATGTTCAGAAACAGCGCCCTGGTGGCGGTGAGCACTGGCCTGTTCAAACTGATGGATAGGGCGGAAGTGGAAGCGGTGTTGGGCCACGAGGTATCGCACGTTGCGAACGGCGACATGGTGACGCTGACGCTGATTCAGGGTGTGCTAAATACCTTCGTGATCTTTGTCGCCCGCATCATCGCCAGTCAGTTCGACCGCGGCCGCTTTTTGATTTACATCGCGCTCCAGATGGCCTTCGGAGTGCTGGCGAGCATGGTGGTCGCGTGGTTCTCACGGCGCCGCGAATTCCGCGCCGATGCCGGTGGAGCGCAACTCGAAAGCCCAACGGCCATGGCCTCGGCGCTGAACAGACTGCGCGTCGTGCAGGGTGCGGAGACACAACTCCCTGACGGCCTCGCTGCTTTCGGTATCAGAGGCGGAGGGGTGATGAAATTGCTGAGCACTCATCCGCCGCTGGAACAGCGCATCGCGCGGCTCGGGGGAGGCTGAGGCAATGTAGCACGCGGGCTCCGTACCGGCCGCGTCCCTTCTCGCCAGCGTTCGAAAGGGGCATGATGGCACGGCCCACGGACAGGGCTCTTTCCCTCGAACGCCGTTCGCCGGTGGGCTGACACATCCCAAGGCGCCGAGCTACTCACTAAGGTTCGTCGAGGGGAGGAAGACGCTACGGAGGCCCGCAACCAGTGCTAACTCTGCAATTGCCGGCCAAGCAAACAACGGGACGGTGCGGAGGTACCGGTGACCAGGTGAGCACTCCCCGCTAGCGCTCACTGGTAAAATCATGCATCTTCGCTGCCGCAGTTGAACGGGGCCCTCCCGCCCCAATCTGCCTTACACCGATATGGAATAATGCCGAACGCCTTCCGGAGCGCGGATTATTCTCGTGCACACTCTTGACCTGGGTGATTTTATGCGATGCCAAATGCGCTATTCGTCTACTTCCTTTGTAGCTCTTTGGGCCGTGTTCTCGGTTCTGGCCTACACGGCCTTCCAGCCCGATGCCCTGGAGGCCCAGGAGCCCGCGGGCCCAGTGTTTGTCGACGGGCAGGCACAGGTGGTCCCGGCGTTCGAGGATTCCTCGGCATGGGTCCGCGAGCAATTGTGGGTGGAGACGGAGGTCGATTCCGACGGAGACGGGAAGCTGGACCGGGTCCATGTGGCGGTGGTGCGGCAGAGCCAGACCGAAACCGAGGGGCTCAAGGTACCCGTTATCTACGAATCCAGCCCCTACTTCTCGGGCACCGCAGGGGGCGATGGGCTGTCGTACTTCTGGAACCCGCGGCATGAGGTGGGTACGGTTCCACCTGAACGGAATCCAGCTCCATCCTTCGAGGCCCGCACTCGGCCCGGAATTTCGCGCTCCCAGGTTACCACCTGGGTGCCGCGGGGGTTCGCCGTGGTCCATTCCGAAGCTACAGGGACCGGCCTTTCGGAAGGGTGCCCTACGGTAGGCGGGCCTGCTGAGATACTGGCGCCCAAGGCGGTTATCGACTGGCTGAACGGCCGAACGCGGGGTTTCACCACCGTGGATGGAAACGAAGAGGTCGAGGCGGACTGGAGCACCGGGAAGGTCGGGATGACGGGGACTTCCTACAATGGAACCATTCCCGTATCGGCGGCCACGACCGGTGTGGAGGGGCTCGAGGCCATCATCCCGATCGCGCCGAACAACTCCTATTATCGGTACTACCGCTCCAACGGCCTCGTCCGGCACCCGGGAGGTTGGATGGGTGAGGACATCGACGTGCTCTATGACTTCATCAACAGTGGAGACCCTGATGGGCGAGCGTACTGTGACGCCACCTACCGCGACGGCGAGATGGGTGCAGAGCAGGATCGAGTCACTGGGGATTACAACGAGTTCTGGGCCGACCGCGACCTGATGAACAAGCTGGACGGGATCAAGGCTGCCACTCTCATGTCGCACGCGTTCAACGACTGGAACGTGATGCCGGAGCACAGCGTCCTGGTCTACGAGGCACTCAAGGAGCGGGGCGTTCCGAGTATGGCCTTCTTCCACCAGGGCGGCCACGGCGGCCCTCCGCCCCTGGAACTCATGAACCGCTGGTTCACTCGGTACCTCTACGACGTGGAGAACGGAGTCGAGAACGATCCCCGGGCCTGGATCGTACGTGAGGAAGACGAACGGGAGAATCCCACCCCGTACCCCGACTACCCCAATCCAGACGCAGCGCCGGTAACGCTTCACCTGGAGGCTGGAGGAATCCAGGCCGGTGGTCTGTCCCAAACGCCGCAGACGGGGCAGGGAACAGAGACGTTGGTGGACAACTTCTCATTCAGCGGGGCCACACTGGCGCGGGCTGAGTGGACGGAGCATCGCCTTCTCTACCTGACGCCTGAGCTCACCGAGCCCGTGCATTTGTCGGGGACCTCCACCATCACCATCAGGCTCGCCGCCGACAGAGCCGCTGCGAACCTGTCTGTATGGATGGTATCGTTGCCCTGGACCGAGGCCAGGGGACGCCGGCCGGGCCGAGGAGGCTTGATCACCCGCGGTTGGGCCGATCCCCAGAACCACAGCTCGCTCACCAATGGCGAACCACTGACTCCTGGCGAGTTTGTAGAACTGACGTTCGACCTTCAGCCCGACGACCAGATCGTAGCGGCCGGCCAGCAAATTGGGCTCCTGATCTTCTCCAGCGACCGGGACTTCACCCTTTGGCCGCCACCGGGAACCGAGCTCACTGTGGACCTGGACGCGACCTCCATAAAGCTGCCCGTGGTCGGTGGGGCTGCGGCGCTTACGAAGGCTTTAGGGAGTGGGGGGATGTAGGGGGGCGGGTTGCATTCTGGGCGGGCAAACGAAGAACCGAGGGGAGGTTTCCCCTCGGTTCTTTCGACGTAGCGGAAACGCTACGGAGGACCCGCAACCAACCCTAAGTTAGTGATTCTCGGCCGAGCAATCAACGAATGGGAGCGGCGCTGCCGGCGACCAGAGTCGTTGCGTAGCATGGTGAGGATGAGCCGCAGGCTCACCGCAGGCACACTGGCACGGGCTCTCGCCCAGAGGATTGCGAAACCTCCGCGTCTACCATTTCCGCCACGCCGGCACCCTAGTCGGTAACGGACCATGGCAGGCTCAACGCCAAAGACGCGGGACCACACAATCTCTATCCGAGCCGCGGGGCGAGGATACAGGTGGTTTGATCGAATGCGGTAACCGAAATGATGCAGGTGGTGTCGTTTTTCTGCCAGGCAAAGCCACACTCCATCTGACGCACAGGTGATGGTGTGTCCCGATGTTGAAGCGTGTTAAGATAGAGGGGAATTTCGAGTCTACTGTGGACATGCAGTCCAATGCCCGAACAATCGTGGAAACTAACAATGGTTAGTGAGGGGCTCATGTGGAGACGATTGAGGCATAGAGTCGGCGTGTGGCTGACCTTGCCAACTGTACTCATCTGCGCCTGCGGCGAAGAGCCCACCGAACCTCCACCCACACCTCCGCCGCCCCCAACCGTAGCATCGGTGGTAGTTACTCCTGCCAACGTTAGTGCTACCTCACTGGGTGAGACCGCACAGCTGAGTGCCAGTGCCAGACAGTCGGATGGCACAGCCATCTCTGGCCGGACCTTCAGCTGGGTTTCGTCAAACAACTCGGTCGCTACGGTTAATAGCACCGGGCTCGTGACCGCCAGAGGTGCTGGGTCGACGAACATCACGGCAACAACAGCCAACGTCTCGGGCTCCGCGTCGGTATCGGTGCAGCAGGTCTTGGTGTCGGTGGCAGTCACGCCTGAAAACCACACTCTTACCTCGCTCGGCGAGACCGTTCAGGCAACAGCCCAGGCTCTCGACGCCAACGACAGCGCCATACCCGGCCACACCTTTACGTGGGCAACGTCAGATGTTGCCGTCATCTCAGTGAATGCGGCCGGCGTTTTGACTGCTATTGCAGACGGAACGGCCACCATCACCGCTACGACAAACGGGGTTTCCGGTTCAACGGAAATCGTCGTGCAACAGACTGTCGCGGTCGTCGAAATGATGTCCACCGCAGACACATTGATCGTCATCGGTGACACCTCTGTCTTCTCAGCCTCGGCGACGGATGCGAGAAGCAACCCCATGGGTGGCCAAGCGTGGACCTGGACCTCTTCGCAAGAGACGGTCGCTACAGTCGACACATTGGGGAACGTTACCGCGGTCGGTGCCGGGCTGACATCCATCTCTGCAACCACGGGCGGCATTTCGAGCTCGCGCACGCTGGTGGTGATTCCCACACCCGTTGCTCGGCTCTCGATGCCAGATTCGGGAGACGTCGCCGGACAGGTAGCAGCCGACCTGATGCTCCTGACGAACGGCACCGGATTACCGACTGGCGCCGCCGCCATTACGGTCACTTGGGATCCGTCGGTTCTTCAGTTCAACGCAAGCAGCAATCCCACCTTCTATTCGTCCGGCGTTTCCAACAACACCGCGGGCAGTTTGAGCGTGGCGGTCAGCGAGCCCGTCGGGATTGCCGGGAACCTATTGGTTGCGGCCATCACGTTCGACGTGATCGGCGCATCTGGCAGCATGACCAGCATCACAGTGGCCGTCGATCGACTGATCTCACCCACGACGTTCGCAGACTTCACTGCGAGCGCCGTAGGCGAACACCACACCTTCACCGTCCGCTAAGGGAGGCACCATGCGATACGCAGCGTTTGTCTCCCGGTCACTCCTAGCTGGCGGGTTGATCCTATTCACTACAGCCGAAGTGTCGGCTCAGGACGTTCTCGAGCAGGGCAGGGTATACGGTGTAACACCGCCGGCGTGGGTGCTCGATCGTCTCCGCCAGGACCCAACAGCATTCGAGTTTCAGAGGGCCTGGATACACAAGGTGCGACGCATTCGCGAGGCGCGTCGCCAGGTCGAACTTGCTCTCAGCCCATCGTATTCGACTTCGAGTCTGGCCGCTACGGGTGCCGCCGTGACCGGCACCTACTACCTCCCGGTCGTGGCAGGGCTTTACAGTGATGCGACCGCACGGTTCTCGCAGCCCGAATATCAGAGACGGTTGTTCGGTGATGGATCCGGCACGGTGTCGCTCAGCGAGTACTACGCTGAAGTGTCGCGCGGTGTGTTTGCGGTGGCGGGCGAGGTTACCGAATGGACCACTCTGCCACATACAGCCAGCTACTACGAACCTGACTCGAGCGATTCGTCCGATCGATACGGAAACGCCGGCGAATTCATCCAGGATGCTCTGTTGGGCGTAGACGGTTCCTTCGATTTTTCGCAGTTCGACAACGACGGCCCCGACGGAGTGCCCAACTCTGGAGATGACGACGGATATGTGGACGCGGTGGCATTCATCTATCCGGCTGAACCAATGAGTTGCGGTGGGCCCGGCATTTGGCCGCACCGCTGGCGATTCGAGGCGTGGGGCCTCGGCACATTTTACACCGATGACGCCGCTGCCAATGGCGGGTTCATCAAGGTGTCCGACTACATCATCCAGTCTGGATTGAACTGTTTCGGCAGGGGAATAATGGGCAGCGGAACTATCGCTCATGAACTGGGCCACGCGCTGGACCTGCCCGACCTGTACGACACCGATCGTGATGACGGCACCGACTCCCGGGGAATCGGCTATTGGGGATTGATGGGGTCCGGAAATCACAATGAACAGACATCTCCAGCTCACATGAGTGCGTGGTCGAAAGACTTTCTCGGGTGGGTCGACGTAACCACGGTAGTGACGAACCAAAGCGGCATGCAGTTGCAGCCGATTCAAACGACCGGGAGCGTTCTTCGGGTGGATGCACCCAATACGAACGAGTACTTCCTTCTGTCGAATCGGCAGCGGGTAGGCTCTGATGCGCACTTGCAGGAAACGGGCCTTCTCATTTGGCACATAGATTCTGATGTCATTGCCGCAAAATCGAATTCCAACAGGGTGAACGCCGACGCCAATCACAAAGGCGTTGATCTCGAGGAAGCGGACGGGCTCGCCGACCTGGACTTCCGTGTCAACCGCGGTGACGATGGTGATGTTTATCCCGGCGTCACGGCCAATACGGCATTTGACCTCAACTCGAACCCGAGCAGCCTCAGCTATGGAGGTGGCATGTCAGGGCTGGGCGTTCGTAACATCACAATGGCTGGCGGCGTGGTTGGATTCGATATTGCCGTAGATGAGCTGGAGACGTTTGTGTGGGGAGACGTGAATGACGATGGCGTGGTCGATATCGACGATGTCGACATGGTTTACTGGCACGCGTTGGGCTGGGACGGTGCGGACACGACTTTGATTCGGAGGGGTGACGTCGATGCAGACGGCGACGTCGACGTTCTGGACGGTTTCGTCACTCACAGTTACCTGCAGGGCGTCGGAACCTCTGCGTTTCGAGTTGGGGTGTTGGGAGTGGGCACGCCCCCACCAATTGCGACCAGCAACGTCTTGAACGCTTCCGGGACAGGTCCGACGAGAGTCGTTCCAGCGGGGAGGGAACGAAGGTGAGATACCAGATTGCTTTGTTGAGCCTGATTCTGGTTGGCTGCTCCGCGGCGGGGCACGGTGGTCAGACGAACGCCGCCGGATCGGTCGAGCCAGAAAATGAATGGCTACTAGGCCAATGGCGTATCGCAAGCGAAAATGGCAGTGGACCGACGCTTGTGATTGTGATGGATTCGGTTACGTACAGTTCGATCCATGGGCACGTGTTGAGGTACATGTCAGGCAACTCCGGCCGAGGCCCACGCGATTTCAAGCCGTTCAGTGCCGGGTTTTCGCCAAGTGGGCCAATCGCGGTTACGGTTCAGTGGGTTGACCCAAACGCGCCCCCCATCAGCCTCGTCCTAGAGCGCGTTGGCACCGGCCTGGAGCTTCGCGAGTTCATTTTGGGTGAGGATGATATGATGAGCGGAGGGCGAAGCTGGGTTGTGACTCGGTTAGATAGGTAGACGCACAATCTGCGGAAAAACGCCACTATTCGCGTATTAATGGTTGACTGCGGAACCGCCACAATCCGTATCCTTCTCTCAACCGTATTGGCGAGAGTCACGCTTCAATCGTATTGACAACTTGACGAGACCTTTTAGCATTGAGATATCACTCCCCGACAGCTTGGCTGTCGGCCCAAAAGCTGCGCTGGGGCGACCCGGGCGTGGCTTTTGCTTATTTCGGGTGGACCTGTGAGTAGATCCCTTTGCACCTATGTGTACGTCGATGGTTTCAACCTGTACTACCGCGCCGTCTGTAACACTCCTCACAAGTGGCTGAACTTGATGCGGCTTTGCCGGCAAACACTCAATCCTGAAGACAAGATCGAGAGACTGCGGTACTTCACGGCAGATGTCTCTGGAAGGCGTGACAAAGATGCACCTCATCGCCAGCAGGTATATCTACGGGCTCTCATAACGCTGCCTGGAGTCTCGATTCACAAGGGCAACTTCCTATCCAGCACCAAGTGGGCAGAGATCGCACACCCGCCACCGAGTTTCGTTCGGCCGAATCCCGTTACGGTGTCGGTGGTGAAGACGGAGGAGAAAGGGTTTGATGTGAACCTCGCGTCGCACTTGCTCAACGACGCATTCAACCACCGCTTCGACGTTGGTGTTGTACTGTCGAATGACACAGACCTCGTCGAGCCACTTCGCATGGTCAAGGAGGAGCTTGCCAAACCGGTTGGCATCATTTGCCCATGTTCAAAAGCAGCACGGTCGCTGAAGAAAGTCGCGAGCTTCGTGCGCCACATCAGTCCGAGTCGACTCGCTGCATCGCAGTTCGCGAACCCGATTCCAGGCACCACCATCACGAAGCCGCGCTCTTGGTGATTGCCAAGTGACTGGGGCTGCTATACACGTATGATGTTGGTCGGGAATCCGTCACGTAGGCTTATGGGGATGCCCGTGCGTTCATCCGGCCATATCACCCATCCCCATCCACCACCTATCGTGCTCGCCCTCGGGCCCAACGAGGGCAGGGAAGAGGCTAGCCGGAATCAGAAGGGCAGGCGATAGGTTCTCCCCGCGAATCCAACAGCTCCTGAAGGTCAAAGAGAAACCTGCCGTAGGGCTCATCGGACTCCGTTTCCGGAAGGAATTCGACACTATCTAGCTGAGGTTCTCCAGCAATATGTCCGGGTGTCGGTCCGCGATCTCCAGGAGACGACGAGATGGACCTTCGGGGGTGCGCGCACCTTGTTCCCACGCCCTCACTGTGGCAGGGCTCACGTTCAGGGTGGCTGCAAATACTGTCTGCGAGAGCCCTAGTCGATTGCGAATGTCGCGTATTCTGGTCGCACCGTACCTCCGAGGAGCTTCTGCAACAACATCCCGTGCGGTCGCATACACTCGGTGTCGCTTCGCAGGCCTTTTGCTCCCACGGTGGAATTGCACAGCCTCTCTCAGGCTCGCTATCAACATTTCGGTATCTTCCGCGCTCGTGCGCTTTGGCATCTGATCACCTGTCCTCGAGCTGATCGACCAAATCTCGAACTATTTTGCACTGACCAGCGGTCAGTACCAGGCACCTGCTTTTGGCGTACGCCAGTAGCAGATACACTCGCCGGGTGCGTGCATTGAAATGATAGAGCACGCGCGCGCCCTTACTCTTGCCTATTCCCGATCGTCTGACCCTGATTTTCCGTACGCCGCCCAAGCCGCGCTCGATGCTTCCGGCACACGGGTGATTGACGAGCACATGTTCGAGAGCAAGTAGATCACTTTCCGCAAGGATGCCGTCGGCCGAACGCTCAAACGTTGGCGTGTAGACGAACTCGACGAACTCCTGTCGGCATTCTTCAGACAAGTATAACACTCAGTATTACAGATTGTGAGTAGTGCTGCGGGTGAAAATGAGAGATGATGTGAGGGATCGCTGTACCGAAATCACGCTGAGTGGATCGAAATGTCGCGGTTCAGTAGTTACATAGGCGTTCCACCTTCCTTCAACCTCCGCGGCGGCGACGAAGTTCTGGGATGTTCGGCACTGGCGTGATTTGGCGGCGTACGTCGGGCGACAAAGCGCTTCCGGCGGCTGATTGTTTGTTTACAATCACCGTCTGCAGCCGAACGAATGGCGGCGGTTAACAAGCAACGGGCGATTGGGAGTTCACAATCGGTGTTTGTAGGCGCAACCCAAGATTGAAAGCACTCTACAGCCCGCGAAGGGGGAGTGGCCTGGCTGAGCGTGGGGGCCCCCAAACGGCGGTTAGCTGAGGTAGGTGAGCGGGAAGCGAAGGCTCAGGGTCGCTCCCCTACCGCCACCACCCCTCTCGTTTATTGCCGGCCTTCTGCCCCACGTTGCCACTCGCGACGGACTCCAGCAGAGATTTCCATTCGTCCCAGGTACCAGCCACTTCTTCGATGGTTGAGGGTGGTGCGATACGTTTCAGCAGTGCTTTCAACTTCTTGGCCGTCTCTTTCTCACCGGCTTTTTTCAAATCGCCGATGAGGTTTCGCACTTTTTCGGCGAACGAGTCACGCCTGAGACACAAGGCCCGTTGAAGCGCGTCGGTTAGGCCGTCGTGCAGTTCCGCGAGGAGGTGCGCTGCTAGTTCGCCAGGGGCAACCGGTGCTGTTGTGCGACGGCCCTTTGCCATAGAGGCCAAGCCGGGCCGAATGCTCCTCTTGGCCACGATGCCGGCAGGCTTCTGCGCCAGGAACTCACCCGTGGTGATACTCCTGCTTGAGTCGGCGAAACCGGCGCTCGGTTCGGGCAAGCCTGCCATCGGCGTACCCGTCATGAAGGCCTTCATCTCCCAACCGTCCGGCTCTTCGACGGGCTGCGTGATGGTCCTCATGTCTTGCACGTCCTGCTTCTCAGAGTCCACCGCAACGAACGCCGTGAATCGCGAAAGAACCTTGTTGGCCAAAGAGATCTCGACGATGCGTTTCGCCATACCGGCGTCGTGCTCCGCCGCGTACTTGTCTTCCAGATCACGAATGCGCGAGCGTGCCCACGCAGTGTGGAATGCCGTGCAGTTGGATTCGGAGACATCTACGGTGGTCTTGAACGGTTCCCCGTCGGGCAGCGTGCCCGAGATGTTTACCTTCGGTGCCGCTTTCGAGATGCGCGCCCAGAGCGTGAGCGGCCTAGCGCCGTAGAGGTCAGGTACAGGGCTGGGCGTGAGATCGCCCTCGTCCATCCCGGTCGCTTTTATTGAGATGTCTCTGAGAGACGGCTCTTGAATCTGACGTGCAGCAAAGGCCAGCACCTCGTCGAGCCAATCTCCCGAATCCACGCAGGCGTACCAACCGCCGTTTGGACGAGTGATCTTGTCGAGGAGGCCCTCGTTCACCGCGCGGTCGATGCCGAGCGCCACCACCCGTACATTCTCGAGCGCCTTCTTGTGAGATTTGAGCAGTCGGTCTTCATCGCCGATCTGCCCGTCGGTGATCAACACGAGTATCGGTTGACGACCGTCTCCAGAATTGTCCAGCAGCTTGAACGCTTTTTTTAGGGCGCTGGTCATCTCGGTTCCCCCGCGCGAATCCAGGTTCCCCAGGTAGGAGACAGCCCTGAACCGCTCCCGGTCGGTGCCGGAGCGCAGCTTCTTGTCGTGGCCGTCGGGGCACTCGATGACGTTGTCGAAGGCGAGCACGGAGAATGAGTCTTCCGAATCGAGCGCGTCTACCATGCGGGCCGCGGCGCGCCTTGCGGCCACCATCTTCCACCCGCCCATGCTGCCCGAGCGATCCAGCACGACAACTACGTCGCGGGGCACGCGCGAAACGCTGGCTTCGGGAGGCACGAGGCACACCGACAGTGTCGAACCTCCGCCCGGCGCATCACCCACGATCAGCGCCGACGCCTGCATCTCAGCTCCGTGCACGCGATACCTCAGGATGAAGTCACGGTTCAGACGCTGCCCGGGTACCACACGCCAGTGGTTCTCGCCGATCTGGTCGGTGGGCAGGGAACAGGCAATGTCGGACACCTCGAGGCCTCTTTGATCGATGCTCACGCTCATGTCGAGTGCGACAGGGTTCGGAAAACCCTGGAGCAGCACGGGTGGCGTGATTCGAGATGCATCTGGCACGGCATCGGTGTCGCCCACCGTTCCCGTACCGACGTCTCCGCCAATCGCCGAACCGGGGATGTAGCGCGGCGCCACAACCAGCGGCATACGCACCTCACACTCCCCGCTCTCGACTGCAACTGGTCCGGACAGCTCGAGGGATACCACAGCATCTTCACCGCTCGGGATGTTGCCGACCTGGACGGTGAAAACGTCTGCTCTGTCCTCTTCCAGTAGTGCTGCGCGCTTGCCGTCCTTGATTGCTTCGGCGTAATCATGGCGCGCTTGCACACGCTCTTTTATCTCGCCGGTAACCGTCCTTCCGGCCACACGCAGGTGGAATGCAGATACCGCAGCTCTGGGAGGCAGGGGGAAGATGTACACTGCCTCGATGAACCCGTCCGTCGTGTTGACGTACGTCTGTTCGATGCTCCAGTTGTAGACCGTGCCGGCGATGTGCGCGTGGGCGCTGAATGCCTTGAGAGGCAGGCAGCCCTTGGGGCCACGCAGGCAACCGAAGCCGGCCTGATCCGGATCTGATGTCGATGGGAAATCCTTAGTTGCTAGGCTGGTCATTGCCTCTCTCCTGGTTCGTCTGATTATGTGACGTTGTGCCCAGGTGTTTCGCCAACCACTCCTGGAGCGGTGCCAAGGCGGCGGGCAGCTCCGCAAAGGCCTCCTCGCTCAAGTGCTCGAGCGGCAGAACCAGCGTCGCGCCCGGGGCAACCGAAAGCTGGGTCACCCGTTGGGGTTCTACTGCGAAACTCGTTGCACGCTGCTCGCTGCCGATCTGTTCTGCTCGCTGCTCGCTGCTCGCTGCTCGTACAGTCTCCTTCCAGAACTCCTTTGCTCGCTGACTCTTTGGCTTGCTGAGCCGCTCACCGGCAGCGGACTCAGGTAGCTCGTTGCCGCCGACAACCTGCTCCAGCAACTCTGCGTCAGCGCCGTACAAATCTTCCTGGATCTGCTCCAGCGACCTGCCGCCGAACTGGAGTCGCTTGATGGCCAGCACCTGCAGCAGGTGCCGCCGCCCGTACAGAGCCGTCCGCCCCCTGAACGCCACCGGGCGGTCCAGCAAGCCCAGGTGTGTGTAGTAGCGGAGCGTGCGTACATCCGGCAAAGCCCGGATCTGGCGGTTGGTCGGCGCCGGCCAGTCTGCCATGGCCTCTCTGGCGGCGTCGACCAACTCATTCAGCGAAAACACTGGTTCTGTTGATATGGATGAATCGTAACACTGTTATATAACAGTGTCAATTGACGGTGATACTTCGTCTCAGGCAGATTTGAGGTTGGATGGTGGTTGAACTTCAGTATGTCGGAAGATGAACCGACTCAATGTGTGCCGGCCGGGCGGTTCACCGCAAGCTACGGTGCTCGAGAATCATCCATTTCTCGCTTGGTCCAGGCGCCGGATCATCTTGTGAGTCACGCCTACCGTGTATTCGAGTGAATGCAGTATCCGAAAGTGCTGAGCCTCTCGTTTGGCCCGATAACCACTAGCTGACAACGCAGCGGTCGCTAGTTGGAGCGCTGCATTGTAGGCGATGTTGTGACGCCAATCCGGGCCGAGCTCTGCCGCTGCACATTGTTCGATGTCCCGATCGGCGATTTCGAGTAGGCTGACGATCTCCTCACGCGTGGCCTCATGCTCTACGACCCAGCCGTTAGCGAGCCAGCTGTCCAGACTCACCGTCATCTCCTAGCACGAAAATCTTCTGAGCTGACCATGCTCTGGCGAGAAAATCACCCCTCTTTGCAACTCGACTATAGAAATCTTCGGTTGGGAAAACTGAAGGATTGACCTCCCGCCCGATCCGATCTTGGATGGGCGAAAGCAGTTCGGTGATTTCGCCGAACGTGACATCTCCCACGACTATGATATCCACATCGCTCATCGATTCGGGGTCTCCTTGAGCCACAGATCCGTATAGGAAAGCAACCGCGATGCGATCCCGCGCCGGTGCGAGAGCGGTGCGGAGCACATCGGCCACGCCAACGGTCTTTGCCATAATAGACTGGAGTTCCGTAAACAATGGGGTGTCTCTGTTGGCCTGATAATAGACTTGCCGCCCCTCCTGGCGCCGCGATAGCAATCCGACTCCAGCGAGTCGAGCCAGTTCTCGTTGCACGGCTCCCTGGCCGCCTTCCACGACTCTGACAATCTCGCGTACGAAGAAGGCACGATCTGGATGACCAAAAAGGAGGGCCAGAATTGCCAGCCGTACCTTGCCGAACAATGCAGATGCCAGAACCGATTCATTGGGTGATGTACTCATAATGGGTACGACAGTCAACGCTCGACCGACTTGCCCCAACCGGCCGAACGACTTCCTCGCCGAGAAGGTCGCTCGTGCAGTAGAATTGACATAACCGAAAAAACGCGCGACGTAGCAGTTTGTCCCGTGACGCTGTCACGACCCTGGGTGATGACTATGCTCGCAACTGTGAACCACAACTTTAGGGCGGCCATCCGATCGCTTACCCAGCGACCGTTCTATAGCGCGGTGGCAGTCGGCATCCTCACGTTGGGGCTCGCGGCCAGCAGCACTGTTTTCACCTATATCAATAGTTTCTACCGCCCATTTCCCGGTGTCGACGCAGATGGGCTCGTTCAGATCTACGGGGTCGAGCGAGACAACCCATACACCGCCATCTCGTACCTCGACTTCCTCGACTACGCCGCCTCGGCCACGGGCGCGTTCGAGGGATTAGCTGCCGCGCAGAGGTCTTTCGCCGGTGGGCTGCGGCACGGCCTCTCCAACCAACAAGTGTTCGGGCAAGCGGTCTCGGGTAATTACTTCTCGCTGCTCGGTGTCGGTGTGACCATCGGGCGAGTTCTCTCGCGGGACGATGATCGCCCCGAAGCGCCACCCGTTGTGCTGTTGTCATACAGCTTCTGGCGCAGCAGTTTCGCTGCCGATCCCGACGTGGTCGGGCAAACGGTGTTTCTGAACGGCAGGCCGATCACCGTAATCGGTGTTGCCGCGGAGGATTTCATCGGTTCCGTCGCTTCGATCAGGCCCGACATCTGGCTGCCGCTGGAACAGATCAAAGTCTCCTACCGGGACGTGGGTGCGAGTCTCCGGAATCGCGACCTGGCCTACGTATTGATGTATGGTCGGCTCGCGCCGGGGTCTTCCGTGGAGCAGGCCGAGGCTGAGTTGGGGACGGTTGCAGCCGGCATGGATGACATTTACCCGCGCTCGGAGAGTGTGAGGCAAAACACGATCGTTCCCCCGGCATGGGTCCAACCAGCTGCCAGTGCGGACCAGCTACCGGCAGCTCGTTTGATGCTGGCCGGCGCTGTTGTACTGCTGCTTCTGGCCTGTGGAAACGTTTCCAACTTGATGCTCTCGATGGCCGCCGGCAGACGGCGCGAGATGGCGGTGAAGGGGGCACTCGGCGCTTCGCCTAGGCGGGTGATCGGGGAGTTGTTGGCCGAAAACTTCCTTCTGTCGGGTGCGGCCGGTCTTCTTGCGCTCCTACTCCCGATCCCGGCCGGCATTAGAATCGGATCGTACTTTGCACAATCGTCGGTATGGCGAGTTGGCGTGCCGCGAGAGATAAGCCTCGATCTTGGTGTGGCAGTCGTCACGATGGGAATCGCGATCGTCGCAGGTGTATTGGCAGGGGTTCTGCCGGCGCTCAGAGTGTCCCGCTCTGATCTGGTCGAGGCCCTGAAGGGCGATGCCAATGTATCCAAACCGAAGCGCCTCTTGCATCGGTTCGGTGCGCGCAACCTCTTAGTGTCGTTTCAGGTGGCGCTCTCTGTCGTGCTGTTGATTGGAGCCGGGCTGGTGCTGCGTACTTTGGACAACGTCCTTCGCATCGACACAGGGTTCGACGATGACCGTTTGCTCGTGAGCGTCATTACTGTCAGCGCGATGGGCCTGGACCAGCCAGGCATCAAACAATTCTACAGGGACCTTTCGTTCCACCTGGAATCCCAACCGTGGGTGCACGATGTGAGCGTAGCAAACGTTGCGCCTCTCTCCGGATATCACTACGCTGCGCCTTTCTTGGTCGACACCCAGGACGAGCCCTCGATGGTACCGTACACGCTCACCGCTCCCGGTTTTTCCGAGACAGTCGGGTTGGATCTCGTCCGTGGTCGCGCATTGCCGCAGTGGGATACCAATGACAGTGCCAGGGTGGTGCTGGTCACCGAGGCGTTTGCGGCGAGGTTTTTCCCCGAGGGGGACCCCGTAGGTCGCATGCTATGGTGGTCGGGCTCAGGCCCGGCGCCGGCCGTCCGCAACTTCGGCGCCGAGGAGCGGAGCCTGGAGATCGTGGGCGTGGTGCGCGACTCAAGAACCAGGAACGTTCTAACCGAACCCGAGCCGCTGATCTATTTCGCCTACCTGCAGCACGACTGGACCCCGCACAACATGGTGGTGGTAAACACGACGATCGATCCCGCGGTGGCGGCCCCGCGCCTGGAGCGCGAGCTGCGAGACTTCCACGCGGAGCTGACGTTGGTGAACACCGAGCCGTACGATCGGCTGGTGAGTGGTTTCCTATCGAACGAACGAATGAATGCGGAGTTGTTCACTGTCGTGGCGCTCATCGGTCTGGTGCTCGCCGCCGCAGGTATCTACAGCGTTACGAATCTGGCCGTGACCCAACGACAGGGTGAGATCGGTATACGTATGGCAGTGGGAGCGCATCGCCGAGAGATCGCAAGGCTGGTAATCACTCACTCAATGGGTGCGGTACTACTCGGCCTTGGCATCGGGTTGGTTTGCGCCTTCGGCGTCACGCGGTTGGTGCGTGGTCTGCTCTTCGGAGTGGGTTCGACCGATCCGGCGACATTCGCTGTGGGAGTTCTGGTACTGCTCGCGGCAGCGATGGTTGCTGCGTACCTGCCGCTTCGTAGGGCAGTGAGGGTCGATCCTACGACTTTGCTGCGCGACGACTGACTGGATAGGTGAGGACGCCTCCCGCAGGCACCTTCACGCCAATTCCCCATTCCCACTTCAACTCCCACCACAAGCACCGAATTGATTGCCGCCACGCGATGGTTGATCGAAAGTTGACCGCCGAGGCATATGATGCTATTTGAGACGGAACTGGAGGCGTCCGATGCCAGGTTACCCAGGCCGCACGAAGAACTGGATCGCAGCACTGATCGTTGCCTCGCTCACAGCGTGCGGCGATGGCAGCACCTCGCCAGATGACACCATTGCGCCGACCGCGATTTCTGACCTGCACGTCACAGACTCGCTCGGGACATCGATCACTCTGACCTGGACCGCCTCAGGCGACGACAGTCTGGTAGGCACCGGTTCGGAATACGACCTTAGATACTCCCTGTCGCCGATCGGTGTGGCCAATTGGCGTGACGCGTGGCTGGTAACGGACATGCCCACCCCGGCTGCTGCCGGAACCACTCAGGAGATGACGGTGTCTGGCCTCGGCTGGTGGAAGCAATACTTTTTCGCCCTTCGTGTGGTGGACGAGGCCGGGAACTGGTCGAGGATATCCAATATCGTTGTCGCCAGCCCTCACTTTGAAGAGGAACTGCGGTTTCTCGTGCAGACTGCCCACGGGATCCTCGCCGTTGACGAGAACGCAAACGCCGAGTCGTTCATCGGGAGCGGGATCGGCGTCGAAATCGAAGGCGATCGCGTGTTCACGGCGACAACAGGAATAGAGGAGTACGATCTCGACGGTGTGCTTCTCCGCCGGATTGCGATCCCAGATGCCGTGCCGAGGTACTCGGAATTCTCAGCTCTGCCCGGCGGCCGCTTCGCCCTAATGAGCAATGTTCAAGACAGCATCTACTTCATCGACGGTGCCGGCGGTCTCCTCGCAGTTGTCAGTATGCAAATAGGCTCCGACCCGTATCATCAGAGCAACGATGGCGTCGTAGTAGGGGACTCATTGGTCGTATCACATCGTTCGCCCTGGAGTCTTTTGAGCGTTGACCTAAGCACGTTTGAGATCGCAGTGTTCCCAGAACTGTCGGATCAACTGTTCTGGTTGCCCGCAATCGACTACAGCGACGGATACTACTACATTTGCCATGCACAGAGCATTTACTACTTCGGGGAGTCAGGTCCACTCGAGATGATCGCGGAGCTTCCGGAGGACCTGCACGACGTCACGAGCATTGTCGTCGCAGGTGGTTTTTCGTTCGTGACGGTATTCAGCCCCGGCGCCATCTACGGTGTGCACAATGCCACTGGTAAAGTCATCAGTTTTCTCGAAGGGCTAGCCGACCCTGAGGACCTAGAACTCCTACCGCCGTGACGAAACCGCAACAAACCCTCAGTTCCTCAACGCCTGATACACCAGGTTCTTGAACTGCTCTCGGAAGTTCACCTCTCGGTTCGGATAGATCTGTACCATGAAGATGCCGATGAGGTCTTCGGTTGGATCGATCCAGAATGACGTGCCGTGCAGCCCACCCCAGTTGTACTCACCTACTGAGCTGAGCGTCCCATCGAGCGCAGCAACTTCTTTCACCGCGAAACCGAGTCCGAAACCGATGCCTGGCCAAGGGGTGGTTACGTCACCGAGGTGGTCGGTGCTCATGAGTTTTACGGCTTTCGGGCTCAACAGGCGGACTCCGTCCAACTCGCCGCCGTTGAGCAGCATCTGCGTGAAGCGGGCGTAGTCGTACGCCGTGGAAACCAGTCCACCGCCCCCGGAGAGTATGGGGGGAGAAGACTTGTAGCCGAGAGTGTCCCCGAGCGTCAACCTGTGGTCTTCGCCGACGTGCCGGTATGTCCGGGCGAGGCGGTGCAGCTTTTCTTGCGGGACGAAGAAGCCTGTGTCTTCCATGCCGAGCGGCTCGAAGATACGCCTCTCGACGAACTCGTCGAACGGCATACCCGACACGACCTCAACCAAGCGTCCCAGCACGTCGGTAGAGAGGCTGTAGTGCCACTTTGTGCCCGGCTGCTGCATGAGCGGGATTTCCGCGAGTGCGGTGACCATATCTGCCAGATTTGCCTTCGAGTAAAGACGGGACCGCCTGTAAAGAGAATCCACGCGTGTGTTCGAGAAAGAACCGTATGTGAGTCCCGACGTGTGGCGCAGCAGGTCTTGGATCGTGACAGCACGATCTGGACGTTCTGTCGGGATGTTTTCTAGCGACGTAGCCTCATCTAGCAGGGCGACTTCCGTATTCTCGAACTCGGGCAAATATCGACTGACAGGGTCATTGATGAAGAAACGCCCCTCTTCGAAGAGCATCATCACGGCCACGCTCGTGATCGGTTTTGTCATCGAGTAGATGCGGAAGATGTCGTCCGACTCGAGCGGGTCACCGGCCTCCATGTCACGCATTCCCCAAGTGTCCAGGTAACCGACCTTGCCGTGCCGGATGATCATGCCAAGGGCGCCAGCGAGGCGGCCTTCGTCGACGTGTTCAGAGTAGATCCGGTCTATGCGAGATAGGGCCTCGGGAGAAAGTCCCAACTCCTCAGGTGGAGCAGTGGGGAGGCGCTGTGCCGCCAGCGGAGAGGTGACTACGAGGGCCAGGATTGCCAGAGTCATGAACGCGGATCGCATGAAGATCTCCCGTCGAATTCGACGTAAGCAAAGGTGTAGTTCGGGCGACGGCCAATATGCGGCGAAGGAACCGGCTTGGAAAGGTCGAATAGCAGTCGTCCGCATGGTGCGGCTACGGAGAGCGTTGTTGTACCGTACATTACGTGTAGAAACAGGTTTGGTTCGAGCCCGTACTAGTCGATAGCACACACTCTAACCCTGCAATCCAACCTCGATGCAACGGGGGACTAATTATGAAACGTGTCGTCACAACACTCGCTCTTTTTCTGATCGTTCCAGCGGTACTTCTCGCGCAAACGGTGCGGCTTGCCGAAGCCCCATCTAACGGTGAGTACGAATCAATCGTCCAAGAAAGTCGAGCGATGTTGGACTCGGTCATGAGTGCGCGGAACATCGCCGGAGTATCGATAGCCGTTTCGGTAGATGGCTCGGTCGTATGGTCTGAAGGGTTCGGATGGTCCAACATCGAGACGCGTACGCCGGTGAGCCCTACCTCCCGATTCAGAATCGGCAGTGTGTCGAAACCGCTGAGTGCCATCGCGATCGGCCTGCTGTACGATCAGGGCCGCCTAGATCTAGACGCTGCGATACAGCAGTACGTACCCTCGTTTCCCGAAAAGGCTAAAGGGGTAGTCACAACGCGGGCCCTGGCCGGACACCTGGCAGGTATCCGGCATTACTTGGGAGACGAATTCCTGAGCCCCGTGCGATACCCGACGGTCACTTCCGGGCTCGACATCTTCAAGGACGACACTCTCCAGACTCCTCCCGGAGAGGCGTACTCCTACTCTAGCTACGGTTGGAACTTGATAAGCGCCGTTGTAGAGGGTGCATCGGGCGAAGAGTTCTTGAAGTACATGACAGACAACGTGCTAGTACCCCTCGGTATGCGGAACACAGTTGCCGATCACACCGACAGCATCATTATGGAACGCACGGGCTACTACGACCGCAATGACGAGGGCGTTCTCATCAATTCACCTTACGTCGACAACAGCTACAAGTGGGCCGGGGGCGGTTATCTCTCGACGCCTACTGACATGGTGAAGTTCGCCAACGCCATGCTCCTGGGAGATATCATGGCGAGGGAAACCGTGGAAATGTTCTGGACGTCGCAGCAAACCACCGCGGGTGAGAATACCAACTACGGTATTGGTTGGACCACTGGCGACCTCAACGGCGTGAGGTTCGTAGGGCATGGTGGCGGATCGGTTGGCGGAAACTGCTGGCTGGCTGTGGTGCCAGAGGCGGGGATTGCATTTGCGATCACGTCCAACATGTCGGGCGCAGGTTGGGGTAACGTACCGCAACGGATACTTCAGAACTTCGTTGCTGCCGAAATGCCGTGACTGACAACAGGTGAGTGGGCTATGCCCGCTCACCTGGTTGTGTACTGCGTCAATCGCTCCGCGTCAAAACCCTCCCTGCCCGCTCCCAGGTCATCGTGCCTTCCTCAACTACGAACTGCCCGGTCACCATTACGTAGTCGATACCCTCGGCGTATTGGTGCGGTTCGAAAAAGGTGGCGGCGTCCCTGATCGTCTCGAGATCGAAGACGACTATGTCGGCAAAGAACCCCTCTCGTATCTGACCGCGGTCGCGCAGGCCGAGTATCTGGGCGGGGAGAGATGTGGAGGTGCGGACAGCGTCCTCTACCGAAATCACACCTTGTTCGAGGGCATAGTGCCTGATCTTGCGCGGGAAGGTGCCGTAGAAACGCGCGTGCACCGGGCCGTCGGAGGGCAGGGCGATGTTTGCGTCCGAACCTGTTGCGGTCCATGGCTGGGCGTAGAAAGCTTCGATATCGATCTCCGCCATCGAGAAGCCGCGCAGGCGCCCGCCGCCCCTGCGTTCAGGATTCCCCTCCAATTGCAGAGCGATCACCATCTCCACTTTCGAGACTCCCCGCTCCCTGGCCAGCTCACCGACACTGCGGCCGATGAACGAACTGTCGGGGTAGTCCATGACGATCACGTTCTCGGCGCCGCCTCGCCAGTTGAGATTGTGCTCGATGTCCATTGTCAGGTCGGCTTTGCGGCCCTCGTCCTCGAGGACTTCTCGCAGCGTAGCGGCAGGTGTTTCGCGCCCTGTAGCCCAGCGCGGTATCAATACCGTGCTCCCGTCGCTGCCCGAGCTGGTGTAGGGGTAAGCATCTGCCCAGATGTCTACGCCTCTTTCGCGTGCGTCGGACAAAAGGTTGATGATCGAGCGACTCCCGCCCCAGAAGTCGTAACCGCGGGCCTTGATGTGAGTTGCAATGACCCGGCCATTGGTCCGTTCTCCGACTTCGATCAGCTCGAGAATGTTGTCGATCATCGAGGGTGGGTCGGGCTCGTCCTGGCTCGGCACGTACCACATCGGACTGTAGCCTGAGGACCTTTCGTGGGCTTGGAAGAACCCACTGTACGGAACGATCTCGTTCACCAGCGCCACAACTTCGTCGGTGGTACTCCAGATTGCTGGGACGTACTCGAGTCCGGACGACATGCCAAACGCGCCGTCCTCCATCGCCTGTCGAACTATCGCGCGCATCTCCACGATCTCGTCGTCAGTGGCAGCCCGCTGAAAGTCGTTTCTCATCACGGCACGCCGGACAGAGTTGTGACCGATCAAGAGGATCGCGTTCGGGCCGATGCCTTTTTCGGTCAGTATCCTCTTCTGCAAGCCAATGTCTGTGGTTCCATACCCGCACTCGTTGGAGACGACCGTAGTTACCCCCTGTGAAACGAAGTTGGGGGCGAAATAGCGCTGGGCATCCTCCCCCTCCCAAACGGTGTCGTTAGTAACTCTGTCGTAGGAGTGCGTATGGATGTCTATGAACCCGGGGGCGATGATGCGGCCGGTTATGTCGATCACGCGGTCGGCTCCAACCGCGGAACCCGGGCGTAGCACCGCTACGATCTTGTCGCCGACTACGGCAACGTCAGCTGGGAAGGCCGGGTTGCCGGTGCCGTCTAGCACCATGCCGCCTTGGAAGACGACGTCGTATGACTGGCTCGCCGGCGAATCCTGTCGTGGGGTAAACGCCGAGAGTGAAAGCACGGCAAGAAGAGCGGCCAAAATGATCATCAAACGCACAGGGACTAGCTCCGTGATCGAGATACCGGAATATGTGTGCGGGTTCGTTGGGTGGCTAGCGTTACGGCCTGTAGGAGACCACGCTCAGTTTGGCTGGTCGATTCAATCGTGACTGGATACAGGAATCCTTCCGCGCGTGTCCCATAGGACCACCTTGCGCCGAACCTGATCTTCGTCTTCTCCATCGTTCGCTTCGAAGGCCAGAAAGGGGAGCGATTCAATTTCGACGATCCAGTGGGTTTTGATTGTCGCAACCGATCCGCAAGTCAGAGCAGGCACACTTTGCTTACGGCAGCAGTATTTGCGGCCTTGATGCGCAAATGTCAGTTCGTTGAACGGTGTTGGCACTGGTCCGCGCCTTCCTACGCTCCAGGGAGTTTCTTCCCTAAGGCTGCCCGGTCTTCACGCCGGATTCCAGTCTCGTGCAACAACAAGAGTAGTGAAAATTGGGCTCCGGTGCGGTGCCGTGGATCACATTTTGTCCGCACGAATCAGCGATTTCGGTGTATCAAGCACCCAAACTCAAAAACGAGACTTTCGATGTACGACTTCAGCGACCTGAGAACCGCATCCATACTTGCTATCCCAGTGTTATTCCTCGCTTGTTCATATAGCGAGGACCAACCTCAAAGCGAGACTGCGCCCACGATCCATGAGCAGGCAATCGTAGTTGACGCGCATGCACATCCAAAACCGGGCGCGGCAGAGGCGTTGAACCTGGGTGAAAAGACCGGGACGTTCGAGCTCGACTTCATCACTATGCAAGAAGGCGGGTTGGATGCTGTGTTCTTCTCGGTTCCGCTGCTGAGGAGGGAGTCCACCGGACAGACCGAACCCGTACAGATCCTCGAAGACATCGGAATGTTGAGGCAGGAGGTGGCGAGGCTTGGAGGTCTGGCGGAGGTCGCTCTCTCGCCCACGGACATTTCCAGCATTCATCAAACCGGCAAGCGTGCGGTCCTTCTGAGCGTGGAGGCCGCCGATCCCTTCGAGGGTGACGTGGGCGCGCTCGAGCGGTTCCATGAGGCAGGCGTTCGTATGATCACCCTTCCGAACGATCCGATTGCGACGTCCGCCTACCGGCAGGGTGATGAAGACCTAGCAGTTCTCAGCGACTTCGGGCAGCAGGTGGTTTCAGAAATGAACCGCCTGGGTATCATCATCGACATTTCACACGCCGACGACAGTCTGCAAATGGACCTCATCCGCACTTCCGTCCAACCCGTCGTTGCATCTCATTCATGTGCTCGTGCGTTGAACGATGTACCCAGGCAGATCCCCGATTCCATTATCCGGGCGCTCGCAGAGAAGGGTGGCGTGATCTCGGTGACGTTTTACCCCGGGCACATCTCGTCATTCTATCCCGACAGTACAGTGACCGTTTCGATGCTCGTCGATCACATTGACCACATCGTGCAGGTTGCCGGGGTCGATCACGTCGGGATCGGGTCGGACTTCCTGGGGTCGGAGCACCACACCGTGGGACTCGAGTCAGCCGCGGGATTGCCCGGCATTTCTCGGACACTGCTGGACCGAGGGTACTCCCGGGCAGACATCGAGAAGATCATGGGAGGGAATCTGCTGCGCCTGTTCGAGGCGGTGTTGGCTAGTGGACCGGCTTGATCCTCCAGGCCAGCACGAGTCCGACGAAGGTAACCCGCCCGACGAACCTCGGAGCTACCCCCCGACAGATCCCAAACAGAATCCAGGCGGGGATCAGGGGTGCCACTAGAGGAGTCAGAAAAAGTGAGTCTGGAAGAGAGTGCCCGGGAACGAGATAGAGGCTGGTCTCTGGAAGGTTGGCGTCGAGCACCTCCAGTACCGAAGCTTCATTGGGAACGTCCTCTCCATATGGTGGCCTCTTACAGCAGACGGTTTTCCAGACTGTCAAACCCATAGGACGTTTGTGGGAGCATTTACCACCAACTCTGGCAATCCTCTTTCGCCTGCTGCATTTTAGCGGACGTTGTTTCGCGTCCGTTCTGCGTTAGCTCATCTCTTTCCGGTGTTGCCCATGCTTACACGATTCAGCCTTTGTTTGTTCGTCGTACTCTTGGTCCTTGCTCCAATGGATGCGCAGACAGCTGACGTCACGCCGACTCTCGAGTCTCGTTTCGGAGATGCCGCGAACCGGATCATCTCTACGGCGCTTGCCGACAGCTCGGCCTTTGCTAGGCTGACTGAGCTATCCGACAGATTCGGTCACAGGTTCAGCGGGTCAGAAAGCCTCGAGCGTGCGCTCGACTGGATTCTCGAGCAGATGCTGGCAGACGGTTTGGAAAACGTACGAGGGGAACCTGTCATGGTGCCGCACTGGGTGCGTGGTAATGAGTCGGCGGTTCTTCTCGAACCTCGGGAGAAGAATCTCCCGATGCTCGGTTTGGGAGGAAGCGTTGGAACGCCGCAGGTGGGAGTCACGGCAGAGGTGCTGGTCGTCGAAAGTTTCGAAGATCTAACCGCGCGTGCCGCCGAAGCGGTGGGCAAGATCGTCTTGTTCGACGTCCCATTCACGAGCTACGGAGAAACCGTGCAGTATCGGGGCAGGGGAGCGGTAGCGGCCGCACAGGTGGGCGCCGTGGCGAGCCTGATACGATCGGTCACTCCGTACTCGATGCAGACTCCGCACACTGGTGGGATGAGTTATAGCGAAGGCGTCCCCAGGATTCCGCACGCCGCACTCACGATCGAGGATGCTACACTGCTGCACCGGATGCAGGACCGAGGCGAACGCATTGTCGTTCGACTCACGATGGAAGCTGAGACTCTGCCTGATGTTCCCTCCCGCAATGTCATTGGAGAAATCGTTGGCTCTGAAATGCCGCATGAGGTGATCGTGGTGGGTGGGCACAGTGATACATGGGACGTTGGGCAGGGAGCGATGGATGACGGTGGTGGCATCGTTGCCGCCTGGGAGGCGGTGCGACTGCTGCACCAACTGGGCCTGCGCCCCCGACGCACGGTACGAGCGGTGTTGTTCACCAACGAGGAGAACGGACTTCGCGGCGGAAACGGATATCGTGACGCCCACATCGACGAACTCGACGACCATGTTCTCGCGATCGAGTCTGACGGCGGCGTGTTCAAACCGCATTCCCTTGGCTTCAGCGGTTCGGATGAGGCGTTCGAAATCCTTTCTGGCATTACGCCACTTCTCGCGCCGATCGGAGTGGAAGTGACGCGAGGGGGCGGAGGTGCAGACATCGGCCCGATCATGAGGGAAGGTGTACCGGGCATGGGCCTGCAAGTCGACGGATCTCGCTATTTCTGGTATCACCACACCGCAGCAGATACCATCGACAAGTTGGATCCACGCGAAATGGCCGAATGTATTGCCGCATTGGCGGTGACGGTATACGTGGTTGCTGATATGGAAGAAACTCTGCCCAGGGCGAATTGAAACTAGGCCTTCGAACAACCATGAGGGAGTAACGGTGACGAACCGACGATCCTTTTTGAAGAATGCTGCGACGCTGGTGCCGGGTACGGCACTGCTCACGTCAGTAGAAGGATGTGCCGCCTCCTCCGATCCACAGGATGAACGTGACTGGTTTGGGGAGATCGGTGTCAAGCCATTCATCAACGCGGCCGCTGCGTACTCGGCGCTTGGTGGGCGTAACATGTGGCCTGAAGTCGTTGCAGCGATGGAGTACGCCCGAACTCGCAACGTCATAATGGAGGAACTACAGGAGGCTGTAGGAAGGCGCCTGGCGGAGCTGATCGGCTGTGAATCCGCCATGGTCACTTCGGGCGCCACGTCGGCCATGACGTTGGGCACTGCAGCGTGCGTGACCGGCACTGATACCGATCTGATCGGCAGAGTGCCCGACCTGCGCGGTATGAAGAACGAAGTGATCGTATTGAAAACTCACCGATACTCATACGACCACGGGGTGCGGAGTGCGGGCGTGCGTTTTGTGGAAGTGGAAACCCTCGACCAGATCGACAGAGCTGTCAACAACAGGACCGCCATGCTCTTCTTCTGCAAGATCATGGAGGAGAACGACTCAGTCTCTTTGACTGAGTTCGCCGCGAAGGGAAGAGAACTGGGAATCCCTACACTGATCGACGGGTCGAATACTGTTCCGCCTGTCGAAGGATTGTCGGGCTACCTGGAGGGTGGGTTCGATCTCGCCGCGTTCTCTGGCGGAAAGGGCCTTCGCGGACCGTACAGCGCCGGCATGCTACTTGGGCGCAGCGATCTAATTGAGGCGGCCCGTCTGAATAACTCTCCGAACTCCGACACCGTTGGTCGCGGAATGAAGGTCAGTAAGGAAGAAATGCTTGGAATGCTGGCCGCCGTCGAAGTGAGCCTTACGTACGACTACTCGGTCGAGAACGTCAGGGAGACCGGTGTGGTCAACCTGCTGGCGGAGAAATTCGAGGCCTACCCGGCCATCCAGACTGAGGTGACCTACCCCGTAACCGAAGGCGGGCGTCCCCACCTCCGAATTCTCTGGGACAGGTCACGTGTCCCGCTCACGGATGAGGAGGCTCAAGTCCTTTTGGAGCAAGGCGAACCGTCGATTCGTACCTGCTACCTCGGCCTGGCAGACGGCCATCTCGAGATAGGGGCAGCGATGCTCAAGGACGACGAGATCGACACCGTGGTGAGAAGGGTAGGGGAGGTGCTCGCGCCGGCCGGCTAACTGGGGATTAACATCTTGTAGGCGCGGTACCCGCGTGCATTTTCGCGCACTATGCTCATCTACTTCTTCACGGTGGAATCGGTGGTGCCGTGGGCGAAGAGTAGTAAAGTGTCTCTGCCGCTGGCATTCTGCGACAGTCTTCTATAGCGGGTGTCACGAAGCCAGGGCAGTCCCCCGAAGCGGGCCTTAGTTTTCTTTCTAAACTACCGCCCGCGTAGGGGGAGTGCCCTGGCGTAGCGGCAGCCCGCAACCATCAGTCCGCGAAGGGGGATTGCCCTGGCGGAATCCCGCCCTCACCGCACAACCACCCGAAGGTTTCGCCACCGAACTCTGATTCCTCCCCCATCGTGAATCTGCAGGGCGATGTGCCCCTCGGCCGCACCGATCTGCTCGTCGACCAAGTCCACCATTTCCACACCGTTTAGCCAGGTAGTCACGCGGCTCCCGATTACACGGAGGTGCATCGTGTTCCACTCACCCATACGCAGCGCACTGTCCTTACCTAGCTCTGGCTGAATGAGCCAGCCCCGGCCGTACGATTCGTATATGCCACCAGTGTTGCTTCCCGGCGGAGCCACCTCGGCCTGCCAGCCGCTGATGCGCGTGCCTTCTATGTGTGAGCGGAAAAACACTCCGCTGTTCCCGTCCGCCTCTTGCAGAAACTCCAGGGTCAACTCGAAATCTTTGAAGCTGGCCTCAGTGGCCAAATACCCGTAGGCTGAGTCCGGACCACTCTCGCATATCATCTCGCCGTTTTCGACGTACCAAAACTCTGTACCGTAGATGGTCCAGCCGGTGAGATCGGTGCCGTTGAAGAGGGTGATGGTTCCCTGAGATGCAAGATTCGAGGGGGACAGGGCCCCGAGAACAACTGCGATCACAACTGCCAGTTTGAATGAGTTATGCACCAAACACTCCTTGTCCAACGGTTGACCCACATCGACGCTGCGCAGGCACGGCGGATTCGAATCTTCGTGAGATCTCTAGCGACAAACAGCCTCCCCCGCGTAGGCGTATTGCCTATCATCGAAGTACATGGTCTGCTCCTGCTGGGAGCCGACTCGGTACTGCACATTCCTTGTCGATCCGTCCGGATAGGACAGTGTGATGGTGCCGGCCTGCCGGTCACCCGAGATCGTCCAGGCTCCGGCTTCGCCACCCTGACTCGCTGCGCCCCAGTCGGTGTTGCCGCCGCTGTCACGATTGCCGCTTGCACTGAACTCGCCGGCGGCGCGGAATTGACCGTTTACACAGAGTGTAAGCGAACGTTCAGACGATGCCGAGACGACCGCGCTGGACGAAAAGCTATAGTAATTGCCCGTGATCCATCTTTGTAACTCAGGATCGTTCGGGCCAACCGGTGTTGCTGTGCCGCCCTGGTTTTGACCCTCGAGCAGTGGCTGGAAGGTCTCGCCGAGCTGTTGCTGGTTACGTTGGTATCCCTCTTCGTCTTCGTGCCAGGCAAGCAACTTCCTCGTCTCCTTGTCGAAAACTATGAAGTACGGCACGTGCCCCTTCCAGTTTTCGTGCAGTGTGTATTTGAGAACCCAGTTGTCCGCAGTCATTTCGGACGATTGGGGTTCCCCCAATATCTCGACGACTTCATCGCTCGTCATGCCAGGCGAGAGCTGGTTCAGGCGCTGAACCGAGTTCATGCCCAAAGATGCACATCCCAAGCTCAGAAACAGACACGCTAAAACGACATTTTTGAAGCGCTTCACAGATTCCCCCCAGAAAAAACGTTGTGTCGTGATTCGCCAGTCACTCCTCCAACGGGCAGCAGACTCTGATGTCGACACCGTCTTCGGCGGGCAGTACTACCGCACCGCGCACGGCCGGAGTCAGTATGTCGAATGCCACGGGCGGACCGGCATCAAACTCGAGTTCGTTGACCGGCAGGCGTGACAAATTGGTGATCAGGATGCCGCTCCGCGGATGCATCACGTGGTTCTCCTCGAGCACGGACAGCCCTTCCTGCTCTCGTTGGACTTCTAGAGTGCTCAGGGCGTTTTGAATATAGGCCTCATCGACGGAGGCAACCCCCTCACGAACGATAGACGCCAGCTGGCCGAGAGGTGCGTCAGCTAGTGCATTGCGCAGGAACGATCGCGTGGCCAGGCCGACGCCGTTACCGAAATAGGTGCGCGGGAACCCTTTGAAAATCCTGCGGAAGTCGACCGGGCAGCTGATGTAGGTGAGGTTCTCTCCTTCACCACCGTTCCACTTGGCGATGTAGGTCCTCCAGAGATGGCCAGAGACTACGTCGTTGAATGACAATCGCGCATCGACATCTGGCTGCGCCTCCGCAAGCAACTCGCTCAGTTCATCTTGTGAGAGGTGAAACCTGTCCCAGTGAATGCGGTCTCGTGCGATTGAGCGGCGACGCTCGTCCCAGAAGATTCCCGAAGCGGCCAGCACGTCGGCCGGTGTGACGTGGTTGCGATGGTCCTGCTGTTCCGGGATCAGTTGCTCGCGTCCAATGTAAGGTTCGAGAAATTTGTTTCCTCGAAAGAGCCGCGCCCAAGTTGAGAGGAAGTGGAAGTAGCTAAACCCGTCTCCCACCGCGTGCGACATGCTCACGCCAAGCACAGAGCCCTCGGGCGCTTGGGTGAGTTTGATCCGAGTGAGTGGCTCTCCAGGGACACTGTTCACGGAGTCGAGGAAATCGTATCGGGCATCCGGGTCGCCGAAACTCGCTGAGGACTCGGTCGTCTGAAAGCGAAGACCGTCTTCGCATGGTGTAAGCGCGTAGGTGTTGCTGGACACGTGCTCGAGTCTGCTGCTCACAGGCACGAAGAGCCGAACTACCTCGCTCAGACTCGACTGAAGCCGTTCTGGATCGATCCTGTCTCTGTAGGCGAATACGAACTCGATGGGATAGGAACCGACACCGGTGAAGATGTGATCTATCGGAGTGAGCTGTATCGTATTCATCTGCACGCCAACTCGCCTGTTATCTTCTGTCCAGAGTTCACGACTCCAATATACAGGGTTGAATCAGTGGCAGATTCCTATTTTCACGGTTGGTTGTACCGCACCATCATTGACCCCGCACTGGTTCCGATTCGCGATCGCGTGAGGAAATGGATTCCAGCGGGGGCCACGGTGGTCGATATCGGCTGTGGTACTGGAGCGCAGCTGTTCGCCTTGAGCGATCACATTGCTCGTGGCTTGGGCATTGACATCTCTCAAAGCCAGATCGAAAATGCCTGACGGCAGGCTGCCAAACTTGATCTCACTCACATCGATTTCCAAGTTGCCGATGCAGCGCGTCTCTATCGAGTCAGGGAAGGCGAATTCGATATCGCCGTAACCTCCTTGGTAATCCACGAGATGCCTATGGTAATCCGAATACCGGTGTTACTGGAAATGCGGAGGATTGCTCAGCAACTGATCATCGTGGATTGGGAGGCAGGCCAAAGCACTCTGTGGCGCCGGATCAGCACAGATTTCATCGAACGTTTGGCGGGTAGGGACCACTACCGAGGTTATCGCTCCTTCACCGCAAACGGAGGCATCCCCGCTTTGCTCGATCAGACGGGCCTTTCCGTGATTGAAGAGCAGGAGACTTCAAAGGGCACGATGCGCCTCTGGCTTTGTGCCTGATAGCTGCTGGTCGAGCGTTCGAACCTCCGTCGTCCCAACAGCACCTACGATCTCCGGATAGTTGATTCCATCCACTCAGCAATTGACTGATAGTTGACTGCGTTCTAATACACTTGAGGCCATCCCGCAACGAACGCGGCGGTATTGGAGGAGCATTGGAGGTATACACAAACGCGCCGAGCCTGCTGGACTACGCCGATTCCAAGGTGGTCGGCGATTTCGGTGGAGGGCTGATTCGCGTTGTCTCGGTGAGCGGCGACCGAAGCTCCGCGACAGCCCAAACGCAGCGCTATCGGCAGTGCGGGTTCTTCGCGACGATGCATCGTGCCAACGCGATTGCTTTCCTGACGCTAGAAGGTCGCCTCGAAAATCCGACTGTTTCCGATTTCCACCAAGGGGAACGAGGGGAGGAAGGGTTGAGCGTGTGATGATCTTCACCAACTCACCAAGCGAACTCGAATCTGCGGTCGGCGTCGAAGACCAACACCCATCAGTTGACAACGCAGCGCCACAGTAGCTCTTTAGCGTGTCAGTTGTTGTGTCGGCCACGCCGCGTTCACCGCTGCATGGAATGGCCGGTGAATAAAAAGTTTCTTCCGGAGTCGGATATGTCCTGGTTCGAGAATCTTTCGCTGCGCCTACTCGGCGCTGCATTCGTTGCGCTGTTGTTCCTCTCTTCCACGTCTTGCGAATCTCACGAGCCCTTCGACGTAGTCGAGGCTACCATTCCCGAGATGCAGCGCGCGATGGAGGAAGGGCGGATAACCTCGCGTGAGTTGGTCGAGGCACACCTACTGCGAATTGCGCTCTATGAGGAGCGTGTCAACGCGGTGATATCGGTCAACGCCAACGTACTGGAAGAGGCAGACCAGCTCGATAGAGAACGCGCCGAAGGAAACGTGCGAGGTCCTCTCCACGGGATCCCCGTGGCCCTCAAGGACAACGTTCACACGACTCACCTGCCGACCACAGGGGGAGCGCTGGCCTTCGAGGGTTTTGTTCCCCCGTACGAGGCCACGTTGATGACGAACCTCCGCGAAGCCGGTGCAATCATCATCGCGAAGACGGTCATGACCGAACTCGCGAACTTCATCGCGTCTGGCATGCCGGGCAATTACAGTGCGATTGGCGGCTACGGCCTCAACCCTTACGATCCCCGTCGCGAACCGCGTGAGGGGCGAAATGACGGACGTCCGGTGATGGGCGTGGGCGGTTCCAGCTCTGGCATTGGAACCGCGATGAGCTTCTGGGCTGCGAACGTAGGCACTGAGACGTCTGGCTCCATACTATCTCCTGCGAACGCAAATATGCTGGCGGCAATCAAACCGACCGTGGGGCGCGTGAGCCGCTATGGAGTGATACCGATCACCGCCGATCAGGACATCGCTGGTCCGATGGCACGGACCGTCACGGACGCAGCGATATTCTTCGGCGCGTTGGAAGGCACAGAGCCCGACCCCAACGACGCCGCGACCCAACGTTGTGAACCTCCGCCGAACGGTGATTACACGGCGTTCTTGAACGTCAACGGACTTCAGGGAGCCCGCATCGGGATCCCTCGCGCTATGTATTACGACTCTGTGCAGGTTCCAGGCACCGATCGGTGGCGCGGCAGGTTGTCGGAAGAGGGCAGAGCAATGATGGCGGAAGCGATTGGAATCCTGGAGGCAAATGGGGCGATAATCGTCGATCCAGCCGATATCCCGAGCGTGATCGACCCGGATCCAGACAACAACCTGCTCGTGAGCGGGCGTAGCAGCGTGCTCCACTATGGCATGAAGCGGGATTTCAATGCATGGCTGGCCACCCTGGGGGATGCCGCACCGGTCAAAACGCTTACCGAACTCCGCGAGTGGAACCTTGCTCACGAAAATGCTGGCGCACTCAAGTATGGCCAGGCGCAGCTCGACCGATCGGACGCGATCGACCTGGAGAGTGATCGTGCCAGGTACGAGGCCGATCGTGCACGGGACCTGCGCCTGAATGGTGAGCACGGAATCGACGAGGTCATGGCCAACCTCGAACTGGATGCCCTTCTGTTCCCGGGGTCAGGCAGCGCAGGAATAGCTGCCCGGCCGGGTTACCCGACCGTGATCGTACCGTTCGGCCTCATCGCGACCGATGCTCGACCCCCGATGCCGGAAGGATTCGAGCCCAAGCCGCGCCCATACGGCGTGAGCTTCACGGGGATGGCGTGCAGCGAGCCGCGTCTGCTCGAACTGGCTTACGCATTCGAGCAGGCAACGCTGCGCAGGATTGCGCCTCCGGAGATGCCGTAGAGCGCTGAGACTCTGTACGCAAACCGAATCATATTGCCGGATGCTGTCAGTCATGATAGCGCCCGGTTCTTTGCTGTATTCATTGTGCCCGTACCAACTACTAAGTTTTGCCCTGTGTGCACGCAGTAGTCGATTCAGAGAATGTCTTTCCATGTCAGATGACGGAGGACTCGAGAATGACCGTTTGTCGCCGCGTCGCCCCACGTGTGTTCTTCAGCGTCTTTCTTCTCGCAGCATTCCTCGTTTCAAACGGTGCTGCTCAGGTCACGACTCCCGAAGAGTTCCTCGGCTTTGAAGTGGGAGCCGACTTTCATCTGATTACTTACGAACAGGCCGCCGGTTACATCGAACTCCTGGAGAGTCAAACACAGCGGCTGCGAGTGTTCGACGCGGGCGAGACGTCGTATGGACGCCGACAGAAGTACGCCGTCATAAGCTCTGAAGAGAACCTTGCGAACCTCGACCACCACAAGGAGGTTTCGCGCCGGCTCAGCCTGGCCAGAGGTGTTTCGGAGGCAGAGGCGCGTAGGATGGCCGAAGAAGGAGTGGCCGTTACCTGGATAGATGGAGGGCTGCACGCATCCGAGGTCGTGGGGTCGAACATGCAGGTGCAGCTTGCTTACGACCTGGTTACGAATGAGGACCCGACCACGCGGCGCATCCGCGAAAACGTGATCATCGTGATGGTCTGGACGAACCCAGACGGAATGACGATGATCGCCGACTGGTACAACGGCAACATCGGCACTACGTACGAAACGGCCCGGCCACCGTTCCTCTACCAGAAGTACGCAGGTCACGACAACAACCGCGAGTCGCACATTGCCAACCTGCAGGAAACGCGAAATACCAACCGGCTGGTGAATGAAGAGTGGTTCCCGGTGTTCTACTACAACCAACATCAAACCGGTCCTTTTCCGGCACGAATCTTCATAGCACCCACCGCCGAGCCCGCAAACCCGAACGTTCACCCGCTCGTGAGGCGTTACGAGAATCTTCTAGGCACGGTCGGGGCGAAGGCGATGGAAGAAAAGGGGCTGTCCGGTGTGATCTCGCGCAGCAACTACGACTATTACTACACTGGGTCAGTGTTGGCGGTCGCAGAAGGGCACAACATCCCGTCACTTCTGACCGAAACTCAGACGTACGGTTACGCCACGCCTCATCACTACACGATTTCCGATTTTCCCGAACAGCACAAAGATCTCGTACCGGGGCAGTTTTACCCCAATCCCTGGCTGGGCGGCTGGTGGCGTTTAGCCGACCAGATCCTGTACAACCACACCGTGGCGATGTCGATCTTCGAGTTGGCGTCGTTCTACAAGGCCGACTTCATGTTCGCCAAGTGGCAGATGGCAAACGACATAATCGAGCGCTTCGCTAGCGAGCCGCCGTACGGATGGATCTTCCCAGCCGATCAACGCGATGCAAACACCACGGCTCTACTGATGGAGCGCTTCCTTCTGCAAGGCTTCGAGGTCCACATAGCCGACGAACCGTTCACGCACGAGGGTGTTGCATACGGGGAGGGATCCTACATCGTCCAGACGAGCCAGCCGTTTGGTTTGTATTTGAAAAATCTGCTCGAGCGTCAGGACTTCCCCGATCTGAGGAAATATCCGCATCTCTGGCAGGGCCAGCCCAGGGCGAGCCGCTACTACGACGAGGAAAAGGGCGAGGAGATTCTGCCTCCGTTGCTGCCGTATGACAATGCTGGCTGGACCATGCCGCTTTTGATGGGAATCGAAAGCCACATGATGACGACGCCGGTCGAAGCGGCGATGCACCTGGCGACCGAGATACCTGCACCTGCGGCGTCGGTTAGTGGTGGTGGATCGCGCGCTGCCATTTCGCGCGCGGACAACAACAGCTACAAGGCGGTGAATCGCATACAAGCGGCGGGTGGTAGGGTGAGTGCTGCACTCGAGGAGTTCACACTCGGCGGCGCGACGTACCCGGCAGGTACGTTCCTCGTCGAGCGGTCGAGCATCCCAGCAAGCACGCTGCGCGACATCGCGTCTGCCACGCACGTCGACATGGTTGGCGGAGCGCCCGGTGTCAGTTCAAATCGGTTACCCGCTCCGAGGATCGGTCTCTATCAATCTTGGGTAGCGAGCATGGATGCGGGATGGACGAACCTCCTCTTCGATGAATATGAATTTCCCTATGAGGACATACGTGACGCCGATGTGCGAGTAGGCCGACTGCGCGATCGGTTTGACGTCATCGTCCTTCCCGATCAGAGGCCTCAGCAGATCATCGAAGGACACGCTGTCGGAACAATGCCCGCGAGATATGTGGGAGGCATGACCGAGGAAGGCGTGGACAACATCAGGCGGTTCGTCGAACAGGGTGGCACGCTCGTATGCAACAAGACGTCGCTCGAGCTCGCACTCAGGATGTTCGACCTGCCCATTGAGAACACTCTGCGAGGTGTTTCGCGCAGCGAGTTTTTCGTACCTGGCTCGATACTTCGGATGGACTACGACACGAGCCACCCGCTGGCATATGGGATGGAGCCGAAGAGTATCGGTTATGTCTCTGGTCAATATGCACTCGAGGCGGTTGTGGGAGAGGAGGGAGGAGAGGGAGGAGAATCGAGTATCACCGTCGTTGCGCGTTATCCCGACGAATCATTGTTGTTGAGTGGTTTCCTGGCAGGCGAAGAAAGGCTACGCGGCAAGGCGTCGGTCATCGAGGCCGAGGTTGGTGAGGGTCGCGTGATATTGTTCGGCTTCAACGTCCAAAACCGCGCGCAGGCGCACGTAACTCACAAGCTGCTCTACAACGCGGTGTTCAGAGCGGGGCGCTGAGCGCAGCCATTCTGATGTTCTTCCGTTGAGGCCCCGAGCGTCAAATGACGCTCGGGGAGGAGTTGGCTAACCGAGGCCGTGCTTCTGGAACAGCTCGCCAAATTCTTCGTCAGCGACGATGGGCGTCACATCGTAGGTGAACAGGTCTGTCCAGACGAGTAGCCAGTCGGCGAGGTGCTTTGGATCGTCGGTCTCGACGACACACCACCCAATCACCCCTCCCACGGCGTGCCAACGGCCCAGTACCGTCACTCCCTCGGGGGTCTCCATTGCACTGCCTTCCATGAACCGGCCAACGGCTTCATTGCGATGCTCTGGGGGTAGGTCCCACGCAACCATGTACTTTGCCATGTCTTGTCTCCACTGCAAACGTTGAAGGTGAGCGCCGACTAGAGCGGCTGATCGGAATTCCAAATATCGCGGTGAATTTGCCAGGAACCGTCGTTTTATTTCTTCCAGATTTCGATGTAGTTGCCTTGCATCGAAACCTCATCCATGTCCGGAGGAACGAAGGTGAAAGTGTATGTTCCCCGAACGAATGCGAGGTCGCCGCGTCCCTCAATATCCACTGGCGTTACAGTCAGGCCGGTGATCTCCGGAAGCTGGTTGGCCCATGCCCGCAGTGTCTCTCTGCCTTCTTGGCGCTGACTGTTGGGTGGCATGAACACAGCGTCTGGAGTGGACAGTTCGACCCAACTATCAAAATCCCGAATCAGCGACGTAGCGACATAGCTGCGGCTCTGTGCCTTGATGGCTTCGATATCTTCGGCTGATATGGTTGCTGCATCTTGTGCGGTCATGAATACCTCCTGAGTCATAAATCGGTTAGATGGTCACCCGCTATCGGGAATCGCCCCGATTTGCATCAGCAAACCGAGCTCGTCGTATACTTCCCAATCTTTCGCGATGCGATCGCCATCGAAGTGGGTGAACACCACCCAAGGGATTGCTACGGTTTTACCGGTGGCGGGAAGGTCCCCCAGCGGTCCGGAACGCAGTCACGACCTCCACCAATGTCGTTGCGTTCATGGTACCGGGCCTTGGCACGTAGAACGTGTAGCCATCTGCGGTCATCTCTTCAATGAGCCCGAAATTGGCATTGTCGAATATCCCGTTCAGCCATTTGCGTGCAGTGTCCTTCATCTCCTGAGCGTTCATGAACGTGACTCCCATAGCTGGAGTTGTTGGGCGATCTGCCAATTCTCATCCTTGAAGAGCGGCAGAATGGCGGAGAACGTATCCGGGCACGGTCAATTGCCAGTCAATTGCCGGCCGGCGGCAGTCAATTCGATGGTCAATTGACCGGATCCAGCCCTCGATTGATCCGGAATTGACTGTGCTGGATTTTGGTGCTATTCCAAATCCACTGAGACGTGCACAACAGGCGGGTGAATTCCAGGGTGCTCCGCGTAGCGCGAGAGAGGGGCGTCAGATGTATAGGCGTTTGGCAGGTGTGAGCTTGTTGGCGGCGCCATGGCGCCCTGTGGTGTTCGTGTCTTGAGGCTCACGCTCTAACGGTTGTGAGTCACAGTGTCTCGGAATCTCATCGGTATGAATCGTACGACCGATCCCGACTCTTGACGAGCCAGGTTGACTGCGAAGGGTGGACTCACTTCGCCGCCGGCCTACCCGACCGCCATACCAATCAGCAACCCCACAATGAGTGCGGCCGCGATAATGACAATGATCGTGGTACGTTCCACACCTATCCCTGCGTCCCCTTGTGCCTCGTTTGCTTGTGTGGTGCGCGAGCTCCGAGAGGGTCGCGTGCTGGAAAACTCCACCGCTTGAAGAGCTGCCTCCAACTCCTTCGTGGTGGCATACCGATCCCACGGGTCTTTCTCCAAACACTTCATAATGGCGTCCGCGAAATCCTTGGGGATCGTGGGGTTGATGTCTCGGATGGGCACCGGTGCCTGCTTCACGTGCTTTGTCAGCACTTCTTTTGCGTCCTTCCCACTGAACGGGGGACGCCCCATGAGCATCCGGTATCCAAGAGCGCCAATCGAGTAGATGTCCGACCGGTGGTCGATTTCTGGCAGCCCCTGCGCCTGCTCCGGCGACATGTAGGCGGGTGTGCCAACCACCGGGCCGCCCGACGCTTCCTCGATCTGGTCGGTGATCGCCGTTGCGATCCCGAAATCCATCAACAGCACCTTCTGAAGGTCTCCCTCCAGGAACACGTTGTCCGGCTTGATGTCCAAGTGGACCATCTTGACCCTGTGGGCTGCCGCCAGTGCGTCGGTCAGTTCGCTGATGATACGCCTCGACTCACAAGGGGGCAGCTTCGCCCGACTCATCCGCGCTTCTAGGCTAGTGCCCTCCACAAACGGCATCACGTAATAGATCAACCCTCCGCGCTCGCGGATATCGTAGATCGGGACGATTCCTGGGTGACGCAACTTCGCGAGGGCTATGCCTTCGTTCCGGAAACTCTCCATGTACAGTTCGGTTCCGGCGAGATTGGGCCGGATGACCTTGATGGCTACGGTGCGGTCGAGTCGCTTGTCTCGTGCCTTGTACACGCGCGCGAAGCCGCCTTGACCGATCAACGATTGAAGCTCGTACGTTGCACCGAGAATGTGTTTCACCCGGGTGTTGAAATCACTCCCAGGGGGAGGCGCCGACGTTTGCGGTGCCTCCGTGGGGGTGACTAGCCCTTCGGACGGACCAACAGACGGGGCAGCATCCATCCCAGCCGGATCGACGACCGTGGCGTCGGCGTCGACCTTCCTAGGCGCTGGCGCGTCGCAATTGGGACACACCTGGTCGCTGGGACTGAGGCTAGCGTTGCAGCTGGTGCAATACGATGAGGTGTCAGTCATTCTTCACGTACTTGTCGAACCACTCGAGCCACCGTGCCCACATGTCGAGGTTGTTCTCGATGGCTCGAGGTGTGTGCGACTCGAAAGGATACATATACAACACTGCTGTTTTCCCAAGTCCAGTGAGCGCCATCATCAGGCGTTCAGATTGAACGGGATAGGTGCCCGTGTTGTTGTCGTCAGCACCGTGGTACATCAATAGTGGTGTGTTGATCTGATCTGCTTTAAAAAACGGCGACATTTCCAGATACGTTTGTGGCGCCTCCCAAATATCCCGGCGCTCGGCCTGGAATCCCATCGGAGTCAACGTTCTGTTGTACGCTCCGTCACCCGCGATGCCCGCTTTGAAGTAAGGCGTGTGCGCGAGTAGGTTGGCGGTCGCAAACGCTCCATAGCTGTGCCCGCCATGACCGATTCGGTCGATGTCGATGTATCCAAGTGTGTCGACGGCTCGTATCGCACCGTACACGGCGTCCACCATGTTGGAGATATAGGTGTCGTTGTAGTTCTCGCCGATGATGGGAATGTCGGGGTAAACGATGGCATAACCCTGTGTGAGCCAGATGTCCGACCAACGAAGCCAACTCACGTGTGTAAATGCGTTGTGGTTTCGGGCTCGGATAGCGGAGTTCTGATACTCGTCCTCATCGTCGAACTCCCGGGGATAGGTCCAGAAGACCGCGGGCACGCGATCGCCTTCACGGTAGTTTGTCGGGAGTGATATACGCCCCTGGACCTCTGTACCGTCCCGCCTCATGTATTGGAAATCGACACGCTGCGCTGCCGTAATGTGAGGGAACGGATCGACGTTGTTGGTCAGATTCTCGAACGATCCGTCGGCAGTCCACAGGTAGCTGTCGGGGAAGTCAGATTTGGATTCACGACTCACCACAATTTCGCTCATGTCCGGGTCCAGTGTGACAAGAGGGCGATCGAAAGAATCGGTGGCTCCCTCGAACAGACGCTCGGTGCTTCCGTCACGCAGATCCAACCGATCGACGAATGGCTGTGGCCTGTAATCCTCCTTGTAACCAGGTCCCTCGAGATACACTGACCTCCCGTTGCTCGACACAACTACGTACTCGACCCCGTTTGAGAATCGGTTGGTTATCAGATCGCCTGGCAGGGAAAGGAGTTCGTCGGTGTCGTAGAACTCGACGAGGAGGTTTCGGTCGGGATTGCGCTGTCTCAGGTCGAACTGTGCGATCCCGCGTTCTCCGTCTTTCGTCACCGTGGCGAACACATGACGGCCGTCCATCGAGTAGCGATGCCCGCTCATGGGGTCGTCGCTCGTTGCGATGACTTCAACCGTAGCCGTATCGAACGGGGCCTCCAGCATCATCAACTGGTCTTGGCGCGGCTCGTCGCCGTCCTCGGGCTCTTCGCCCCTGAGCAGGTACGTCAACACCGAGCCGTCGCGATGCGGGCGCCACGACCACTCCCGCGGGCCACTATTGTTGCTTCCGCGTTGCCTTGTCTCTTGCAGAGCACGCTCATTGATGGTGGAGACGACAGTTCCGCCCCGGTCGAGAATCTCCGTCTTTCGCGGAAACCCAGAGTAAGGAGCTATGAATGAGAAGGGACGGTCGATGCGGGAAGTCATCACGTACTGCCCGTCAGGACTCAATGCGATCGACTCGAACATGCCTGGCTCGCCGATCGGGCGAGGCGGCTGCCCCGGATTCAGCTCAGCAATCTGACTCTTGGTGAAATACTCGAACAGCGTCGCATGGTGCTCGTCGCGTAGCAGATATGGATAAGTCGGGAACGGGTTCGGCTTCTCGCGAGTACGCCGGATCATCGGGCTCGACGGCACCGGGTTCCGCTCAGGCTCCGGTCCACGATCCGACGGAACCAGAAGAGTCAGAATCGATCCCTCCGGCGTCCACTGCAGCATCCGGGATGGATTGCTCCCTTGTCCCCGAGCCGACGTGCCGATGGTCGCAAGTACCCTGGCATTGCTGACCGGGCCGAGTTCGCCGGTGGAAACGTCTGCCACCCAAACCTCTGTGCCGCTGCGCAGATGCGCGAGAAAAGCAAGTCGACTTCCGTCTGGAGACCACATGAAGTCCGACGCGAACGCCCCGCTCGGCAGCTCGTAGTTGCGAAGGGCCCTGTCGCTCAGTGAATAGACTCGGAAACCGTAAATGCCGTATGTGTCGAGATGCCAGAGGCGATCGGTCTGAGGCCTGATCTCCAACATTCCCAACCGATAGGTTTCCTTGGCCATCTCCTCGAGGGTAGACAGCTCAGTCACCAACGGAACCAGGAAATTGTCTCCGTCCGGGCTAGGGTGGTTGAGTGTGGCGTAGTTCTTGTCGGTGGCAAACGCCTCCTGAACGGCCGCGTCGGGAAGGACGTATGTGTCATCCTCATTCTGAGCGCTCGCGGAATCATGGACCGACATCAGGAAGACGAAACTGGCAAGCCATACTGCGGCTACGGAACGGCTGCGAACCATGGGAGCCTCTTGTTCGGTTATTGACTACAAGTGCCCGGCAAACGGGAGCCGGACGATCACCATAGGGATCTTAATCTACCGGTCGGGGGTGTGGCCACCAGTTCTATTGCCCCCATGGTGGCGGGTCGCCAAAGTTGCTGTGCCCAGAATGCCGTGTTGTCGATACACTGTTGCACAAACCGTGGTACAGCGATATTCGCATTTGACCGGTTCGTGCACGAAACGACAAATCCAACTCGAGAGGTGTGGTTGCATGTCTGACATAGATGGTCTCGAAATAGTAGTCGGAGACAACTATCGTGAGTCGTTTCCTGAGGTAATGGGTGTCTTGCCCAGCCAGGCCCTCGACGTTGCGCGAAAACCAGACGCTCGCGAGGCAATAGAGGTCGGTGAGGGCGTAGCACTCCAGGTCAACATTTCAATTCGCGAACCGACGGATACCAATGCTTACTACCTGCTGGTGCTGGATCGGGTAGACGAACACGGTGTGCGTGTGCTCCACGACGCGTTCAAGTTCTACGATGACATTTGTTCCGACGTCGAGTCAAAGACGCCGCTCGAGCTGCTAATGTCGGTTGCCGACCGCTTCGCGTACAACGTCCGACCGGGTGGAGAGGTTAAGAAGCTCATACTTCGGGAAGGTTTTCCGTGTGCTCCGGAGGACGTGAACACGGAAACCATGATACGCTTGATGATGCCCGTCAATCTGAACAAAGGCGAAGAGGTATTGGGAACACAGTACGTCACGTATGACGTCGCCACGCAGACTGTCGAGTTTGCAGTCGGCTTCGTGTGGAACGTGACTCGTTACCGGGAGTACCTCGCCAGGGTGACCTGAGACTCTCCAGTTACCCCTCGCGCGCGTGCCAGGCCTCCAAAACTCGAGCTTCCTTTTCCGGGTCGATGCCGGTCCGCATTTGTTGCTGTTCCTCTGGAATGCTCTTGTACCACTCGAGCGTGTCCCATGCAGTGTCAGCCAGCGGACGGAATGTGAGCCCCGCGGCAAAAGCTCTGCTGCAGTCGTAGGTGCTGAACCCCTTCATCTCGTCCGACGGGAACATCCAACAGGGCATCTCCATCCAGGCGCCCACGTCGTGCTCCTGGAGGAAGTCGGCTGAAACCCAAGTGAATGACACCGGGGTGGACACCACGGCCCTGCAGCCGTAGAGCATTTCCGCCATGGTCAGAGGCGATTCGGGTCCTGTTGCTAGGAAGGTTCCGTCCGCCTCGTCCTCAACGAGCTTCACCAGGAAGGCGCCCAGGTCTCTCACGTCTACGATTTGAGTGAAGTCTGTTCCGTCACCGGGAGCGAGGACCTCACCGCCGCGGTCCACCCTCACGGGCCAGTATGTGAAGCGATGACTTCTGTCTCCGGGCCCGACGATGAGCCCAGGCCGAACCACGATGCCCCTGTCGCCGAACGCGGTCAGAGTGTCGCGTTCCGCCTGGGCCTTGTTCGGGCCAAAAGCGGTTCCGAAGTCGGCTTCGGTTCTTATGACCTCATCATAGTCGTCGCGTGTGAATACGGGGCCATCCTCAGTCTGCCCGATGATGCTGTTGTCCTTGTGGGCCGAGATGCTGGAAACGAAGAGGTAGCGTCCAGCGGTGTCGCCTAGCACACCGACTGCGTCCTGGACCCACTTGGCTACGTTCGCCGAGTTGTCGATGACCGCATCGAACTCACGACCCTCCAGTGCCGAGTAGTCTGGTGTAGCACGATCACCGACGAGTTTCTCGACGTCCGGGAAGAGGTGCGGGTTGGTGCGGCCTCGATTGAATAGGGTAACGGTGTGGCCCCTGGCTATCGCGTATTCCACCTCCGCCGGGCCGAGAAAGGCGGTTCCGCCGAGGATGAGGATTCTGAGGGGGCGTTGAGCCTTTTCCACGCTGTACCGGTATGCACGAATTGGGGCACCATCTGACCGTCCGGTTCCGGCTACCTCCCGAGTTGGGAAAGTGTGGTGTCCCAAACCCAATCCAGCCACCGCCATACCGCCTAGGAAATCACGTCTGGTGGTCATGCCGTTTCCCTCACTACTCAAATGGAAACCGCGCCACGATATTGCCGTCTTGTTTCAGTACGGTGCCGCGCGCGATGAATGTACGTATCTCGAGATCCTCGTCTACAATCAGTAGGTCAGCGTCGTGTCCGGATGCGAGTTTCCCCTTTGTGCCGGACAGGTTTAGACCATCCGCAACATTTGTGGTCATGAATGGAAGAGCGTCTTCAAGCCCAAGCCCATGTTCTTTGACCATGTGTCGAAGCTTATCGAAAACCGCGTTGAGGGATGCGATTCCGATCCGCTCCAGATTGCCTTCGTCGTCGTAGGTGGAGAAGCTGCCATAGCCGTCCGACGTGAACGTCATCTTGTCGAGCGGCACACTGGCTTCCTTCGCGGCTTTCACGACAGCGGACGGGCGGGTAGAATCGCCAATACCGAGTCCGCAAGTATAGTCGACGTACCCACCGCGCTTGGCGAACTCCAATGACTCTTCGACGAGGCGTTTTGACCTGTTGAGATGTGTGGGCCTAAACACGTTGATGGGCAGATCGCTGTCTTCGACGATGTTGAAAATGGGGTAGAGGCCGCCTTTGCCCTCTCCCATGTGTACGACGAGCATCTGAGGTTTGCCAGCCAACATGCCAGCTACCTTTACCTCGGTAGCGAGCCTGGTGAACTCGTCGGCTGTCATATGAGATGACCGGTGGTCCGAAAGGGCGATCTTGCATCCGACTACTTCGTTTATGAATACGATGTCGCTCTTCACACTGCCAGTGATCGTGGGCGATGGGTATTCGTATGAGCCGGTCAGGCAATACGCGTTAAACCCTTGCTCGTTGATCGACTTGGTCTTTGCGACGAGGTTTTGGACCGAACGGGTGGAGGCGTCGGTTCCCAACAAGCCGACGACGGTCGTGATTCCACTCTCGATCATGTCGGCCAGTTTGAGCTCTGGAGCCCTCGTCGAGAATCCTCCCTCACCTCCTCCGCCCGTCACGTGAACGTGTTGATCGATGATTCCCGGAATGGCCGTGAGACCGGCCCCGTCGATTATCGTAGCGTACTCGACTCCGATATCGATGCTTTCTTCGATCAACTCTATTTTTCCACCACAGATTAGGATGTCGCGGATGCCCAAATGGGTGGGGCAAAAAACGTCGATGCTCTTGATGAGAATCATGAAGCCTCTTCACCTTCCAGTCGTGCTATGCCAATACCAGTGTATGCCAATAGAATTGCGAACACGATTCCCGAATAATTGAGCACCGCCCACGGCAGGTACGCAACCGTTTCCACCCCTAGAGTCACTGCCATGAATGCGCCCGCCGCCGACCACGGGATGAGCGGTACGATGACAGTACCGGAATCTTCCAGCGTCCTCGAGAGGTTCTTGGGGTGCAGCCCGCGTTTGGGATAAGTCTCCTTGAAGAGCTCACCTGGCAAGAGAATTGACAGGTAAGAGCTGCCGGTTATGAACGCCGTGGTGACACATGACGCGATCGTGGAGAGTATGACGCCGGAAGTTCGCTTCACCCTACTCATGAGGGCACCGAGCACCGTTTCGAGCATTCCTGACTTGCTCATGATGCCAGCGTAACTCATCGCGCTGAAAATCAGCACCGTCGTTTTCGTGACGGACATGACACCGCCACGATTGATCAGGCTCGTCACGTCGTCGGAGATGCTGTCCTCGAACCCAGTCATGAACACGTTGAACCCCTCGACCAACGACGTGATGCCGTCCTGAATCGAAAACCCTTGCACGAAGAAGCCGAGGGCCATGGAAAAGAGACTAGTGCCGAGCATGGTAGGTATGGTCGGCCATTTCTTGAGGGAACCGGTGATGATCAGCGCTACGGGGAGCAGCAAGATCAGGTTCAGGTCGAACATCTGATTGAGCTGGTCCAACAGTGCCTGCACTGATTCAGGTGTTGCCACGTTGCCGGTGGCGTTCAGGCCCACGAATGTGTAGACGACCAGGGCGACGAGCATCGCTGGAACTGTGGTGTAGAGAAGGTGCCTGATGTGCTCGTACAGTTCGCTGCCCGCAGCGATAGGCGCGAGGTTTGTCGTGTCCGACAGCGGAGAGATCTTGTCGCCGAAGTACGCGCCGGCCACTACCGATCCCGCGGTTGCGGGCAACGATACTCCCAGCCCACCGGCGATGCCCATCAGCGCAACGCCGACCGTTCCGGCCGATCCCCACGATGTGCCTGTGACGGTCGAAACAATTGCCGTGATGAAGAACGCGGTGACGAGAACAAACTTCGGATTAACGATCTGGACGCCGTAGTAGATGATCATCGGGACGGTGCCGCTGAACATCCATGACCCGATCAGGAAGCCGACACTCCAGAGTATTAAAATGGCGGGCATCGCATCGGCGATCTTCTGAATGACGCCCGACTGCATGTCTTTCCACGTAAAGCCGTGACGCCACGCGATGATGCCTGCGACAAAGGCGGAAACGATCATCATGGGGGCCGGCTCGAGTTTGTAAATCCCACACCCGATGCCCAGGAGCAGCACCATGCATATGATGGGAATCAGTGACATCAACAGATTCGGCGTCCTCATTCGATCTACCGTCATTGCTCAACCTTTGGAGTCGTTCGCAGGTTAGCCAAATGTATCATCGAGGCAAGGTTGGCGGGCCGGTTATGTTGGTACCTGGCGATCTCCCGTTCCCTGCTGCATCTTTGCCGACCATGTGCAACGTGACGTGCTTGCCCATCGCCAATCTGCACCCTGCGCTCTGTACTCTGCTCTTTGCAATCGACGCCCAGTGCCAACGCCACTGATCGAGCTCAACGGCCTCAGCCAGTCATACGGCGATTTCGAAGCTCTGAGCGGGCTGACCTGTTCGATCCCACTTGGTAGCGTAGGACTGGTTGGATCTAATGGTGCAGGCAAGAGCACACTCATCAAAGTGCTTCTGGGCATTCTGAAACCCTCAAAGGGTTCGGCGTCGGTGCTCGGCCTTTCGGTTACCGAACAACTCATCGCAATGAGAGCCCGGGTAGGGTACATGCCGGAGCGGGGCGGCCTACCTGCGGACCAGACGGCTGCGGATTTCCTGATCTATGCCGCCGAGCTAGCGGGCATCCCTCACAAGGCCGCGAAGCAGCGGGCGTCAGACGTGCTCACACTGGTGGGATTGCACGAAGAGCGGTTCCGCCACTTCAGTGATTTCTCAACCGGTATGTTGCAGCGCGCGCTCCTAGCGCAAGCCATCGTGCACGACCCTGAGCTCGTATTCCTCGACGAGCCGCTTGCCGGGATGGACCCCGAGGGGCGAGACGAGATGCTTCATCTGATCGGGAGGCTCAAGGGCTTCGGGATCCACACGCTGGTGTCGAGCCACATGCTAAATGACATCGAAACCACGTGCGACTGGATCGTGATGATCGAGGGTGGGCGGATCGTCCGGAACAGCGCGCTCGATACACTCACGGTTGGCGAAACGGTTCAGGTAGAAGTGTTGCGGGATCCTGAACAAGTCGCTGGTGCGCTCCGCGCCCGCGGTGCAAGCGTGAATTTAGCTGGGCTTCGCCTCGAGGTGACGACGACAGAGCACGACCCGTACGACCTCATCATGCAGGTGCTTGCTGAGACTGGGGCAGGTGTGCAGATGCTTCGCCCCAGTGTAACGACGCTCGAAGACGCGTATCTCAGCGAGGAGCACGGAGCTGCATGAGTGCCGAGGGGGTTGTTTACGATCTCGGCTATACGCCTCACGAAGGACCGCGTTTGGGCAGAGCCGGCGCGTTTCGCGCCATGGTTGTGGACGGTACCCGTCGGTCGCTGGGGTTGCGTAGGAAACCGTGGGCAAAGGTGCTGCCTTGGGCTCTCATTGCATCTGCAATCGTGCCGGCCGCCTGGTTCGTCGGGCTGACGTTTGTGTTCGAGGGCGTCACGGTGGAAGAAGTAGGTCCGTTCGGGTCGCCGTCAGAGTTCTTCGAGGTCATCGGGACGTTGTCCATTCTGTTCGTGGCACTCGTGACGTCGATACTCCTCGTTCCCGATCGCAGGTACGGCGTGCTATCTATCTATGCATCGCGCCCGATTCGCGCCGTTGACTATCTGCTCGCGCGCGCTGCAACGATCGCAACCCTCACGTTTCTCTACATCATCATCCCTCAGGCGATTCTGTTTTTCGGAGTCTCCGCGCTCAACGTGGACGGGATGCGGGCGGGCATCGCCGAGAACGCTGACCTGATCCCGGAGATTCTAGGGACCACGGTCGCATTCGTTTTAGGGTACGGTGCGCCAGCATTTCTGGTGTCCCTGTACGGCAAGCGGGTGGCGATGGCCACCGGCATTTACGTGGTAACGATGTTTTTGACGGGAGCGCTGAGCGATGCTATTCCGAGGGTGAGCGACCTGCTCGTTTTCAAAGTGCTCGCTCCTCTCTCGCTCTTCTTCAACCCGTTCTCGGTCCGGGATTGGCTGTTCGGTGAGGTGTACACGGTGACGCCTCTGGATCGAGTGTACATGGAGCCGTGGATAGGTGCGATAGTCATTGTCGTGGTGGTTTTGATCACTGCAGTACTCGCAGCTCGCCAGTATCGTAAAGAGATATGACAGAACTGCCGCCCGATCCTGCGCAGGTCGTCAACGCGACGGTACGAGTGACAGGTGTCTCCAAGTGGTTCGGAACCAAGGTCGCTGTGTCCGACATGACCTGTTCGTTCGGACCGGGCATTACGGGTCTGCTGGGACCGAACGGAGCGGGGAAGACCACGCTCCTCCGAATGATCACCGGTTTGATGCGCACCTCTGAAGGCACAGTGTCGGTGTTCGGCGAGGATCCCAACAAGCAGACCAAGATCTATGAGCGCATCGGATTCGTGCCGGAGGATGATGCGGTATACGGTTTCCTTACCGCGCGCGAGTTCGTGCGGTACTCAGCTCAACTCAGTAAGGCAGACGCATCTGCTGCTTCGGTGGACGGGGCGCTCGATAAGGTCAATATGCTTGCCGCCGCTGACAGACCAATAGCCGAGCACTCCAAAGGCATGCGGCAGCGGACCAAGGTAGCCGCCGCTCTCGTCAACGATCCAGACCTGCTGATTCTCGACGAGCCCTTGAACGGTGCGGATCCCGCCCAGCGCGCCGTTCTCATCGAATTGTTCCACGAGTTGGCTGCGGCCGGCCGAACTCTCATCGTTTCGTCACACGTGTTGGCCGAAGTGGAACGCATGACGGAAAGGGTCATAGCAATCCTCGACGGAAAGCTTGCCGCTGCCGGAGGGATTCGCGCCATACGATCGGCCATGTCGCACATTCCACACAAGGTTCGGATCGAGGTGGACCAGCCGAGGTTGTTGGGCAAGGTATTACTCGACGTGCCCGCGGTGGTCGCCGTCCAGGTTTTGGGAGAAAGTCTGGAAATCGACACTCAGGATTTGGCCGCTCTCGGTTCGCATCTTCCTGGCGCAGTAACGGAAGGCTCACTACGCATCACGCGGTTTGAGACAGTTGACGCCTCGCTCGAGAGCGTCTTCAGACACCTTCTGAGGGATCGTTTATGACCGCGTTCGCTGCTATCGTGCGCGTGACGATCCGTCAGCTCGTGGGGCGGAAGCGAGCTATGTGGTTTGGTTTGTTGAGTCTGCTGCCCGCGGGCCTTCTACTGGCAGCATCACGGGCCAGGGAGCTGGAGGGGATCGACACCGACCTCGGCGCTTTGGTGGTGACTCCGTTTTTTTCCATCGTACTGCCCCTCATTACGCTCATTCTTGCAGGCTCGGCACTCAGTGACGAGCGGCGCGACAAGACTCTGTCGTTCCTCGTGCTCCGCCCCATAGGCCGCCTGCAGATCGTTGTGGCCAAAACCCTGGCGGCCACTGCGGCCTCCGCGATGTTCGTCGTAGTTTCGGTGACTGTTCTGTGCCTGTCTTACGTAGCGCTGGGAGGTGAGATCGACGTCTTGCCATCCGTCGTGGTGGGGGGCACGCTCGCTTGTGTGCTTTACTGCTCGGTGTTTGTGCTGCTGGGTTATGTGACGACGAGACCCACAATCGTTGGCCTCCTCTACGTACTCTTCATCGAGAACGCACTCGTTGAAGAATTGCCACGCATCTCATCTCTGTCGCCGTGGCGCGTTGGCTTGGCAGCCACCATTGACATGATGCCGGATGGTTACCCCGCACGAGCTATTTTGGGGGCAATTGGGAACCTCGCACCATCCATGCCCAGCGTTCTTGGCGCCACGGCCGTGACGGCGGTAGTTGCGGTAGGGATATGTACGATCCTATTGAGTCGAACCGACTCCGTCTGATCGATAGTTCCCATACTCGCGGAATAACGTCGCGACTCTACGTGCCAGGTAATAGACGTCGGCGCTGGTGTTGGTCATAACCGCGATGACCATGTCTTCTTCAGGCAGGATCATCAGTCTCGCCCGACCGCCCACAACGCTGCCGCCGTGGCTGACATGGGGCGCACGTCCCGCGTTTTCACCAAGCGTTACTGTCCCGATGCCCCAGCCGTAGCCATAGCCCGTCTCCCACCCGGAGTTCAGCCGCATTGGCGTCCAAAAGAGGTCGACGGTCTCTTGTTGGAGAATCTCCGCATAGAGCATGGCGAACCCGAAGCGAACCAGCTCCGAGGGTGTCGAGAGGAAACCGCCCGCGGCCATCGCGCAGTTCATCTCCCTCTCATGGGCCCGCCGCATCACGCGGAACGCTCGTCGATCGTACTTGGTAGCGGCCTCGGGAACCGTTCCGAAGTCGGGCACCGTGCGAATCAGCCCCAGCGCGTCAAAGACCTCCCGTTGCATGAAGTCCAGATACGGCTCGCCGGATACGGCTTCCACAACCGCGCCCGCGAGCATGTAGCCGTAGTTCGAATACCTGAACCTTTCGCCAGGCTCGTTGAGAAGGGTGTCCTCGGAAATATCCGGCATCATTTCAACCCCGTTTTCACAAGGGACATTCGACAGTTCCTTGTACGAACCGAGGTTCCTCAGGCCGGCGATGTGGCCCATCACCTGTGCAGTGGTGAACGTCCACCTCTTCTCCGGGAAGTTGGGCAAATACTCCCGAATTGGAAGGTCGAAATCGAGAAGCCCCCGCTCGTAAAGCAAACCCGCGGCTGTGGCTGTCAGAGGCTTCGAAATACTGCCGGCAGGGTAGAGAGTCTGGGGAGTGGCGGGTGTTTGGCTTGACAGGTCGGTCCAACCGAAGGCCTCCGCCCAAACGATTTCACCGCCCAATCCCACTGCCACCGACACGCCCGGTAGACTCAGCTCGGCCATGCTAGCGCGAGCGGCGATCTGCGCACTGTCCACCGCCTCCACGTACTCAGTCGCGGGCGGCGCGAGCAGGTTGGAGGGGATTCCCTGCGTGGGATTCTGATCGGTACAGGCAACAAGCATCGCGACCAACGGCGCCACCAGCGCCATCGTCGCGAGACGTTTCCAGTTCATGTGTCCTCGGGGTCGAGGGACGGGTCCATTCCAGCGCCCAGAGAACATAGCGGCCGGTAAGCCACGCATCAATGAAGCGCGGCTTCCGAAAAAAACGCTCACTCCAACCGCAACACCTCCAACGGATCCACGCGCAACGCCTTCCACGCTGGGAGCAGGCACGCAATCAACGCGACCACGATGAAGAAAGCGGTTACACCGGCAAATGTTACGGGGTCCTGGGCGTTAACCTGAAACAGCATGCCCTCCATTAGGCGGGTGGCACCGAAAGCGCCCACCGTTCCTAGAACCAAACCCAAGCCTACGAGCGCGAGTCCACGAACCAGCACCAGTCGCAACACCCGAGTTGCTGGCGCGCCAAGGGCAACACGTATGCCGATCTCATGAACTCTCCTAGATACAAAGAAGGCCAGCACGCCATAGATACCGAGGGCCGCAAGCGCCAGTGCACCGGTCGCGAACAATCCCAACACCGTCGTGACCGAACGCGTGTCGGCAACTGAATTGGACAGAGCGTTTTCGACGGTCTGGGCATCGCTCAGCACGATGTCGCGGTCTTGTTCCCAGATCCGCTCTTGTATGGGCCTGATGAGACTTGTTGGATCAGTACTCGCGGCTACTGCGAGCCGTAATGTCGATACCGGTTGTTGCGCGTGAGGGAAAAACATCGCTGGCCTGGGTGTGCCTGCTAAGGACGAAGTCTTGTGGTCTTCCACTACGCCCACGATCTCGTAGTAGTCTGGACCGTCTCGCGAATCAACTGCAAGCTGACGGCCCACAGCGCTTTCGTCCGGGTAAACCAATCCTGCCGCCGTCCTCGTTAGCACAACCACCGGCGGCGATCCGACAGCGTCGCTCTCCTCCAGCACCCGACCCTCCACGAGCGGTATCTCCATCGTGGCGAAGTAACCCCGCAGCACAACTCGGCTGTCCGCCCAGCCAGGCGCGTCCTGCAGGGTCTCAGGCGGCCGCTCTGGAGCCCAGATGGCATAGTTGCCGCCCATCTGGACGATCGGAAACCGCGTCACCATACTCACCGATTCCACAGCGGGCAGTCCGGTGATACTCTCTCGCAGTTGCTCGAAGAACTGCACCCTGAGATCGGGCTCCGCGTAGTCGTCGGACGGAAGTGAAACGGTTGCGGTGAGGAGGTTGTTCACCCGGAAGCCAGGGTTGACCGAGCTCAGCAATACAAAACTCTTGACGAGGAGGCCCGCGCCAACCAACAGAATGAGTGACAACGCGACCTGAAGAACCACCAGAGCGCTGCGGTAACGAATTCCTTTTCCAGAAGTCGATCCTCGATGACTCTGCTTCAGGTCTTCCGCTGTGTTCGCTCGTGCCGCAGTGAATGATGGAACGACACCGAAGAAAAGCACCGTTGCCATGGACAGAACGAGCGCGATACCGAGCACGGTGAACGAAAGGCCGACCTGCTCGATTCCCAAGAGATCCATCGAGACAAATCTGACTATCAGATTCTGAAACCAAACCGCCAGCACAATCCCCAAGGTTCCCGCTATTAGGGCAAGCAAAAGGCATTCTACCAGCAACTGATAAGTCAAGCGGGAACGGGTGGCTCCCATCGCGGCACGCACGGCCAGTTCCGACCTGCGGGTGGAGCCACGTGCCATGAGCAAGTTGGCCACGTTTCCGCACGCGATCAGTAGCACCAGCACAATCGCACCAGCGAGCAGCAATAAGGACTGCCTGTATCCCTCGACCAGCGCCGAGTGAAGCGAGTCGACCTGTAACGCCTTGTCCTGGTTTGATTCGGGATAGGCCGCTTCGAGCTGCGCCGAGATCACGTCGATCTCAGCTCTTGCTGCGTCGAGTGTCGCGCTTGGTGCGAGCCGACCCACGAGGATCCAGTTGTGGTACTTGCGTGTCACGGGGTCGTGGTTGCCGGGCCATGGCGGCACCCACATGTCGGTGTCGTACATGAAGCGGAAGTCGCGAGGCAGAACGCCCACCACTACCAACTGATCTCCGTCGACGTCGATACTCCGGCCCACGACGTCGGAATCCGCTCCGAACCACCTCTGCCAAAAGCTGTAGCTGATGACGATATCGCCGCCACCACCGTCAGGTAACTCCTCGAGAGTCGATGGCCCGCCGAGGTGGAACACCACACCCAGTGTGCTGAACAGGTTGCTCGTGGACATTGCTATGCGTGCCTGTTCCGGCTCTCCAGTTCCGGTGATCGTAACCAGACCGGCACCGCCGCCGATGGTTGCCAGAGACTCCAAGGTTTCGCTTTGATCTCGATAGTCCAAATAATCTGGAAAGGACGTCCACGGGTTCACGTTCCCGTTAAATGTGGTGCGGCCCATGACCAGGCGGCCCGCCTCAGGAAAGTGGAGCGACTGCCTGAGTGCAGTATCCAGCACCGAGAACATCGCTGTGGTAGCTCCAATGCCCAGTGCGAGTGTAAGCACTGCTACGAGCGTGAAACCAGGGGTGCGCCTGAGTGCTCTGAAACCGTAGCGTAGATCAAACACCAAGTCGGTCATCTTACCGCTGCCTCCGTTCAAGTTCTTTGGCGCCGCTCGTTTTTCCCTTCGCCTTGCCCGAAGTCGTTCGGCGCTTGCCGCGCGCACCAAACCGGCAGAGTTGGCGCACGTGAAGCGCGCGATGCTCATTCTGTGTCGCAAGGTGCTTGCCGTTCTTCTCTTTGGGAGGGCGTCCCGACATTCGAGAAATGCGGAGAGCATTTCTTCTCCGAACTCGTCGCGGTACCCACGGGGGTAAAGGAGCATCATGAGGCGCACAATCATCCCACTGAGGCCGAGGTCGTTCACTTGCTCTCCAGCAGATCGGTTGCCAACGGTGACCTCAAGATTGCTTGCAGCCGCACCGCCTCGGCGCGCGCCACCTGCACGCCGAGTTCAGTCGTCTTGTAGAATCTGCGTTTGCGTCCGTCAGCTGGACGCCGGTTCATTGCGTCCACTTCACGGATCAATCCGCGGTCCAGAAGCCTGGCAACGATGCGATACAGCGTCCCGATATCCATGCCCAAATTCTCGGAGAATTGCTCCTCGGCTGCTCGCACGATCCCATACCCGTGCAGAGGCTCGTCCTTGAGAACCAGGAGCACGTGAAAGTCCCGGGGACTGAGTGGTAGGAAGCGGTTGATCTCGTCATAATCTCTACCCATGGAATCGGCCCCGATCGATGTGATACCTGTACTTTACAGTTATTAGACGATCCCAACGCCCGAAAAGTTGTAACGCTCGAAAACGGCGTTTTGACAAAGGGGTTTCGTGGCCGTAACGTCTCTTGTAGGACTCGCTCGAACCGACTGGTACGCGAACGATCGGCACTACTTCCGGAGGTCTACATGGACACCATTCTGAGAATCGACATGGGCGGAAGCGGCGGACCCACGATAAGCAAGGAACCTCTGGGAGATTACGCTGGATTTGGAGGCAGAGCGTTCACATCGAAGGTCGTATCTACCGAAGTACCACCTACGTGTCACCCGCTCTCGGCAGAAAACAAGCTGGTAATAGCGCCGGGGCTACTGTCCGGTACGGCCGCATCGATTTCAGGCCGCTTGTCGGTGGGATGCAAGAGCCCTCTTACGGGCGGCATCAAGGAGGCAAATTCCGGCGGCCAAGCCGCGCAGGTGCTGGCTAAGCTGGGGTATGCCGCGATCATCTTCGAGGGCAAGCCGGCGAACGGTGATCTGTACAAGGTCTTCATCTCCGGTACCGACGTGAAAATCGAAGCAGACAACAACCTCGCCATGCTCTCTAACTACGAACTCGTCGACAAGATGCAGCAGGAGTATGGCGAGAAGATCGCCTGCATCTCCATCGGTCAGGCGGGCGAGATGAAGATGAGTGCCGCATCGATCGCATGTACAGACATTGAAGGCAGGCCGACACGCCATGCCGGCCGCGGCGGTGTGGGCGCAGTCATGGGCGCCAAGGGCGTCAAGGTAATCGTTCTCGATCAGTCGAGCGTGAAAATGCGGTCGCCAAAGGACCCGGAGAAATTCAAGGCGGCCAACAAGACCTTTGTCGAGGGGCTCAGGAGTCACGGTGTCACGGGGGAGGCGTTGCCCGCATACGGCACCAACGTGCTGACCAACATCATCAATGAAGCCGGTGCTCTCCCGACGAACAACTTCAGTAGTGGCCAGTTCGAAGGGGCGTCCAAGATCAGCGGTGAAGCCGAGGCTGAGCTCGAGGTTGCGAGGGGTGGCAAAGCCACTCACGGGTGCCACCGCGGCTGCGTCATCGAATGCTCGGGCATCTTCAACGACGAAGACGGTAACTATCTCACCAAACAACCTGAGTACGAGACGGTTTGGGCGCACGGAGCCAACTGCGGTATCGATGACCTCGATGCTATCGCGCAACTGGATCGTCTCGACGACGACATCGGCTTGGACACCATAGAGATAGGTGCAACCATCGCAGTTGCCATGGAGGCCGGCGTTGCCAAGTTCGGAGACAGCGACGCTGCCATCAATCTCCTGAAGGAGGTGGGGCAGGGGACGCCGTTGGGTCGGATCCTCGGCAACGGTGCGGCGGTTACCGCGCAGGCATTTGGCCTGGAGCGTGCGCCGGTCGTCAAAGGGCAGGCAATGCCCGCATACGATCCCAGAGCGATCAAGGGAATTGGTGTTACCTATGCGACAACGCCAATGGGTGCAGACCATACTGCGGGTTACGCGGTCGCAACGAATATCCTCGGTGTTGGGGGCGAGCTGGATCCGCTCGCGACGGAGGGGCAAGTTGAACTTTCCCGCAATCTGCAGATAGCCACCGCCGCAGTAGACTCGACCGGCATGTGCCTTTTCATCGCGTTCGCCGTTTTGGATCAGCCTGAGACATTCCAGGCCCTGATCGACATGCTCAACGCCTTCTATGGTTTGAACCTCGATGGCGACGGCGTGACGGAACTCGGCAAGACGGTTCTCAAGATGGAAAGGAAGTTCAACGAGGAGGCCGGGTTCACCTCGAGCCACGATCGCCTGCCCGGGTACTTCCAGAGCGAAAAGTTACCGCCCCACAACGTCACCTTCGACGTTGAAGGCAAGGCGCTCGATGAGGTATTCAACTTCTGAAGTGAAAGGCGGGAGTGTTGGGGAACTGTCGATTCTGCTGGAACCCCGTATACTCCCGCTTTTCTTTCATTTCTTACAAGACGGATTCCTTGTCGAGACGGCGGTCGGCTGCAGTATCCTGGAATTCCTCACCGACAGGTGCCGGCTGTCACATGAGACAGTATCAAATCGAATCAGCACGGTAATCCTTGACGGGCACCCGGTGGACGACTTGGAGTATGCCGTGGTCAAGCATGACGCCACTCTTGCACTCTCAGGTGCCATGCCGGGCCTGGTGGGTGCAGTGATGAGGAGTAACAGCCCGCTCAGATCGTTCCGTGACTCTATCACGCACCGCTACGAAACCGTTGCCGATCGAAAGGGCAGGGGAGTTGTACGGCTCAAACTCTTCAACACTGTGATGAAGGATCTTGGGCCGTCTCTTTTGGCGGAAGGGATTCTGCTGCATCCGTCTGTCGTGACACATTTCTTGGCAAAGCGGCTAGACGGTTGCGGGAATGGAATTCGGGAGGTTCTTGTGGATCGGAAGGCCGTTGATATCGCGCTCTTGTTGGACCGAGATCTGTTTGGAGAATCCGATCTCGTCTCCCTCTCTGTCAGGCCCATTGAATGAACGTCAGGGTCAAGCTCTTTGCCACGCTCAGGGACGGGCGATTCGAGGAGGAGGTCAGGCAATACGAACCTCGTGCAACGGTCAGCCGGATTCTGGAAGCTCTGGACATTCACGAAGATGCCGTGAAGATCGTGTTTGTGAACAACCGTCACGCCAATCTGAACCACGAATTGCAGGACGGCGATGTGATGGGAGTGTTCCCGCCAATCGGGGGCGGCTAGCCGGCGCCTCTCAATTTTGATTCAGCACCGACTTCACTCTGGTTCGTGCCGAGTCGACCGAGGCCTGCAGCGATCCAACATCGTTGCTCGCCGGCAGCTCGGTTACCGAGCTCAAAGCCTGGTCGTGCCACCTCGCCCATTCGCTGAGCAGGAAATCCTCTACCGGGCGCCGCTCCTCCACCGTTGTCTCCTCCACGCCTTCGACAGGTCCCCGTTCCAGGTCCGCCAGCAGCCTTGATGTGGCATCGATTTCGAACTCGAGCTTAGTAGCTGCGGCCTCCTCGAGTACGGAAAGAAGGGCGTGCGCTTCTTCCGCCTTGCCATACGCCATGAACAGGGCGGCCATGCCGTGACTCAGCGCCACGTTCTTCATTTCCTCGGCACTCACCTTGTCGGGCGTATCGAAGTTGGTGCCCGTGAACGCATCTACCCAATGCCACGAGAGGGCGGTAGGAACGCCCGCCGGGAGCAACACATCGTGGTCGCTGCCGCCCTCGAGGGGGTGCTGGTCGATCGTCCAATCGACGCGCCGAGCCCGCTCCGAGAGTGCCGACCACATGAGTTGGTTGATGAAGTGTCCGGGGTATCCGTCTACGCCCAGGTCGCGAAGTGGCCAGCCGCTGGTGATGTCCTCGGGAGCGGTATAGGCCTGGGGGCGCGGGAAGGGGAAAGCTGGGTCGGGAGACCGCTCGAGTCGGTATGTGCCGCCAGTCAGCTCCGTGTTTTCTCCTGTCATGTCGGCATCTATCGCGGCAATCACTCGATCGACGTCGGCACCGCTGCTGTCCATCCAGAGACGGGTACCCTCGCGTTCCGGTCCGAAGAGAAATGTGAGCGTGCGAGCAGGACGCTCGAGGTCTCCGCTCTCGATCGCCGCCGCGATTGCAGCCGCTAGCTCTGCGTGGGTAGCAACTCCTGAGGCGTTGTTGTTGGCTCCCGGTTTTGCGTTGTCAGAATGGGATACCAGGATGACACGCTCGTCGGGAGCTACCGCCCCAGGTATCTCGACAACGAGCTCGCGAAGCGTCGATTCGAAGAAACGCGTTTGGACGTCGACATTGAGTGTTACCTGTCCATCCGCCAACAGGCTACGGAGCCGGTCTGTGGTTTGGCGCGTAACCTTGAGTCCCCAACCCGTCCGACGTTGCATCGACCTGGCGTCGCCGCACGGCAGCGACCCGGCTCCCACGATCCCCGGATACTGCGCGTGGCGCTGTTCATTGGTGAGGTGGTCGGAAATCACGCCGGCTGCGCCACGTTGTTGCACCGCCTGCTCGAACATCCGGCCCAGCTGTCCGCTTCCCAGCACGATCTTGCCCCGCACGCTCACACCGGAATAGTCGGATGCCTCTGTGCCTCCACCCACATCGACGAGCTGCGCAGTGACTCCACCCTCCGGAGTAGAGCCGGAGTACTTGCCGGGAAGCGTCGCAAGGTCTTCATAGGTGTGCAGTTGCTCACTCTCCGGTTCGGCCAGGCTCACAGACACTTCAACCGGCTCCCATGCAAGGGAGCACAGAGTGAGTGGTCCCTCCAAGACGTTCATGGTCCCGACTCGCTCGAGACCGGCACGCCGCATGTAGTCAGCGACCATGTCGAGCGACTCGTTGTACCCGGGGCTGCCGCCTCCGCGGAGTCGCCATCTGGCGGCGAAGAAATTCACGACTGACATAGGGTCGTCGACGCGATAGTGCCGCTCGATCGCATCGTGGTACCGGCCGAGGATAGACGGGAGGTCGCCACCTTGGGAAGACACGCACCCGGATAGGGCGAGTGTTGCCGCAGACGTCACCGCGGCGGCGAGGGCGGTCGTGAACCCGAATGTTCTTTTTGTGTCCGATTTCATTGGCTTTCTACCTCGCCGTCATCGGTGGGTTGCTGTTACTGGCACATTCCCCGTCCGGTGATGTCCCAGATCGTTTCCAATGTGTCGCTTCTGACACAGTAGTATCGATCGTAGAGATTCACGGCCGGGTCGCAGTGCGTGATGATTAGCTCGAGTTTGTCGCCTAGTTCTATCTGACGGCTTGGATTCTCGAACGCAATCTTGCCGTGCTCGTCTCCCGCGAGGCTGTACGAAACGCCGTTGACACCCCTGACGATCGGAGTTGGGTCGTCCATGGCGACTGCTTTCGTCCCGGCGTCCACGGTGATCGACTCTGCAACTGGTTTGCTTATCGCTGTGGTCAACACTGTGAGCGACGGCTCGAAGTCACGATAGTGCTCATGCGTGGTGTCTCGACCACCGATTGCCATGTATTGAGTGTCCATGAACACATACGAACCCGGTTGCCCGTCTGTGAATCCGGGAACGTGATGGTCCATGTTGTACGTGCCCGTTCCGCCGCCCGTGAAGATCTCGACCGGGATCCCCTCGGCTCGGAGCATTCTCACGGTCTCCGCCGCAGGTGCCATGGTGTCGACGTTCCTCGTGCGTCTCTCTTCGAAACCGTGTACATGTTGCATTGAGCCAGCGTACGCTTGTATGCCAAGAAACTCGAGTCCGTCAGATCGGACAATCTCCCTAGCGAGGTCGACGACCGGCTGTCCTGGCGTCACGCCGGTTCTGTCTTGACCGACGTTCAAGTCGACGAGTACCCCGAGTTCGAGATTCCATCGCACAGCGGCTTCAGAGAGTTTTCTGATATTGTCGAGATCGTCGACGACGGTTTTCAAGCCGGGCGCCCTAGCCCTGTTTTCCATCAACCTGTTGATCTTGAATGGTGTGGTGACCGGTGACGTGATCAGTATGTCAGTGATGCCTCCGTCGATCTGTGCCTCCGCCTCGCTCACCTTGGCGGTGCAGATCCCCACGGCACCAGCATCCAGCTGCAACCGCGCAATTTCCGGACACTTGGTGGTCTTGGTGTGGGGGCGATATCCCACGTCATTCTCTCGGCAATAGTCCGACATCCTTCTGATGTTTCTCTCCATCGCATCCAGATCGATCAGAAGTGCCGGTGTGTCGATATCCCATTTGGAACGACTTCGAATATTCAAATGGTCAGTGCCGACTTTTGGAGTGGATTGGCCGTGAGACAGGCTTGCATGCAATGACGGTATGGCTAGAGAGCATCCTATGGATGTTCCCAAGAAATCCCTTCTCGACAGATGCGGACTTTTCATCTTCCCCTCCACGGGCATCGAAACGATAGATGTCACTCGACCAGTCGCTATTATGCATGTGGGGGTGGGTGCTGTCCAGTTGGGATTCCCACACGTCCGAAATGGTGACGAAAACCGGTACGCGAGTAACGGTTAGTTAGCCCCATTTGATAGGTGTTTTCCTCCTTGCGAAGCCCCGTTTCCGTCTGCATTTTATCGCTCTCCGTAGGAGTGGCTGGGATCACTGTGTGACACACAGGCTTTGCCGGCCAATTTCTTCCGCGGCTCGGTGCGTTCGTGCGAGCCCAACATGAGGAGGTAACCATGATTCACGTCCGTTCTCGTCCTTTCTCACTTCTCCTCTGGCTGTTCTTAGCCTTAACGTGGCCAGGAGGCCCATTGCTGCACTCCGGATTGCATGCGCAGGGCGGAGCAGTGGGGGGGATCGTGGTAGACGCGGCCACTGCAGCTCCTCTGGAAGGGGTGCAGGTGACCGTCCAAGGAACGTCCCTCAGTGCAACGACTGACGCGGGGGGCAGGTTCCGAATCGCCGGAATCACTGGAACTCGAATCACACTCAGCGTCGCACGACTGGGTTGGGCCATGCAGGGAGTGCAGGTCCAGGTAGGCACGATGGACATCCGAGTCGAGCTCGAGCAATTCATCGTTCAGCTTGACGCTATGGTGGTGACCGGGACCGCCGGCGACACCCGGAAGCGGGTGTTGGGCAATTCCGTCTCTTAGATCGATGTTTCGGGTGCGGAAACGGCTCCGGTCCAAAGCTTCTCTGAGCTGCTCAACGGCCGTAGCACTGGCGTCGTGGTGCAAAAAGGCTCCAGCATCGCCGGCGGCACCTCTGAGATCCGGATCCGCGGCCGGTCGAGCCTGCGGAACGTGAGCGATGCTCCGCTTCTCTACATCGATGGTATTCGGGTGAACAACAGGCTCACCGGCAGTGGCAGCCAACCGGCCGCGTCGAGACTCGACGATATCGACCCGGCTAACATCGAGAGCATCGAGATCATCAAGGGCCCTGCGGCAGCCACGCTGTACGGGACGGAAGCGTCCAACGGAGTGATCCAGATCATCACCAAGAAGGGCGCGGACGGGCCGGCCCGTTGGGATTTCACGATGCGGCAGGGCATGAGCTACTTCAACGATGCTGCCGAGCGCTTCGACCTCAACTACGGGTACGATCCGTCAGGAAACATCATTTCGGCAAACCTGGTAGAACTGGAAGACGCAAGGGGTACGCCGATCTTCAGTACAGGGCACGACCAGTTTTACAACCTGGCCGTGGCAGGCGGTTCGCAGAGAATGCAGTATTTCCTATCCGGCAGTGGGACATTCAACGACGGCATCACGCCGGACAACTACGGGCATCGATACAACGCCCAGCTGAACCTGTCAGCTCAGCCCAATACTACAATCACCCTGAATGCGAACGCTGGGTTCGTGTTGAGCCGCTACCGGCTGCCCTTGCAGCGCAACCTCGGCGTGCTGCCCGAGCTCCAGCGAGGTAGTCCTGAGTCGTTGAACGAACCTCACCACGGCTTTTACGCGATACCGCCCGAGGCGGTTTGGGAAGCCTACAACCTGAACCAAGATGTGAACCGCATGACCGCAGGTCTCTCGGTGACACACGATCCGTTCGAGTGGTTCGACCATCGACTGACTCTCGGCCTGGACTTCACCGACCAGGAGATCACCAACTACACGCCGCGGCTGGGTGAGCAATATGCCCAATTCTTCACGGCGGAAGATGCTTCTGGAAGCAAAGAGGTCAACCGCGAAGAGGTCCTGTATTCGACAATCGAGTACAACGCAACGGTGTCGAAGGACATCACTGAGGCTCTGACGAGCAACACGTCCGGTGGCTTCCAGATCTATCAGAAGTCGATCGAGTTCCTCGAAGCCGAGGGATTAGGGTTTCCAGCGACCGGAGTGAAGACGATTGCTGGCGCCGGGACATACCAGCGTGGCCGCGACGACTTCGTCGAGAACAACACAGTCGGCTTCTTTGTCCAGCAGCAGTTTGGATGGAAAGACCGCCTGTTTCTGACCGGCGCGATCCGGGCGGACGACAACAGCGCGTTCGGATCCGATTTCGACGTGGTTTACTACCCGAAGGTTAGCGGTTCGTGGGTGATTAGTGAGGAACCGTTCTGGAATGTCGGCTTTGTCAATTCGCTGAGAATTCGGGCTGCCTACGGTGAATCCGGGCAGCAACCGGACGCTTTCGCCGCCCTGCGTACGTTCCAGGCTAGAGCCAATCCTACCGGTGATGCCTCCGTAACACCGCAATTCGTCGGGAACCCGGACCTGGGACCCGAGCGCGGTAAGGAAATCGAGGCAGGTTTCGACTTGGGCATGTTCAGCGGCCGGGTCAACGTCGATTTCAGCTACTACGATCAGAAGACAACCGATGCCATCCTGTCGCGCAACGTCGCACCTTCAATGGGATTCTCGAGCACCCAGTTCGTAAATGTCGGTCAAGTATCCAATAGCGGCTTCGAGGTCGGCGTGAATGCGTTGGCAATCGATACCCGAAACGTTGCCTAGGAAGTTGGATTCTCCTTCAACACGAACAATAACAACATCGACTCGCTCGGCATCGATGGCTGGCTCGACGTCGGCTGGACGACGCGACACCAAGAAGGTTATCCGGTGGGTTCATTCTTCGCCGCCGAGGTAGTGAGCGCCGAACTCGACGCAAACGGCATCGCTGTCAATGCGTTGTGCAGTGACGGGGAAGGCGGAACGGTGGATTGCAATGAATCACCTCCGTGGGTATTCCAGGGCCATCCTTCGCCGGACTTCGAGGGTTCGTTCAACACTACAGTAACCCTGATGGACCGCATAAGAGTTCGCGGTTTGGTGGATTTCATGGTGGGTCAGTCGAAGTACGTGACCGACCGGTGGAATCGCTGCGCCTGGATCCAGAACTGCGAGATCAACGTTTATCCCGAACGATTCGACCCCCGGGATGTCTTTGCTGCGCAGAATGGCGGCGCTAACGAATTCGGTTTCACGATCAAGGAAGCGAGCTTTGCACGGCTGCGCGAGGTTTCTGTCGAATACACCCTTCCCGACTCATGGACGTCGGTTCTCAGGGCGCGGTCAGGTAGCATAGCTGTTGGTGGACGCAACCTCGGCGTTTGGACGGATTACCCTGATCTAGACCCAGAGACCATGCACATCGCTGGATCGGTGCGTGAACCCGAGGATCAGAGTGTGTTGCCTCCACTCAGACAATTCAGTTTCACAATTCGGTTGGGCTACTAGCGAGGAGGATACTGAACAATGACAAAATATCCAAACACCTCGCACAAAGGAGTGGCTCAGATGCTTACGCATGCAACGATAAGACGCTTCGTGAGTTGGTCCTGCATCGTTCTGGTGCTCGGGCTCAACTCGTGCGACGCACTGGACAATCTCATTTCGGTCGAGGCTCCGTCACAGGTTGCGGCTGAAGATCTCGATAATCCAGCAAACGCAGACTTGATGGTCAACAGTGCCGTCAATGAATTCAGATGTGCTCTCGTACACTTTATCGGCGCAGGCGCCTACGTGGGGAACGAGTGGTCAGTCGGACACAATCAGGGCGGTGGCTCCTATGTATGGTACGACGCTCGGACGTTCGAACCTCAAGGATGGACCGCCATGTACGCCACCGGAGATTGCTCGGGTGATGTACCCAATGTGTACGAGCCATTGTCAACGGCCCGCTGGCTGGCCGACGACGCCTTGCGCCGCCTCGACGAGTGGGGCGACGAGCAGGTCCCGAACCGGACCGAGTTGACAGCGAAAGCGGCAGCTTTCGCGGGTTACAGCCTTACGCTGCTTGGTGAGGCGATGTGCGGTGCAGCGATTGATGGAAGGCCGGAGTTGACTCCAGCGGACATTTTCGCCCTCGCCGACGAGCGGTTCACCAGAGCAGCCGCAGCTGCACAAAGTGTAGGTGACGACGACATCCTCAACGTGGCCAGGGTTGGTCAGGCACGGGCTCTTCTCAACTTGGGCCAGTCAGGAAACGCGGCTGCAATTGCGTCATCAGTGCCTGTAGGCTTCTCGTACGAGTTCATGTATTCGAGCGCAGACCCCGCCACAGAAAACAAACTCTACGCGCTCATGGAGCGGGAACTCTTGGCGACCGTGGAACCGATGTATCGGAACATGCAGTTCGCGGGAGTGGATGATCCCCGCGTGGTAGCAGTCGACCTTGGCATTCAGGCCCCGGCTACGACCATCGACATGTGGAGCACCACGAAGTACACTAGCCTCGAAAGTCCCGTTCCTGTAGCTACATGGGAGGAGGCCCAGTTGATTATGGCAGAGGCTGCGCTCGAAGCCGGTCAACTGCAGGATGCGGTGGACATAATCAACGTGCTACACGACGCGGTTGGCCTGCCTGACTTCGTCAGCGCTGACCCGGTCGAAATCAGGAATCAGCTGATCTACGAACGGGCAGCAGAGCTGTTCCTAGAGGGTCAACACATGCAGGACCTAGAGCGGTTGAACCTCACGCTCGTGCCTGCGCCCGGTACAGACGCTTACCACGGTGGTGTGTATAGCGATCAGATCTGCTTCCCACTGCCGGAAGTGGAATATCTGAACAACCCGAACATCAATCGCTGACCTTTAACCTGGGAGAAGCTCGGCCAAAAGGCCGAGCTTCTCTCGGCAGTTTTCCTCTTCCGAAGGGCAGGCCTTCCATGCCGTCAACGCTTTCCGCCAGGCGCGTGGCTTTCCGGCTCCTGCCAACCGCCGCGGCGCCCCTGTTGCTGTTCGTCTTTCTGGTTGGTTTCACCACACTTCGGACGCAACAGGGTGTCCGATTCGAGATCTCATTTCCGCGAGAGGTGAGCGCGGATGCCCAGGACGGCCGAATCATCCTCATCATTTCCAGCAGGCCGGGAGACGAGCCGAGATTCCAGTACCGGATCTACGATCCCGGGACACAAGCTGGGTTCGGTATCGATGTAGTTGGATTGCAGCCAAATCAGACAACCGTCGTGGACGCATCCACATTCGGGTTTCCGATACGCAGCCTGGCAGATCTGCCTCCTGGATCATACCGAGTGCAGGCCGTGTTGAACCGGTATGAGACGTTTGTGAGAGGAGACGGACACACTGTCAGCATGCCTCCGGACCAGGGCGAAGGCCAACATTGGAACACAAAACCCGGAAACTTCTACAGTACCCCGCAAACGGTCAGGCTGGATCCGTCGCGAGGCGGAACTGTAAGGGTTGAGTTGGACCAGGTGATTCCACCAATCCCGGCTCCGGAGGACACTCCGTGGGTGAAACATGTACGGATTCAGAGCGAGCTACTGAGTGCGTTCTGGGGCCGGCCAATGTACCTGGGAGCTTACGTGCTCCTTCCGTACGGGTTCCACGATCACCCCGAAGCACGATACCCGCTGGTGGTCAACCATGGTCACTTCCCCCGAGGTTTTCCAGAGCTTCGTGTTACGCCTCCCACACCGGATCTGACGGGGTTCGATCGAACGCGAGCGGAGTACGCGTACAAGCTCTACCAACGATGGACATCCAATGATTTCCCGCGGATGTTGATCGTGAAGATCGAACATGCCAATCCGTTTTACGACGACTCGTATGCAGTCAATTCGGAAAACGTGGGACCGTACGGTGACGCAATCGCACACGAGCTGATCCCTTACTTGGAGGAGAGGTTCCGAGGCATCGGTGAGGGTTGGGCACGCGCCATGTACGGAGGCTCGACTGGCGGATGGGAGGTGTTGGGTCAACAGATCTTCTACCCCGACGAGTTCAATGGCGCATGGTCGTTCTGCCCAGACGCTATCGATTTCCGCCAATACGAGATGATCGACATCTATAACGACGACAACGCCTACTTCATGGAGAGCGATTGGAAGCGGACGCCGAAAATCTCAGGCCGCAATTGGTTGGGCCATCCCATCGTCACGGTGGAGGAAGACATGCACTGGGAGATGGTGCTCGGCAGCAAGAGCCGGTCCGGCCAACAGTGGGCGATTTGGGAGGCGGTGTACAGCCCCGTTGGGGACGACGGCTATCCTGCGCCAATCTGGGATCCGCTCACGGGAGATATCGATCGCGAGGTCGCCGAGTTCTGGCGGGAAAACTACGATCTGCGCTACATCCTCGAACGGGATTGGGCTACACTCGGACCCAAACTGGTCGGCAAACTTCACATCTACACGGGAGACATGGACAGCTGGCACCTCAACAACGCTGTCTATCTCATGGAAGATTTCCTCGAGAGTACCCAGGAGCCATATTACGCCGGCCACATCGAGTACGGAGACCGCTACGAGCATTGCTGGACCGGCGTGCACGGCGAACCCCTGCGAATCCAAGGCCGCACCGTGATTCAGCGCTTCCTCCCGCAGATGAAGGAGCATATGCTTCGCACGGCTCCGGCGGGTGCCGATATCAGCAGCTGGCGGTATTGAGGCCTGAACCAAACGAACTGAAGGGAAGATCATAAATGAGAAGATTGGCAGCGTTCGCTCTCTTGTCTTGTCAGATGGTGGGCTTCGCGGCATGCACTGTTGACGCAAGTCGTACCCAGCGGCCAAGCGACCCGACAATCCAGCGTTTCTTCGACGATGCGCGTGCTGAGTACTCGGGCGACAGGGCGAAGGAGATTGTCGCCTTCACCGAAGGAACGTTCCGGCTGCCTGGCAACTCCGGATTTGACGCAACTATCGAACGAGTAGTGGAGGTGCTGACATCGGCCGGCTACGTCGTTGAGGAAGAGGCTGCACCAGGCGCTACTCTAACTTATCGAATTCAACACAGAGCAATGGACGGGCCTACCTGGGAGCCGACTTCCGGATTACTGGAACTCCTGGGGCCGGACGGTGGTGCGTTATTGGATTACTCCACGAACATGAACATGATAGCGATCAACTCATATTCGACGCCCCCTGATGGGGTCGAGGCAGAGTTGGTTCATGTGGGAGACGGTTCGGCGGAACGGTTCGAGGGCCTCGATGTTCGTGGGAAGATCGCGTTCGGCGAGACGAGAGTGGGCAACCTGTTCAGGGAAGCCGTTCAGAATCGCGGTGCCCTGGGTGTGCTCTCTTACAGCATGCCGGAGTACACACGGCCTGAGATCAACCAGAACTCGATTCAGTTCAGTTGGATCCCGCTAGACACGGAACTCCAGTCGTGGGGCCTGAGGCTTTCCTTTGCAGCGCGTGAACGCCTCCTGCAAGCGGTGGAAGGTGGGTCGGTACGGGTGCGCGTGCATCTGGAAACAGAGATCTACGAAGCGGATGAACTCGAGCTGATTGCCGACGTCAAAGGACGCACCAGCCCCGACGAACGGTTTGTCCTCAGCGCGCACGTACAGGAACCGGGAGCGAACGACAATGCATCTGGAGTTGCCGCTCAAGCGGAAATCGCCCGTGTATTGGGAGAACTAGTTCGGAGCGGCAGCTTTCAGCCGGAACGCACTATCTCGATGCTCTGGGGCGATGAAATTGCCTCCACTCGTCGTTACATCGAGGACGACCCCGAACGCGCCGCCGACATTCGCTGGGGAGTGAGCCTCGACATGGTCGGTGAGGATACGGAGAAGACCGGCGGCACATTTCTCATAGAGAAGATGCCCGACCCATCTACGATCTGGACGCGAGGTGAAGACCAACATACTGAGTGGTGGCACTCGGGGCGACGCCGGCTGTCTGTGGACCAACTGACGCCGCATTATCTGAACGACTTCGTACTAGGGCGTTGCCTGGATCAATCGGCGGAGACCGGTTGGGTAGTAAAAACGAATCCTTACGAGGGTGGCAGCGACCACGTGCCGTTCTTGCGGGCGGACATTCCCGCCCTCCTCCTTTGGCATTTCACGGATCAGTTCTATCACACCGATGGAGACAGGATCGAGAAAGTGTCCGCATTCACGCTGGCCAATGTGGGTGTGAGCACTACTGTCACGGCGATGACCCTGGCCTCGGCCGATGGCGAGACTGCTCGGTTCATGATACGCGAACTCGAGGCTGCGGCACTCGCACGTCTCGAAGCCGAATACGAACTGAGCCAAGAGGCGATAGCGGGAGGCGAAGACCGTGCCGAACAGGTTATGATTTTGCGGGCGTGGCTGGATTGGTACAGAGACGCACTGAAGACGACCTACGATATCGAGGTGGGAGGATCGTCGCAGGAGACGCTGGCCTCGATCGAGTCGGCGATGGCGCGGGTTGTGGCAGCTGGGGAGGAGTATCTCAGCGCACTTTGAGCCAGGCGCTATTCATGCAAACTCACTCGAGAAGAATCCGAGGCACCAGATGAAGAGATTAGCCCTTTGCGTGTTACTTCTGGTTGCTGTGGCGGCGTGTGCACCGTCGTCGTCTGGCACCAAGGCACCAACATTCAATATCCAACTCACCGATTCTGCCGCTCAACAAATTGATGCGTTGGGTTTGGAGGTGCCTATAGTAGGCAGGGCGTACGTCATTCTCACAAGTGAGAACGAATCCGAGCCGCGGCAGCAGGTTGGAGTGCGTGGCGTCCCATTTTGGGGTGTCGAAGTGAGAGACCTCGAGGGTGGGGAAGAGGTAACCATAGTGCCCGGAGGCGAAGGGGTAATCGGCCATCCACTTGGCGACTTCTCAAAAGTGCCACCCGGAGACTACACGGTCCAGGCCTTCCTGAACGTTTTCACGACATTCAATCGCGCTGATGGCCACGTAGTAGAGATGCATCTCAACTCCGGCGCCGGACAAAGTCCTTGGAGAGCGCCAGGCAATGCGAAGAGCGAACCCCAGCAGGTGCGAATCGATGGCGGTGGCAGTATCGATCTGGAGATCAGTCAGGTTATCCCGCCGACGCACCCAGTGCCGGAAGGCGGATCGATGCAGCAGGGCAACCCTCCCGACCGCGGAGAGTTTGTCAGGTTCGTGAAGATCCGGAGCGACGCACTGTCCACCTTCTGGGGCCAGGACATGTACATCGGCGCAAACGTCCTCCTCCCGTCGGATTACATGCGGAATCCGAACAGGCGGTATCCGGTGTTGTATATGACGGGTCACTTCCCAGGCGAAAGAGCACCGTACAGCTACTCCGATGAACCTCAGGAAGGGCGCGGGCGCTATGCGGGGTTCTCCGAGTTTTGGAGAGCCAGAAACAGCCCGAAGATGATACTTGTATCGGTCCGGGACGCGAACCCTTATTACGACACCGGGCACTCGGTGAATTCAGCCAACGTTGGGCCTTACGGTGACGCGTTTACCGAGGAGTTGATCCCCTATCTGGAGCAAGAATTTCCGATCATTGCCGAGCCGTGGGCGCGCACGTTGGCCGGTGGGTCGACAGGAGGATGGGAGGCCCTCGCGATTCAGATTCTGAATCCGGAGTACTTTGGCGGCACGTGGGGTTGGTGCCCGGACCCGGTCGACTTCAATTGGTACCAGATTGTGAACGTCTACGAAGATGACAATGCCTACGAAGACCGGAATGAGTGGACGTCGGTGGAGCGCCCCAACAACAGGCGGCCGGACGGTACTCTCGTTTCAACTATCCGACAGGAGATGGGGTACGAGCGCGCAGTCGGGCCAAATGGCAGGTCGGGCGGGCAGTGGGCCATCTGGGAAGCTCTGTTTTCCCCTGTCGGCGACGATGGGTATGCTGCGCCTATCTGGGACAGAGTCACCGGCGAGATCGATCGCGATGTGGCAGAGTACTGGAAAGAGAACTGGGATCTGACGCATCACCTGGTCAACAACTGGAGCAATATCGGCCGCGACCTGGTTGGCAAGCTTCACGTTGCTTGGAGATATGGACTCGTACTACCTCAACAATGCGGTTGAGCTGATGGAAGAGGCCATGGCGGATCTCAGCGATCCTGCGCCGCGCGCGAGCTTTGAGTACGGTCGTAGGAAGCGGCACTGCTGGATCGGCCACAGCCCGTGGCGACGTGGAGAGGATCTTTCGGCCACCGAGTTCATACGGGTACTAGACCAGTACTGGAGAGGGCGTGGGGGCAGGTGGTAACCAAATGAAATTTCGGTGGGAGTCCAACCATGATCGATAAGCTGCGCAGAACCTTCTTGGGCGCCTGTACTGTGACGCTCACATTTGGAATTGCGGCATGCACGGAAGGCGAGGTTCTTCAGGAAACGCCAAACGCAGTCGAGGCCGTGCAGCCGGAACCGCTTCCCGAAGACGTCGCTACGATTGATGGGATCATCGCTGCTTACTACGAGGTGGTATCGGGTCCAGCCGGGGAAAGCCCTGACCAGGAGCGCGATCGCTCACTCCATCATCCTGATGCTTGGGTCGCAATTGCCAACGTTGACTCTGCGGGCACGCCATTTGTGAACGTCATGACTTTGGATGGCTACTACGGTGACAACGCGCCACGCTCAGAGGGTTTCTGGGAGTGGGAGACCGGCCGTGAAGTGAAGAGTTCGGGCAATATGGTGCATGTGTGGAGCAGTTATGCGACCGCCCGCGAACAGGGTGGGGTACCGTACACCCGTGGCGTGAACACCATAACTCTATTCCACGATGGTGAACGCTGGTGGATCATGGGTTGGATGTTCGACGGATCGGCCGGCTAGCCCTTCGTCTTTCTTCTCTTGCGGATTATTTCGATCACACCACCCGCGACACCGGTTCCCCAGCGGGTGGTTGCATCGGCGGCGCTGATATAACGGATCTCGGCAATCTCGGCGATCGGGATAGCCTGTAATGCAGAGATGTCACCCAAGCGCATGTTGTCCGCGTAGACCGCAGGCAGGGTTCCCATCGGCTGGCTCATGGATGTCGGGCCCCTGGAACGCAGCCACCGCGGACGCAGCTGTTGCACAGCCGTGTATGCATTGATCGCATCCACCTCCGACAGCTGGGATTCGGTAATCAGATCGCGATAGACCGGCTCAGGGCCCGACGTGTCCTGCGGTTTCCCGGAACACGCCGATACGATCACCAGAATCGCGCAAAGCGCCCAATTGCCCGTGACCGTCGCATTTTTCATTGCACCCTCCGATCGACGCGGAACACTACTCTAGTACGCTGCTCATGGGTGATACCTCGGTTCGTGCAACGGAGTTCCTGTTGATCATCTCCCTGGGCCTAACAACACCGCGTTCATGAACAGGAGCATCGTGGATTCCGTGTACGCTCGATAGTTCGGATCTTCCGTGAAGGCCACCAACTGACCTCGTCCCACGGGTTGATGAACCATGTAGGCCTTGTTGGCCAACTGTGGCCGAACATCGTGCCAGACAACCCCGCTCATGACCAGGTCCTCGAGCGGCGCGAAACGCACAATGTTTCTCCCGTTGTCGAGGGTCATGGGCGAGAGGATGAGGTTCCGCTCTGCGAAGACTCCGATTTCGCCATCAGTGCCTGACGCGAGCCATTGAGTGGTATCCAGGACGGCTCTGAGGATCGCACCAGGTACATACTCGGGTGCCTCATCCACAGGTTCTATGGCTTCGAGATAGTCGATGGGTTGCTTCGGAGTATCCTGCTTCGGAGGGTCGGATCCTGCAGCTCTGCCACCTTTCGTTCGATTGTCGCGTCCAGTAGTCCTACATCTTCCTGTGCCGCCCACCGTGTCGAGTTTCCGAGGGTTATCATTGTGCCGCCATCACGCATCCATTGCTGGAGCCTGCCCACCAGCCCGCTCCCGACAACCGATCCGTAGTTCCCGCTGGGGAAGACGATCACGTCATAATCGGCCAGGACAGTCCGACCGATCCTCGAGGCACGAACGATAGTCGTGCGTTGACCGTACCGCCGTTCCAATACGTAGCGAGCCCATCCCACTGAGAGACTCGAGCCAGGCTCGTCATAAGCCAAGAGTACGCGAGGCTCTCTCAGGGCCCGTGCTCTGCGGCTTCCCAGCGAGGTTCCTTCCCGCACGTAGGAGTCGTCTACCGCGATAACCTCAGCACCGGTGCTTCCGGCAATGCGCCCCAGCATCTGAGCCAGATCGGGCCCGTTTTCGGCCACGCGCACGATTGCCGTTCCCAATCTGTACCGACGACCCCCGAGCACGAATTCCCCACCCGCAGTCCGCACACGTATTCCTTCCCTTAGAGCCTCTGCGACAGCTGCGGCTGTATTGGTGCTCCACGGCAGGAGATACGCAACTTCGGCCGAAGGGAGTACTGCGGTCGTTAGTTCCTTTTGCCATGCAACGGGATCTCCGATCGCGTCGGTAGCACGCGCAGCTTCCAGTACCTCCACGTCCCAGAGCAGCGATTGGCTCCAGGCTGTCACATCGTATATCTCTGAGTCTTCCCTGTTGGCCCTGAGCTCCTCCTGCCGCTGTAGAAACTCCTCGTCCATTGGCACGTCAGTCGCGAGAAGCATTCGAGCCATTCGGGATGCGGGTTGAGTGAGCGGAACGATGTATGTGCCTTCCTCGGGGATAGTGCGGTCTCCTACCCGGACCGGTCCGGAAGCATGAAATACCTCAACGCCATTGTGCACGATGTTCCTTGCCAATAGCTCGACCATGCCCGGGTCGTCTCCTGTCAGCACATATTCCGCGGGGCCCATGCCGCTCCCGCGAATTCCGTCCCTGCGGAATTCCAGGTAATCCCGCAGGATTTGGTCACGGTTCCGCGCCGCTGTCACCATGGTTTGAATGGCCGCCGTGAAATGGTGCGTCACGCCGTCACCGTAACTCATGAGGTCGCCATCGGCTCTACGGAACACCAATGCGCGGGGGGATGCCTGCTCGTATGTCATTCCCAGGGCGCCGTGGGCCATGGGCCACATGTCGACGTAGCCTGGATAAAACAGGTCGTAGGTATCCCGGTTGAAGTAGGCAAACCCCCTCGCGTCGAACGCCGCAGCGATGTCGGCCCCAAACACGTCCATGAGCAAAATCTGCGGTTCCATGAAGAGCGGGTTCGATGGCGGAGCGGTCGGCGGGAAAAAGTATGTCGAGTTGCCGCCCATCTCGTGCAGATCGGCAACAATGTGTGGCGGAAATTCCAGAAAGAGCTTGACCTTGCTCTGTGTTTCCGCCTGGCTTTGCCTGAACAAATCGCGATTCAAATCGAAGAGATAGTGATTGCCCCGTCCCCCGGGCCACGGTGCATCGTGTTCGGCCGACCATGAGTCCGGATCCGGCCAGCGGGATTGGGCTATGCCGTTCTCATATACGAATCGTGCCCGTCCATCGGGGTTTTCCATAGGCTCGATGAGCACGAGGCTTTCTCTGAAAACCATCTCGATGTCGGGGTCCCCTCGGCTCGCCAGCAGATGGTATGCTTCGGCCATTGCCGCGCCCGAAGGTGTTGACTCGTTCCCGTGAATCCCGTGCATGATCATCGTCATCACTGGCAGTCGGGCCAAAAGGGCTTCAGCGTCGGCATCAGAGAGGCCTCGTGGATCGCGTAGGCGGTACAGATCGGATTTGACGGCATCCAGGTCGGCTATCCGTTCAGGAGTCCCGATGACAATCGCTATGAGAGGTCGTCCCTCCCAGGTCTCTCCATAACGAATCATGCGGGTTCTTTCCGGAGCGGCCGCGTGCAGGGCCTCCATGTATCGAACGACTTCGTTGGGCGCCGTGATCTTCTCCCGAAAGTCGTGGCCAACGACCTCATCGAGTGTCGGGATGTTCGGGTCGTACTGTGCTCCGGGAGCGAGTTCCTGGGTTGGGCTCGGGACCTGAAGCAGTGCGGCGAGCATAATCGCAGTGACCATTGTGATTCTCTCTCTTGATAGTCGGTGCAGGTTACTTCACGGTACCCTGGAAAGTGGGGTATGCGTAGTAGATGTTGCTAATTGTCGAAATCCGTACCGTTGCTTCGGCGGCGACATCGTACAACATGATTTTGCCGTCTTCGGCGTAGATCAGATATCCGTTGTCAGGTGAGAAGCTGACGTACCAGCTGAACTTCGATTCGTCCTTCGGTACAAATACCACCTCACGCGTGATCGCCGGGGCCGATGCGTCGAAATCGGCGCAGACAATCTCAGCGGGCCGATAGGAGTCGGTGTCCCCAGGCTCCGACTTCATGTACGCAATCTTGGTCTCGTCGTTGGAGATGGTGACCTTGTGCAGATAGTGATAGGAGTCCGGGTAGCTGATGCGATCGTAAGACGGGGCACCACCCGGGTTCGGAGTCATCAGGAAGTACTCGCCAGTTCTCAGCACGAACACGCGCCCGTCTTGGAGGTTACTGTTACTCCACTCGAATCCCGTCGCCGAGATCTGCTGTTCTTCGCCCGGCGAAGCGTCAGCAGAAGTCCAATACACGAACGTGCCCTCTGATCCTTCGGAGTGGTGTACCATCCGCGACCACGTGATACGATTGGAGCCGTCGCGGGTCCAGTACGGTTCGGTGTTCATGAACTCGTGGCCCGTCAATTCTCTCAGGCCACTGCCGTCCGCGTTCATCACACAGATTGCCGTATTCCAGAGAAAGAAATCGTCCCCTTCGCTGTATGCTCTGAAGAATGCGATCTTCGTACCGTCAGGGCTTATGACGGGCTTGTAGTCGTTGTACGGCGAGTCGGTCAGGTAAGTTGTCTCCGATGACCGCCCGTCGCTCGTTGTCCTGGCGATGTTGAGGCTGCCCCCAGGAGGCCGGGCTGACGATACCCACGTTACCGAGTCCGAAAATTGGTATTCAATGGTTTCGCTGCTCTCATTGCCGCCGGTCGTGTCAGGTTCGGCTTCTGGAGCAACCGTGTCACAACCCGAACTCAGAGCTATCAGAAGTAGGCTCGAGAGGGTCGTTTTTCTGTGGCTCAAGATCATCCTTGGCTCAGTCTGCCGTATCTCCGTTGAATGCAGGCATCTCTGGTCCGGTCAAAATGCGCGAGAGTCGTTTCAAGAGTCCCCGGAGTTTTTGATGTCGCCGCTTGATGAATCGACCGTAAAGTGTGCGAACCGCGCCGTACTGCCCGAACCAGGTCGCTGCCCCCGCCAAGAAGGCAGGAAGCACTGCACCATCGCTTACTGCCATAACAGCCACCTGGGCGAAGACCGCGAGGGCGGTCCCGCCGACGAGTGACGCGATCGCTACTGCCATGTCCTCACCCCGGTGCTCCACAATCCGGAGTGTGCACAGTCCCTCATTCAGGGTCGCCGTGACTTGAACCTTACGGCTCGAAGTGGTGGGTAGCCGCCCTTCCCAGAAGAACGACTGGTCAAAGGTCTCGTTGACTCGCCCCGCCTCGCCAATGCTCTTTCGAAGCTCCTCCAGCATGGCACTGTACTCTCGCAGTGACGGGGTCACATTGATGGTCTGTTCTAGCTCGACCATTCCGGTCACGCCCAGGTACCCACCCCGCACTATCCCTGGCTGTGGCCTATCGATAGCCTGTGCTGCTTCGCGAACCATTGCCGGAGAAATCCCGACTTCAGCGGCAGCTTGTTCTACGCCGCCGATCGAAAGCACACCTTCCTCGGCCGATGGATCGACCGCGAGCTCGGCAGCTCGGCCAAGGATCTGTTGCACCTCTGTGTCTCGGAGCTTGGCGCCAGGTTCGAAAACGACCTGTAGTGCGTTTGTAAACTCGCCTGGCGTCGCAAATCTGTGAGCTGGCCTTAGAGCGAGAGCTTTGACCAACACCTGCTCCACTCTGCCTGGCAGTCGGTCAAGCAACTCACGGTGACCCTGTGACAATTCCAGGAACCTTCCGACTCTCACCTCATCAGGAGTGGACCAAACCCCCGGCGTTTCTCCGATCAGCATCTCGTAAATCACACACGCAAGACTGCAGACGTCCGTCCGCGCATCGAGTTCTGTGTTCCCCGAGGCTTGTTCCGGACTCATGTATCCCGGTGTGCCGAGCGGAAATCCGCTCCGGGTCAGTGCGTCGCGGCTGACGCTACCCAAGACTCTGGCAATCCCAAAATCCGCCACGACGGCAAGTCCTTCCGAGAAGAGGATGTTCTCCGGCTTGACGTCTCGATGAACCACCCCGAGTCGGTGCGCATGTTCGAGCGCGCGGGCTACGTCTTGCGCGATGTGAGCGACCTCGTCGGTTTGTAGCGTATCAGCAGAGAGAAGTCGTCCACGAAGAGAGCCGCCCGCAACATACGGCATGACGTAGTAGAGGAACCCATCGGCGGTACCTGAGTCCAGGAGGGGCAGGATATGAGGATGGTTCAGTTGGGCGGCAACGTCGATCTCACGGAGAAACCGCGCGGCTCCGAGAGTGGCGGCAAGGTCGGGCCGCAGCACCTTCACTGCCACCTTGCGGTGGTGCTTCAAGTCCTCGGCAAGGTAGACGGACGCCATGCCACCAGCGCCGATCTCTCGCTCGATTGCGTAGTGATCGGAAAGGGCGGAGTTCAGTCGGTTCATCGCGTCTGTCATGAGCGGCAAAGATGCAGCACATATGGGCGGATTGCTAGCTCTGTTCCTACGATCCTGAAGTATGCGCGCTCTGTGATGGGACGGCCCTCGAGGGTACTGTTGCCCGACCTGTGTTTTTTGGATTGGTTTGTGGTAGCGGCCACACCGAATTGATAACAACGGACAGAGGGTGAACGCCATGAGGACACGACCCATACTACTACCCGTGCTCGTGCTTTTTTGTACTTTCGCAGGTGCCGGCCTGGCACTGGCGATGTACCTGCCTCATGTCGAGCGGCGTATCGAGCCAACTGGAGTCTTCGAGACGATCGAGCCGTTCGAGAGCTACGGGCACGTCTACGATTCGCACAACATCGAGGCAATGCGTCCCCGGGTCATGGGCACCAACGGCGTCGTAGCCACGGGCCACTACCTGGCTACCATGGCCGGGATAGAGACGCTCAAGACGGGGGGCAATGCCTTCGACGCGGGAGTTACTGCCGCGATGGTGCTCAAGGTTACGAAGATGGGCTACGCCGGTTGGACAGGCGTTGCGCCGTTGATTCTGTACAGTGCGGACGAGGATCGCGTGGTAACCCGTGTTGGGGCAGGGACGAGCCCTGCTGCCGCGACACTCGAGCACTTTCTCGAGCACGGCAAAACCCCGATCAACACGGCCCTCGTGCCCGCCGATGTAGATGTCTGGTTGGCCACCCTGGAACGCTATGGCACGATCACTTTCACGGAAGCTGCGAAACCTGCGCTCGACGTCGCCGAGAACGGCTATCACCTCTACAAGATGCAGAAATGGTTGTTGGAAGATCAGGCGGAAAATGTGCTTCGCTTTCCGTACAACCAGGAGTTCTGGTTCCAACACGGAGTTGGGGAGCGGCACTTGGGTGATCTCATGGTCAACAGAGATCTCGGCAAGCTCATCAGATATATGATGGATGCTGAGGCAGAAGCGTCAGGTGCAGGCGCCGATCGGTCCGCGGGGATCAATGCGGCTCGCAACGCCTTTTACGCAGGGGAACCAGCAAGGGCAGTTGGCGAGTTTTTCCGTGAGCACGGAGGACTGGTGACCTACGACGACCTGGCCGGCTACGAGGGGAAGTGGATGGCGCCGCTACACTCATCGTTCTTGGGGTACGACGTGTATGCGGGTGATGGCTGGTCGCAGGGGCCTCGGATGATATTGATCCTGAACATGCTCAACGGGGTGGACCTCAATTCGCTGGGCTTCAACACCGCCGAGTATATACACATGTTGTCGCAGGTTATCGACTTGGCTATGTCGGACAGTCACAGGTGGGTGGCCGACCCCGACATGGTGGATATCCCGGCTTCGCTCTATTCGGCGGAATATGCAAGACTCCGGTTCGGGCTCGTTGACGAAAACCAGGCGTTTCAGGACATGCCGCCGTGGGGCGATCCGGTTGGCATGGCTCCGATTGCGGAGGAATCGCCGCGGTCGTTTGGGAGAGGAGGCGGAGGGGAGGGAGGAGAGGGAGAGGAGAACTCCTTCGATACATCATCACTCAACGTCATCGACTCGAAAGGGAACCTGTTCTCCATGACCGAGAGTGATGGCCACCTGAGCACGCCGATGATCCCCGGCTGGGGTTTCGGGCTCGGTGCACGCATGGAGCAGTTTAACCTGGACGCGACGTTGGCGAACGTGATGGCACCTGGCAAGCGGCCGCGAAACACCAACAGCCCGCTTCTCATCATGAAAGACGGACGTCCATTCATGGGCCTGTCCACCCCGGGTGGAGACCAGCAAATTCAATCGCTCCTCCAGGTATTCTTAAACGTCGTCGTGTGGGGGATGTCGCCAGAACAGGCTGTCGACCAGCCGAGGTTTGGCAGCTACAACTTCCCAGGTACCGGCACCGCAGTGAACGACAATCAGGCGCTGCTCAGGCTGGAAGGAAGAATTCCCTCCGAGACGTTCGAGGCTCTAGCTCGACTGGGGCACAATGTTGAGTCATGGGGTCTTTGGAACTGGCATGCCTGTGCGCCGACGGTTAGCTATCGCGCCCCAGACACCGGGGTCCTGATTGCGGCCGGGGACGTGCGAAGGGAGACGTCGGCGCTGGGCTACTAGCCAATAGACCCTACCTGATCAGTATCAATTTCTCCTGCGGCGGAGACAGATACTCCACGCCGTTCTCCGTGGCCAGCACTTGCTCGTGATTCCACCAAAACAGGTACTGGTCCGCATGGTCGGTCGAGGGCCATGGCATGTAAATGAAGTATTCCAGTACGAGGTGGTGATTCGGTGGGAGCGGGACGTCCCACATCCATTCCGGGCCGTTTGAGCCGATGCGGGGGCCAAAATAGTTTTCGAACTTGCGTTCGCGGGCACCCTTGCCCATGGCATGACAGTCGATATTGAGATGCGTTTTCGCCGGGTCGAACCCGGCGGTGTAGGCGCCGAAATCGTTCCGCACATCGAATAGGTGCAGTTGCCCGTCCCGGAGGATGATGCCCTCATCCTCGAATCTCGACGAGTAGTTGGCGACTATCTCGCGTGGGGTCAACCCCACCTTGATGGTCTCGGCGAGAATCCCGTCGACCAGTTGGTACGTTGTCCATAACTTCTGAATGTCCTCCGGCGGTTCGGTCTCACCGGGGCGGAGGACGTAGGCAAAGGTGCCTTGGCTCGGCGCTGCAACGATGTCACCTCCCTGAATCACGACGTTCTCGTGACCGGGCGTGCGCCCTCTCTGCGACACGCCTGTGCCTCTTCGGCGAAAGACCGTAACCCCCGCGTCGCGGTTCTTTGTTACGCCTGGCACTATCTCCGCGAATGCAGCTCTGACACGGTCGTCTTCGTCAGCGCGGATCTCTTTCAGCAGCTCGATCTCGCTCGGCACCTTCCCGGCTATGTAGTCGACCATCACTCGTTCGGATGAGACGATTCTGCTGGCGTATTTCTCGCCAAGCTCTTCAGCCAACAACAAATAGTCAGTATGCGAAAGGCCGTCTTGCGCTCGTGTTGTGGTGGGGTAGGGGCCCAACTCGTATTTGAAATTGAGAGCTATTCGCTGCGGGTCACGCTCTCGAACGAATTCGCCGAGTCCCTCGAATCTGTAGTCGTACTCGGTCTCGGGTCCTCCCGGCGGCTGCCGCACCAGCACCGCCTCGTCAACAATGTCGAAGCATTCGCACTCGTCGACGATTCTCGTATCCCAATGCACGCGCCAGGTTTCGCCGGCATGAGAGTCTCCCCAGCGTCGACCGAGAATCGCGCGCTCGATCCGATCGCCGCCCCTGTCGGAGAACACGAATACGCCAGACGTGCTTCCGAATTCTTCCGCACCGAAGGGATCGTCGATTGTCTCCCTCATTACGTGGATCCACATATCGACGTCGTTATGTCTCATGACTTCCGGGAGAACGAGGTCGAACTTCTCCCGGCGAATGCGGTTGTTCCACTCGGCCAGATCGTCCTGTTCTTGGGCGCTCGTCCAGGTGCACGGAAGCACGATCAGCGTGACTATGACCAGCAAAACGACCCTGTATTGCATGATGTGTTGTTCCCCTTGACAGGATGGTCGTAGCACTGGAGCGGACTGAGACCTAACCCTCACTCGCTTTCTGTCAAAATCTCCACTGCTAGCCGATGCGCAGTGTTAACCGCCGATGCGCAGACCGTCGTTGGTTTGTCGGAGTTCATGTACTGTTCCAGGCCCTCTGGAGTGGTGAAATCAACCCCTGTGAGCTCCCGGCAGGAGATGGTGCCAACCTCTGCTTCGAAACGGCGGCGAAACTCACCGGCCAGAGCCAGGTTGCCCATGATCCCTTCCATCGAGTCGGCTCTTCCTTTCTTGAGGCCAATTGCCATGGTGGCTCCTATGACGGCGCCACACACAGACCCCGTGTTACCGATCCCGCCTGCGAACAGACTCGCGAGCCCCTGACCAACGAACTCGTGATCCATATCGAGGTCCTGACTCACGGCCAGGAGTACCGCTTCGCTTCAGACAACACCTTGCATCATGATTTCAGCTGCCTGGGTTTGTTCCATCACGTCTTCTTCCTTTCGTTGCCAGCAACTATTGCGAATTCCGTGGTGTCAGGACTGAAAGCTGTGCCGGCGACGTCCGCGTATTGTTCCTCGACTTGCAGATCATGCTCGGCGAACTCCGCCTGAATTGACTCGGGGCTGAAACATTGGATCCAGTTGTAGACGGTCCGAATCTGGGACTGTTCGACTATCGTGTATTTGTCGAGCAAGATCTTCTCGTCTTCGTATTTGAAAGAGTTCAGAAAACCGTAGTAAGGATTTGGAGACCAGAAACCGTCTAGCTGGTTCAATTCGTACGTGGCGGACTCTTCCTTCTGGTCGAAAACGATCAGAGAGTGAACGTCCATCATCACCGAGCCACCCTCTTTGAGAAACCTGCGGAACTTGGCGAGCAAGTCGCCACGCTGAGTCGGGCTCAAAGCGCAGAAGTCGCACCAGATCATCGTGATCAAATCGAACCGCTTGTCGGTTTCGAATTCCAGGTAGTCCTGACATACATAGTCGATGCTCAGTCCTTCACCTTTTGCCGTTTCCCGTGCATGCTGTATCGATCGTTCGGAAAAGTCGATGCCCAAGACATCAGCGCCGGTCCGCGCAAACCGAGTCGTATAGAGGCCCGGTCCGCACCCAAAGTCTGCGACGGCTGTGTTCTCATCCAATCCGAATCGTGATGCTATCCAATTTGCCGAGCGATCAACGAACTCAGGGTTTCTGGATGCAAGGTCCAGCGATTCGTTCAGGTGGTACTCGAGCATCTTCTTCGACGTGTGGTCGTTTGTCCACAAGTCGCTTGCAGTATAATACTCGAACGGTTTCGGACGGCTGTTGATTTCTTTCAGTGGTTCGTACATCCAGACGCTCCAAATGTTGCCATGGCTGATAGTGTGAGCAGTGCGGCAATGTTGAGTCAGTCGAGCGTAACGGGCTGCATGGTTGGTAAAACTACCCAAATTCTCAAATAGGCCATCGGCTTTGTCGCGTCGGCCTGGTACATTTTCAGATCGACTGCCGACCTCAGACACCGCGGCAGCCACACTCTTCCTACACAGAGGCATTGATGATCTTGAGTAGACCATCTGTTCCAATGTTGATCGTCGTGTTCGCCGCGGCCTTTGTGGGTGGTTCGTGCACTGGAGAATCCGAACCCGCGGAGACTGTAGAGTTCATCGGAGAACACGACATCACCGGACTCAACAAACCTTTGGAAGAGGGAGTGCTAACTGTCGACGTTGTGATGTTCAGCACCGACAACACAGAGGTGACGTGGGAAGAGTTGAAAGAAGAGTTCACCACGGCCGATGACATATTCCGAGCCTATGGTGTGCAACTGAACCTGCTCAGGGCTTATGAGGTCGACTATCCCGAGAGCTGGTCCGGGATGGCATCCGGTGAATCCACGAACGAACCAACCGCCGACATGGAATTGGACTTTTACGAATCGATGGACTACGAGCAGGAAGTGCTGCCGGAACGGTTGGAGAACATTCTCAACATGTTCTTGGCCAACGAAGAGACGCCTGAGCGGACTATCTACATCATCCCCCTCTCTGATCTGACGGTTGCCTGGTTCGAAAGGGACGAGAACAACGAGTGGGTGAAGGTCACTTCGCCAACCTCTGCCATATCATTTCCGCCGTATCTCTTCGCCGATCGCATCCCGGAGCGTTTGAGAGGAGTGATATCGTTTCAGAGGTCGCGACCCGCCCGCCGAACCATGGCCCATGAGATGGGACACAAGCTGATCAATGTATCGCACGAGGGGCTCGATGTATGCCCTCAGGGTTCGGGGACGGACGTCCCAGGTCTAATGGGTTACGGAGAGTCCATTGAGATCTTCGAAGGCAGGGAAGGGCGGTGGCATCTGGAGAGGCTGTTGAGGAGCCCCTTCCTCTACAAGATCATCGACGGACAAAAGGTCTGGAACGAAGAATATGAAAATGGAGGCAACTACGCCGACCCGATTTATGAAGGCCTGATCGTCGAGCCGGCGTGCCCGTGATTATTCGTCAGTTCCCCCTGCCGCTCCGCGCCGTACGATTTTCGTAGGCTGGACGATCCGGAATCGGTGAAGGCGCCTCGGCCAGCAGGCGCAGCACCTCTTCGACTGCTCGTTCCAGCTGCGGCTCACCGCCCCGCGCAATTGCCGTCGGGTCTTCGGGTACGTTGATGTCCGGTTCGACGCCATACCCCTCGGGGAACCAATCACTGTTGGGATCGTACATTCTGAACGTCGGTGCGATGACGCTTCCGCCGTCGACAAGCGATGGAACGCCGGTATAGCCGATGAGTCCTCCCCAGGTGCGGGTACCGATCAACGGGCCGAGCCCAGCTCTTTTGAAGTAGTCGGGGAATGCGTCTCCACCCGATCCGCTCCAGCCATTGATCAGCATGACCTTTGGTCCATAATGGCCCGTTGTCGGGTGCTGCCAATCCTTACCGTCTCGCACAGCCCAGAAGGCGAGCGGAGGCCTGTTCAACAGTTCGATGAACCTGTCGGGAATTTGACCGCCGCTGTTCCATCGCTCGTCTATGACCATGGCCTCTTTGTCGAACTGAGCTAGGAACTGGCGTACCAGTTCCGTCTGGCCGTCGACGCCCGTGCTGCGCACGTAGACGTATCCCACACGTCCGCCGCTTATTTCGTCCACGCGGCGGCGATTTGACTCAATCCACTGCAAGTGTCTGAGCCGCGCCTCGCTCCGCATTGTATTGACGAGCGCACGTCGGGCCCCGTCGGCAGTAGGTGCGTCGTTCACCAGGAGTTCCACCGTCTGACCGGCCAGCCCCTCGAACGCTGCGAATGGGTCTTTAGATGGATCTAGCGGAATGCCGTTCACCGCCAACACATAGTCGCCTTCCTCTACATTTGTGTTCGGCATCGCGAGAGGTGAGCGCACCTCCGTGTCCCACGGAGCGCCGTCGACAATCTCAGATATCCTGTAGACTCCGCTCTCGAGTGCCCAGTTCACGCCCAGCAGGCCGACTCCGCGGCGCTGCGCCGATTCGGTGTCTCCACCGCGGCGATAGGTGTGTGAGGCGTTGAGTTCGCCAATCAACTCTCCCAGCACGAAATTCACATCCCAACGCGTTTGAGTATCGTTCAATAGCTCACCGTAGTGATCGCGCATGGCGGACCAGTCGACGCCATGCATGTTGCCGTCGTAGAAGTAATCCCGCATGATCCGCCAACCGTCGTTGAAGATCTGCCGCCACTCCGCTCTCGGGTCCACGACCGTCGCCAGCTCCGACGTGCGCAGCGGTTTGTCCATCTTCTGGCCCGCGCTCACGCTCACAATTGCGAACCTGCCATTGTTCATGGCCAGGATTTTCTTCCCGTCCGCGGACACGAGAAACCCGTCGGCATCGTCCAAGACGGTTTTTTCCTCGCGCTCCTCGAGGTCCCAGAACACGACTGCGCTCTGGTTGCCACCGCTTCCGGTTCGAGGCATTCTGCGATAGAGGACCTTGCCCGAGACCGCTTGCAGGTCGGTGTAGTTGCCCGCCTCCGGCGGCAGAATCGTCACACGCTGCTCGAAGCCAGCGAGGTCAATCGCCACTACATGGGCTTCACTCTCTTCCTCTCCCTCTCCTCCCTCCTCTTCGACCTCCTCCTCATCACTCCTCGGAGCCAACGGACTCCCCACATCGCCCCGCAACGACGCAACCGCAACCTGCGTCGCATTTGGGTACACCCAGGTGCCTTGCAGGTCGCTGTAGATGGGAGAGAAGGAGCGGTTCGTGAGGAAGTACAGGTAGTCGCCGTCAGGGTCGAATGCCGGTTGGAAGTCGGAGTAGTAGCCGGATGTCGCCTGATGGCTCTCGCCGGAGTGGGTGTCGAACAAAAAGATTGCGCTCGACCTGTGTTCGAGGTCGCGTTCGTACGCCAGCCACCTGCTATCCGACGACCAGCTTGGAGTGAATGAGCTCAGGTTTCCTTGGTACCAGAATAGTGCCTGATCCACCACGGCCGTGCGGTTCGACTCCATGTCATAAACGCGGATCGTCATCGATTGATCGACGAATGCCAGCTTCTTGCTGTCGGGAGACCAATAGGGCTGATATCTGTATCCCGGGCCGTATTCGGTGAGTGTCCTTTCCTCTCCGGATCCATCTGCGGGCCGCACGGTTAGTTGATATTCGCCCGATCGATCGCTCCAATAGGCGAGATGCTCACCGTCCGGTGACCATGCCGGATATCTCTCGGCGGAGCCGGAAGACGCTGTGAGATTGCGTACCGGCCCGTGTTCTGCCGGCACCGTGAAGATCTCACCGCGGGCCTGGAATACCGCTCGCTTCCCGGTTGGGGATATCCACGCGTTCCGAATCATCCCGCTCACGTCTTCGGTATACGGCTTCAGAGTTGCCAGGTCGGTTACTACTTCCACCGAGATCTCGTCGTACTGCTCGCTTCCGAGGTCGAGGAGGTAGAGACGCCCACCGGCTTGAAACACTATTTCGGACGGACCCAACGCGGGGAATGTGATGTCGTATTCGCTGAACTGTGTAATTTGGCGGACCTGTTCGTTGTCGAGGTCGTACGCCCAGATGTTGTAGCGCTGGCTCTCGTCACGATCGGATAAGAAGTAGATGGTCCGGCCGTGCCACATCGGTTGGCTCTCGTTCGCCGGGCTGCTCGCGATGTTACGAGACTCGAGAGATTGCAGGTCGAACACCGTTATCTCTGGAGCCCAACCTCCCCTGTACCGTTTCCAGGTTCGGTTGTCGCGCTCCTTGTCTATATACGCCACCATGTTGCCGTCTGGAGACATCGATCCGAATTCAGCGTAGGGCATAGACAGCTTCTCGGGTAGCCCGCCCGCGGCCTCTACGCGGTAAAACTGGTTGTAACGTTGTCGCCCACTCTCTCGCGCAGAAGCGAAGAGCAGGGAGCCACCGTCAGGCGTCCAATCGATTACACGATCGCCCATGGGGTGGTGCGTGACACGAACCGGCTCGCCGCCCATGCTGGGAACGACGTAGACGTCACCGTTGCCGTCGTAGTTGGCGGTGAAGGCGATGCGTGCGCCGTCGGGTGAGAATCGCGGAAACGACTCTTCGCCGCGCGGCGAACTGAGTCGATTTGCCAAACCGCCGCTCTTTGGCATTACCCAGATATCGCCGGCATAGACGAACGTTATGTGAGTCGCTGATACGTCGGGGTGACGGAACATCCGAGCGTCGATCTGGGCCTGGACAGTCGAGCACAGAACGAGCAAGAGGATAACTGTCGTCTGCGAGTAACGGATACGCATTATGAGGCTCCTGAGAAATAGCGGGATTCTGGTTCCTGTTTGTTTTATCGCCGATATTGCGTTTGCGCAAGGGGGCGTCATGAAGCAGGTTAACGAATACCAATGAGCCGCGGAGACCGAATGCCCAGATGTAAACGAATCGTCTTTCCTATCTTGGCCGTGGCGTCGGTCGCACTGATTGCGTGTCAACAGACAACAAACGAAGCCGCTCCGTTCCCTGGAGATACGTGGCCTATCTCGACGCCCGAGGCTGAAGGGATTGACCCGGCTGCAATAGACTCGATACATCAGGATATTGTCGCCGGGCGCTATGGGCTGCTGGACAATTTCCTGCTCATTCGACACGGTCGTGTAGTGGCGGACTACCACTACGAACATGACTACGACTCGATTTCAGCCCAATACAATCCGACGAACGATCAGTACGACTACGATCACCCCGACTGGCATCCGTACTACCGTGACACTGACCTGCACACGCTTCAGTCGGTTACGAAGAGCGTTACATCCGCCGCTCTGGGGATCGCTGTAGATGATGGGTTGATAGCAGGCGTGGATGTCCCGGGCATGTCGTTCTTCGATTCGTTCGGCCCGGACATGTCCGACGCACGCAGAGCGGCGATGACTCTCGAAGACCTGCTCACTATGAGGAGCGGCATCGACTGGAACGAAGCGGGCTCGTACCTCGACGCCGATAACAGCTGTGTGCAGCTGGAAGCGAGCGACGAGTGGATCCGTTTTGTGCTCGATCATCCGATGAGGGAAGATCCAGGCACGCGGTGGGATTACAACAGCGGCGTGAGCGTGTTGCTCGGGAAGATCGTTCAGGTAGCAACCGGACACCGCGTGGACGAATGGGCCAGGGACCGCCTGTTTCAACCGATCGGCATACGAGAGTTCTACTGGAAGATCACTCCCGACGATGAGGTCGATACCGAGGGTGGGCTCTACCTCTCTGCCCACGATCTGGCACGCGTCGGATACCTGTTCCTGAGGCGCGGTATGTGGGCCGGAGAGCGAATCCTCTCTGAGGATTGGGTGCAGGCGTCCACTTCTCCAGACGTGACAGATGTCAGACCGGACAACGATCGCCCCGATGCAGGCTACGGGTATCAGTGGTGGGTGCCGGAGCACGACGGTGAGACCGCTGCCATCTTTGCGGGCAACGGCTACGGTGGTCAGTTCCTTATGGTGGCTCCTGAATACGATGTGGTGGTTGTCTTCAACGCGTGGAACATTCATGAGTCAACCGAATTGGCGAGCTGGCGGGCACTGCAAGATCGAATCATCCCAGCCATCGAATACGACTGAGTGAAACTCACTCAGTTGGCTGTGAGACAGGTATCGGGGTGACACGGTTCCGTCGCTGGCTGGTCATGGTCTGCCTGTGTCTGTCGGGCGGGTTCATCTACCTGATTCCATATCTCCGCGAGGTCTACTACATACCTCTGCAGGAGGCGCTCGATATAACGAACACACAACTCGGTGTGCTCATGAGTGTGTTCGGGACCACCGCATTGATATCGTACTTCCCTGGTGGTTGGCTGGCGGACCGTTACTCCGCTCGCAAGCTGATCACGCTTTCTATGATCGCGACCGGTTTCACAGGGCTCTACTTCGCTACTTTCCCTGCCTTCTCAATTTCCCTAGTGCTCCATGCCTTTTGGGGAGTTACGTGCAGCCTCACGTTTTGGTCTGCAATGATCAAAGCGACTCGGAACTGGGCACCACCCGACCAGCAGGGAAGGGCGTTCGGCATTCTAGAAAGCGGAAGGGGCGTTGCCGAAGTTGTTGGCTCGACTGCCTTGCTGGCTGTGTTTGCACTGCTGGGAAGTGGTAAGTTCGCCCTCTCTTGGGTTGTCATCGTCTTCTCGATCGTCAATATCGCGATCGGCGTGATGGCATGGTACTCTCTCGAGGAGGTGCCACGAGGCGCAGCTAAAAACGCCGAGCAGAAGATTGGGCTGCGCGACGTAGTGTCGGTGCTGAAGCTCCCGGCGGTCTGGCTGATCTCAATTGTCATCATGGCGGCTTACAGCGCCTACTGGGGATCCTATTACTTCACTCCTTATGCAACAGATGTCTTCATGATGAGCGTCGTGTTCGGAGGGGCGATAGGCGTGGGGAAGATGTGGGTCAAACCGCTGGCCGCGCTCGGGGCCGGGTTCCTCGCGGATCGGGCGGGTATTTCTAAAACGGTTGCTTGGTGCTTCGCCATCGTGATAGCCAGCTTCGGGGTGTTCATCTTTACTCCGGGGCGGTCGAGCATGGTGGCGCTGCTCGTGGTGAACACCGCGATCGCGTCTGTAGCGATCTTTGCGCTGAGAGGAGTCTATTATGCCCTGATGGAGGAAGGGGCGATACCGTTGGCCGTCACTGGAACGGCTGCCGGAGTCGTGTCGGTGTTGGGCTATACTCCGGACGTGTTTATGCCATTGGTGGGTGGGGCTTTGCTGGACACGTATCCGGGCAGAGAAGGGTACAGCTATCTCTTCGCCGTAATCGTGGCTTTGAGCTTGCTAGGACTCTTGTCGGCGCTGGCAATCCATCGCATCAGCGCCAGAACGAAATTCGAGGAGAAACACAATTGAGTTCTTCTAATTACGCAGCGGGTGAACCTAGAGGATTTCAGTTTCTGAATCTGTCGCGCGAAAAATGCAGGAAAATCCACGAGGCCAGCCTGGAGATCCTCGAACGCGTGGGTGCGCGGGTCTTCTTCGAAGATGCGGTTGCTCTTCTCGCAAAGGCTGGCGCGAAGGTCAGCGACGGCAACCTCGTTCGTATGGACCCCGATTTGGTCGAGCGCGCGCTAGAGACGGTTCCGAAGCAAGTGGACTTGTTCGATCGAAACGGCGAGCTGGTGATGCCGCTGGATGGGAGTCGCTCCTACTATGGGCCAGGGTCCGACTGCCTGAACCTCTTTGATTTTCGAACCGGAGAAAGACGGAAACCGCTGCTTGCGGACCTGGCGGAAGGCGTGACCCTGTGCGACGCCCTTCCAAATATCGATTTCTTGATGTCGATGGTCTTGCCCACCGACGTCGATCAGGCTCACGCCGATCGCGATCAGATGGCAGCGATGCTGAGTTACAGCACGAAGCCGATCATTTACGTCACATACGAACTCGATGGATGCCTGGACGCGGTGGTTATGGCTGAAGCGGTGGCTGGTTCTCCGGATGCTCTCAGCGCGAAGCCGTTCATCGCGTGCTACATCAATGCCGTGTCCGGGTTGCGACAAAACAAAGAGGCTCTTCAGAAGCTGATGTACCTTGCGGAAAAGAACCTGCCATCTCTGTACATCCCATGCTCCACCGCGGGCGTCAACAGCCCCGTGACGCCCGCCGGAGCGGTGGCATTGGACTATGCCGGGGTGCTTCTCGGATTGGTTCTAGCTCAGTTGGTGAGGGAAGGGGCGCCTGTGCTAATACCGGGCCTTCCGCAGGGCACGTTCGACATGAGAACCATGGTGACTTCGTACTGCGAGCCGGAGAGAATTGTGCCTCAAGCCATGGCGCATTTCTACGGCCTTCCGATGTTTGCGATAGGTGGTGTGTCCGAGGCCAAGCTCAGCGACCAACAGGCCGCTGCCGAGGCTGCATTGAGCCTCGCGGTTGAAACGTTTACGGGAAGCCACATCATACACGACCTCGGGTACCTCGAGTCGGGGCTCACGTTCTCATTCGAGCAGCTACTGCTCTGCAACGAGGTTGTGAGCTGGTTGAATGCGTACACCGCCGAGATCGAGGTAAGCGACGAGAGCCTGGCGGTAGATGTTATCGAGAAGCTGGGTCCCGACGGCGATTTCCTAACCACCGACCACACGCTCAGTCATTACAAGGAGCGCTGGTATCCCTCCTCTTTCGAGAGAGGTACCTATGAGATGTGGGTGGGGCACGGGGAGCAGTCATTTTCCGCCCGGGCACGGGATCGAATCGAAACGATGTTAGCCGAGCACGACACCAAAGGTCTGCCAAGCGACGTGCTTGAGAAGATTCGGTTGACTAGCAGTACGTAGTGTGCTATTCAAATCATGATGCGCACAATGCCGTTGCATACTATAGGTCGGGTTCTTACCGCTGCGTCTGTGTTGGTAGCCGTTTTGGCGCCCACAACCAGAGGTCAGAATCGGCTCGAAAACTCCGAGATCGTGGCGGGTGTCTCGAAGAGCATAGTTACTATCGAGACATTTGATAGCTTGGGGAATCAACTGGGCCAGGGCAGTGGTTTCGTCGTCGGTGATCCAGGCTCCATCGCGACCAACTACCACGTCATGTATGGCGCGAGTACCGCAAAAGTCGCTTTCAACGATGGTTCGAAGAGGGCCGTACTGGGGTATAGCGCAGCCGATCAGGAACGCGATGCGGTTCTGCTGCATCTCGATGGAGAGTTCGGCAAACCCCTTCCTCTGGCGCAATCGGAGCGTTTGCAGGTTGGCGATGACGTGGTAGTAATAGGTGCTCCGAGAGGGTTCGAGCAAACTGTGACGACCGGGGTCTCGAGCGGTTTGGTTGAGCTGCAAGGCGTCGAGTGGCTTCAGTTCAGCGCGCTCGTGTCTCCGGGAAGCAGCGGATCTCCGGTGCTAAATCGGTCCGCTGAGGTCGTCGGCATGGTTACGCGCAACAGCTCGGCCGAGCCACAACTCAACTTCGCGGTGCCGAGCGATGTCTTGCTCTCTTTGGTCGAATCGCCTGATTCGATATTGCCGTTGGCACAGCTCACTGAGAGCATAGTGTCATCCTTCACGGAAGAGCAGGCCGGCTGGCTGCGTTCACTTCCTACCGCAGACCGGACTCTCGAGGTCGAAAGCACGGTGGACGGTCAACTCACCAGCGACGACGAGATCGCCTGGGACGGAACATACGCCCAGGCGTGGCAGCTCGAATCCGGCGACACGATCGGTATCTATGTGGATCTGGTCTCGGAGGAGTTCGACTCGTTCCTCATGGTATTGCCGCCAGATTCGGGTGCACCTTTGTACGACGATGACGGCGGCGGAGCGTGCAACTCTCGAGTGTTCATCGACCGCCCCGTTCACGGTGAGTACACCGTGGTGGTTAATGCGATGTCTGAGGAAGGCGTGGGGGGCTTTCGACTGCGCGCGGCTGTAGAAGCTCTCCCTTTAACAGAGGGACCATGCGAAATCGGTTTGTATGATTGGTTCCTTGCACTCCCCGCGGATAACCGAATCGTCGGTCGGGAGGAGGAGAGGTTCGGGACACTCACTTCCCGGGACTCGCTGTGGAGTCAGGACAACACCCGCATGCAGGGCTGGGACCTGGTGCTCGATACGGCGGGGTCGGTGACCGTTGATCTCATCTCTCAGGAGTTCGACGCCTACCTTTATGTGTTTCCGCCAGAAGGCGAAATGGTTAGCGACGACGACGCGGGTGGCGCATGCAATTCACGCGTTACGATCGATAATGCGGAATCAGGTACCTACCGCATCGTAGTGAACGCAGTGTACCAGGATCAGATCGGGGCGTTCCGACTCCGTATCACGGATGAACCCGGACCCTTGGCAAAGGGTGAATGTGGTGGGCTGACGGGCGAGTAGCGGTACAAAGTGAGGCCCCCACGCCCGCGGACATGGAGGCCTCCGGTTGACGACCGAGCGACCCTAATCTACGAAGGCCCACAACAGGTCGCGGCTCTTCTTGTCCAACCGAGCCGGATTCCTGACGTAGTAGAGATCGCCGGCAACGTCTCGGATCAGCGTACTGCCATTTGACACCTGACGCGGCCAGTCGTCGAGCCGAGTCTGGAAAGAACGTGCACCCTGGCGGGTTTCGACCTTCCAGTTACGGATCTCGATCTCCTCGTCGACGCTATCGATGCGCGTGACCTCGAGCACGAAGCCGGCCTCGGCGAGAGCCTGTTCCAGCACCTCGCGAGACGCTTCGTCGAGATCCGCAGTGCCGCGAACGAGCACAAACTCGTTCTCATCTCCGTCGCGGAGGGAAACGAACTCCGTTGGCTCGGACCAGGGGAAGCAGCGCCGGACGAACACTGGCCGTTCTTCGCCGGACTTGCTGGCCCAGAGCTGACCGTCGCGACGACGTTCCAGAACGACGCAGTCGTGCTCCGTTGCCAGCTCGTACGCCTTCAACTCTTCAAGGATCGCCTCTGCCAACACCGTCGGTTTCATCTTTCTCTCCTTTCCGATGCACGTTGTTCGCTGCTCGTTGTTCGCTGCTCGTTGTTCGTTCTGTCATTGCAGCTCCCTCTGCAGCATGTACAGTTGCCTGTAGATGCCATCCGTTTTAGCCAACAACTCCTTGTGTGTCCCGCACTCAGCGAGCTTCCCGTCCTGCATCACGAAGAGGCGCGATGCCTTGTGCAGGGTTGAGAGACGGTGAGCGATAGCGAACACCGTCCGTCCCGCAATTAGACGATCCATTGCCTCCTGGATCTTCCGTTCCGTCTCGGTGTCGACGCTGCTCGTGGCCTCATCGAGGATGAGGATGCGCGGGTTGTGCAACACCGCACGCGCGATCGAAACACGCTGTCGCTCACCGCCCGAAAGCGTCTGACCTCTCTCGCCCACAACCGTGTCGTACCCGTGGGCGAGCTTGCAGATGAAGTCGTGGGCGTTCGCAGTGCGAGCCGCCTCGACGACTTTTTCGAGCGACGCCTCCTGGTGACTGTAACGGATGTTCTCCAACACGGTGCCGTGAAACAGATACGGCTCCTGGAGCACCATCCCGATCTGCCGGCGGTAGTGCCCGGCTTCGAGCTCGCGAACGTCCACGCCGTCGATCTCGATCGAGCCGCCGGTTGTGTCGTAGAAACGCGCAATCAAGTTCGTAACGGTTGTTTTGCCGCCACCCGACGGCCCGACGAGTCCGATCATTTCACCCGGCGTCACATCAAAGCTCACGCCACGCAACACCTGGCGGACTCCATCGTATCCGAAAGTCACGTTCTCGAATGTGACTCTTCCCTGTAAGGGATCGAGTCGAACCGGTTCGCGCACGTCGACGATCTCCGGTTCGGTATCGAGTATCTCGAACACACGGTGCGCCGAGCTGGTTGCTCGGTTCATGACCCGAGCCATCTGCCCGATGATCTCGATCGGCGCGACGAACATCGTCGTGTAGAGCAGGAACGACACGAATGTCCCTGCCGACAACGATGCAGCACTGCCATCCGTACCACCTAACAGTCTGGGAATGGCGAATGCCCACACCGCGACAGTGGTTGCGTGTACCGCGAGCATCAACCCAGGCCAGAACGTGGTCCACAAATGGTGGATCCTGTTGAACTCGGTTGTTACGTCGACGTTTCTTTTGTTGAACCTGTGTTTTTCTCTCCCTTCTTGATTGAATGCCTTTACCACCCGTATGCCCGGAATAGTGTCCGACAGCACGTCCGTCACACTCGACCATTTTCTCCAAGCACGCACGAACAGCTGGTTGATGCCCACTCCATGCCGGAAGATCATCCAGCAGAACAACGGCACCGGGATAGTCATGACTAAACCAAGCCTCCAATCGAGACTGATCAGCACGGTGCCCAGGCCAACCAGCATCACCATCGAGAGCGACACGTCTACCACTCCAAAGGCCAAGAACTCCCACAGCCTGTCGGTGTCGGAACTCACTCGAGTGATGATGCTACCGGTCTTCTTCCGCGAGTAGAACGCGAGACTCAATGTCTGCAAGTGCTCGTACAACTCGGTCCGCAGATCGCGCGCAACGAGCTCTCCGAGCACCGACATCATGCGCAGCCTCACAACGGCGCTCGCCTGCCTGATCAGGAATACCACAGCCATGGCTCCAACTGCGATCCAGGCGATCCTGCTGCCTCTGGCAAGCGACAGCGTGCCGTCCTGCACGGGCCTCACTACTCCGTCGATCAGGTACCCGGCGAGGTACGGCGGCACCAGGCTCACCAGCGTGATGACGGTTGCGGCGCTCATTCCGAACACCACCTGCCGTCTGTACGGTCTCAGGTAGCTGAGGAGCCGCCACAACACGGACACGCGGTTTCCAGCAACGAGCGCCTGCGCCTCTTTGATCGGGCTCGCAACACTTTCGGCGTACTCTTCGTCCGGATCGTTGGTGCCGATGATCCGTCCGTCCAGCTGTTCCTCGAGCACGAACCGGATATTCTCCATAGCGCGCCGCTGGCGGTGCGTGTACCGCACAACCGCGAACGGCGGCTCGTGGTCGGCTCTGAGAAACGAGAGCACGCTGCCGCTCAGCCCAGGATCTTCGCGCACGCCCACCACGCTGCTGCGGGCGAAACTCTGGATGTCCCATTCGCCGTTCATGTCGTGTTTGGCGACGGCAACATACCTGGGGCCGAGAGCCACCCAGCTCTCGATTAGGCGCATTGCGGCATCCAGGTCAGCCAGCGCATAGAGCTGAACCGGGTCGTTGTTCCAGAGACGCTCGATCTCGCTGCGCAGTTCTTGTGGCAGCCGAGAAGGCTGGTCCGTGTAACGCTCTACTATCCGTCTGTTTTGATTGATGTTCTGTGTGTTTATGGTCGTGATCTCTGTAAAGCATCCAAACAAAAAGCCTTCCGGGTGTTGGGGTGCACCCGGAAGGCCTGATCACGATCTATGATTCGACTCTTCTAGGTGCTTCTATCCCACGCCTTGTAATCGGCGTCCGCCAGGAACTCGGCGCTCCGCATGGGTCCACCAACGCCGTTCGCCGGCGCACTGGTCCCATGAAACGCCATCAGCGGCGGCACTCTGCGCCGCGCGGGCGATGATAGGTGAGGAATGCAGTCCGTTTGCATTTCGATCAGAAAACTCCTGTCGCTCCAAATCGTTTCTACCGCAAGAACCAAACGTAAGGAGATTTTTCCTACGGTCAAGTTTTTCTGTGAACGCCTTGAGTTCTCTAGAGGTCTTTCGGACCCGGCGTACGCAAACTCGGGCGGATCGTTCTCCAGTCGCTGCTTTGAAGGACCTTCGACGCCTCCTCGTAAATGGCTGGATCTACCCATATCACGTAGCCGAACCGACCCGTGCCGTCAACGACACCATTGCAGGCGTAGATGTTGATCCCCGCGTTGGCGAGCTTGAGGTGAAAATCGTACAATGCACCGATACGGTCTTCCCCCTGTAGCAGGAACGCCTTCTTTGGGCCGACCAGTTCAATCTCGGCGTCCTGAGCCGCCTCTTTCAGCTTGTCCGGCTCTGCCGGAAAGAGATCGATCTGACTCTTTCCCTCGCCCACCGGAAAAGCAGTGAGCGCGAGAAGATTCACCATCTTCTCACTCAGGAAATCGAGCAGTCTTCTGGCCGCACCCGGTTTGTCGGCAACGACGGTATAGTAGTATTCGACTTCCTTCACCGATGAGAGCATCTCAGTCCCCTTTCTCCTCCGAGAATTTCCTTGCTTTATGGGCTTGCTGGTTCGTTCGCCTGCCCACCGATGAGCGCAAGGATCTTCGAAATCTTCTTTGGCTCCTCGAGCGTCGCTTTTGCCTCAATTGGCGCCAGCGGCATCACCTTCAAGCCGACAACAAATGCGAAGCCAATTATTCCCAACACGCCGAGTGTCTGCAGAACCTCGAGGAAGCTGACCGAGTACTGCATCACACCCTCGCTGAGAACGGTGCCCGTTACCTCCATCCCAGGGAACAAGTCGGGTGGATGTATTAGTCCCGGAATGACGATCAGAAACCGTTCGCAGAGCACACCAATCACCACCAGCGTGGCAGAGAAACAGATCCATGCTATCGAAGTGCCGGTCCGTTTTACGAACAACAAGATGGCCGGGACGATCGATCCGAACCCAATGAGTCCGAACCAGAATAAGATGCTGTGAAAGCCTCCAAACAGGAAGAACATTCCGGCTTCACGAGACTCCACCAGGTAAACCCGATGGACGTTTTCAATCAGCATCATATAGAGCGTAACGAGGAGGAAAATCGCTAGAAGACGACGACCGAGCCATATGATGATCTCGTCGTCGAGCGTACGATTTGTGGCTTTGAACAGAACCACGTTCACGAGGATCATCAAGGCGGCCCCCGAAGAAAGCGCAGCGGCAACGAAGCTGGGTGGGAGCAGAGAAGAGTTGTACAACTCTCGCGGCACGAAGGCGAAGATAGCGCCCGTCCCGGTGTGAGTGCCTATCGCCCAGAGGACTACGACCAAGGATATGATCTTTGTCAGAGTGCCCTTTTCCTTCATCAGGGCCCACAGGTAAAGGACACAGATCATAATGTGCCCCGAATACAAACCTGGGTTGATCGAGAACATTGATTGGAAATTGAAATAAGTGAACGGCTTCACGAACACTCGATCGATCCGTCCTTGGTCGGTGAGGATCGAAAGAAGACCCGCAATGAGGAATAGCATCGCCAGATACGCCGCGATTCGGGCGAACGGCTTGTACTGCATCTGGCCGAAGATGCCGTACAGCCCCGACACGACTAAAGAACCGGCCGACAGTCCGATGTAAAAGATCGCCATCGAGATCTGGAGACCCCAAGGCACCCTGTTCGTCATCCCCGACAGGTACAGCCCGTGCACGTGCATCAAGTACGTCGCGATAACGCCGCCGATAGCAAACAACGCGAGAAGACCTGTCACCAAATAGAACGACGTCGAGCTTCCCTCGATCCGTGCGAATTTGACGTCCATCCCGCTACCTCTCAGTCCAAAGGAATGTAAGCCTGGGGGCCTACAAGCCTAAGTAGAAAACTTTTGGTTCCGTGCCCCAGTCCTCCCGAATGCGCTTCACCGGCGCTTCGGCGACCAACCTGGACACTTCGCTGTTGGGATCGTTCAGGTCGCCGTGGATCAACGCGCCCTGATTGGCGTTTTGACACGCCTCGACACAGGCTGGTTGTTGCCCCTGATCCAATCGGTGTGCGCAGAAGGTGCACGATTCCGCCACACCGTGCGACCGACGTGGGAATTCCTTGTTAGGCCATTCCGGGTTCTCCAGATAGTTGAAGTACCTGGCGTTGTACGGGCATGCGATCATGCAGTATCTGCAGCCGATGCATCTGTGATGATCCACCACGACGATGCCGTCCTCACGTTTGTAGGTGGCCTGCACGGGGCAGACCTGTGCGCACGGAGGGTCGTCGCAATGATTGCACATCAGTAGCACCGATTTCTCGTTGTGTTCTTCGGAGTCCTTGGGACTGATTTTTACCCTTCTGATCCAGTGGATGTCCCACCGCTCGTCGTCGTGGAATGCGACGTTGTTTTCGTTGCGGCACGCGTCCATGCAGGCGTTGCAGTCTTCCGCACATCTGCTGAGGTCGATCACCATGCCCCACTTGCGCCCCGCAAGAGGACTGTCGGAGTCCTGCCCTGCGACCACGCAGGAGGTCAGGATAGGCAGGCTCACCACGCCGGTAGTGCATGCCAGCGCGGCGCCGCTCTTCTCGAGGAACTTCCGTCTATCCACTGTGTCCCTCGCTTTCGATCGACACGCTGTCTTCCGTAGATTCGGGATAGTAATGACACCCGAAGCAGTCGAGGTTGAGAGTTACGGCGTCATGGCACTTGTTGCAGAATTCGCCGCGATAGGTATGGCAGTCGCGGCAGCCACTGAGAGTGATCTCGCCCCGCACTCCGTTGCGGATGACTTCTTCTCTGGTGGTTCTTAGCAGGTCCATGTGACGGAAGCGCATATACTCCGTCTCGCGAACGCACTCACCTTCGTTGGGCAGGGTCAGGAAGACGTCTTCGGGCGAGCTACCGCGTGCGAGGACCGGTCGCACCAGACTGTATGCGAACGGCGCCAGTATGATGAGTATGAAGGCCAATACCCATTTTCGGTTGTTGTCGCTGAAAAGACTGCTGAGTTTCTCCTGCATGGTCATACTCCCCCGGCCGATTTTGTCGGGCCGGTGCCATTCGATTCGCGTCCGATCCGCTCAGCAAACACCATGGCGGCGAACCTGTAGAACACGTGCGCGAATTTCGAATAGGGCAAATAGATCAGGAGTGAAAAGACGAACACCAGGTGGATGAAATAGGCCACATGCCTGTGAGGCACCATGCGCAGATAGTGCATCGCCTCGGTCACGAAGCCGGTGAACACGACGGCAAAGAGCGTCCACAGAAACGCCCAGTCGAAGAAGAGGCTGTAGCCGGCGTTCGGGCGGTCAGTGAGACGCTCCCAGATCATCAGTATACATCCGGCCAGCACGGCCACTCCTCCGATGTTCGCGAGCATCTTCCACGGGCTCCAGAAGCTGAAGGGGTATACAAAATCGCCCCCAATTAGCGGGTTGATTCTCCCCGTGATCACCCAGAGAGTTACAGCCGTAAGCGCCACAAAACCGAACAGCAGCAGAAAGTGCGCAACCGCGCGCGAATTCCTCGCTCTGCACTTCGTGAAGTTGTCGTGGGTAATGATTTTCTTGAGGGTGGCGAGGATACTCGGGCCGATCCCCTTCCTCGGAGCGGTTTCTCCCCACCAAGCAACACCGGTGCTCAGTGCCCTCCAGAAGCGCACGACACCCACGACAATGGCAACGAACGCGAATAGCCCGAACAAACCGAAGAACGAGTTCAGCAACCAGTGCGGAAACATCGGTGAGTAGGAGTAAACGATCTCTTGTCCGGTGGGCGCTGCGAACCCGAGTGCGGCGCCGATGCTGTCCCGCAGCAACAGAGCTAGACCAAGAAGCGCCACGGGGATTCCCAGGCGGAGCGGAATGTGTTTGCGCTGGTTCATGACCTTTGCCAAGAACCGCGGCGTTGCGTAGTGTAGCACGCTCTCCCGTCGAACGGCTGCCAGCACCTCGCCGGGTCGCCCGCCGCGCGGGCACCTGGTCGAACAGTCGTTGCATTGGTGGCACAACCATACGTCCGGATCTCGGAGCAGTCGGTCTCGCATGCCCCATGCGGCCCACACCATCTCTTTGCGTGGGAACGGATGCGTTTCCGGCGATAGCGGGCAGGTCGCGGCGCATGTACCGCATTGGAAACACTTCTTGTAGGATTCCGCGCCCTGAACGCTCACGGCCCGGATGAAATCGAGATCGGGCTCGATTAGGGTGGGCTGGCCGTTCTGCGTCAGGACAGGATCCGCGTGGGGAGGATCCTGCCCTCTGGCTCTGGTTTGCTCAGGCGCCGTAGCGTCAGCAGTCTCCACGTTCTCACCTCCTCTGGCGACTCGTTAGAGTGCCAGTGAACCCAAACTGCTGTGCCCCGTTACCCGTCAATCACATCCCGCTACATCCCCTTGAACGGGTTCATGCCGATCTCCTCGATCAGTTCAGCAAAGTCCTCGAAGATCTTTGGCAGTTTGTGGTAGTCGGAAATCTGTATCTCGTGCAATTCGACCCTCTCTATATCCATAGCCATTTGTTCGAGTTTTTCTCTCACGTTCTTCTCGCGCACCGATGCGAGTTCACTGCCTTTTATGAAATGGCACTGGTAGTCATCTCCATATTTGCAGCCGAGCAGAATCACTCCGTCGAACCCAGTTCCCATTGCGTCGGTAATCCATACGGTGTTCATCGATCCCAGGCAGCGAAGCGGAATGACCCTGATGAAGGCGTTGATCTGCAACCGATGTTGACCGACAAGGTCGAGGGCAGGGAACGCATCGTTTTCGCATGCGAGCACGAGTATGCGCGGTTTCTCCTCGAATTCGTCCGGAACGTCCACCGCCTTGATCATCTGGCCGACGATGTCGACCGAGTAGTCTTTGAATGACACGATGCGTTCGGGGCACGCCCCCATGCAGACACCGCATCTGCGGCAACGTGTCGCCTGGTACAATGGTGTGCCTTGCTCGTCCTCGTTGAGCACTCCGAACGGGCATTCCTCGGTGCATCGCTTGCACTTGGTGCATCTTTGTAGGTTGAAATCGGGGTACGATTGGTCTCCGGACCGCGGGTGGACGGCCTCTCCTCTCGAGGTCATCTCGACGCATTGGATAGCCTTGAGTGCGGCACCGGTGGCGTCTTCCCTCGTCGCCTTTCCGTCCATTGGCTGTCGCGTGGCTCCTGTCGGGTAGATGCCGGTACGCCGACTCTCGTACGGGAAGCAAATGAAGTGCGAGTCGGGGAACCCATATTCGAGGCTGGGCAAGTCCGGCCCCTGACGGTAGTTCAGGTTGAGGATCTCGGTGCCCTCGTGCTCCTTGAGTTTCTCTACCGTCTCGGCGGCTTCCTGCCGCTTGGTGTCTGAGTCTCCCTTCTCGACGGTGACCTTGGCGTCCTCGAGAATGCGGATCGCTTCCCCGTCGGCGGCATTGGGCACCATCCCAGTGGCCATCACCACGAGGTCGACGTCGACCTGAATCTGCTCGCCGATCATCGTGTTCTGAGCGGTGAGGCTGAGCTTGCCGTTTCCGTTGGACGCGACGTCCGTTACCTCGCCTCTAGTCAGGAAGATTCCGTGGTCTTCTTGAGCCCGACGATAGAAGTCCTCGTACTTGCCGGGAGTGCGCATGAACTCGTAAAAGATGTAGGCCTTGGAATCTTCGTCGTTTTCGCGGAGATACAGCGCCTGTTTCAACGATGTGAGACAGCAGATAGAAGAGCAGTATGAGTGATGCTCCTTTTCTCTCGTCCCTCCACATTGTATGAACGCGATGCTCTTGGCCTCTTGTCCATCCGAGGGGCGCGTGATCTTGCCGGTCTCTTTGACCATCTCCTCCAGATCGACATTGCGGATCACGTTGTCGAATTTCGAGTAGGGTAGGGAGTCGCTTATTTCCTTTGGCTTCCAGCCGGTGGCCTGTATGATGGAGCCCACCCTGAACTGACCGCGCACCTCGCCTTCCGGTTCGCCGTTGCCTGTGGAAACTAGAGTTACATCGAAGAGGCCGGGTGCGCCCACGATGGAACTCGTTCTCGCGGAGGTGTACACGTGAATCTTCGGATGGGAGTGCACTGCCTCCACCAGCGCATCGACGTCCGTCTCCTCCAAATCCCGGTACGGCGGCTTCGTGGGGATCGACTTGTGTTGTTTCGCCAACCAGCCGCCCAATTTATACGTCTTCTCCACCAGTCGTATCTCGTATCCCGCCTTGGCCGATTCGAGGGCTGCCGTTATCCCGGCGATGCCGCCGCCCACCACCAGAATCGACTTGTCGATCTCCTCTTCGGGAATGAACGGTTCCACCGGCTGCATCTTCTGCACCTTGGTGATGTAGATGCGCAAGTAGTCTTCCGCCATCATCTGCGTGTCTTCATCGTCGGGAGGCAGGCACCACACCACCTGTTCGCGCAGGCCTACCTTCTCCACGAGCACGTTCTCGGGAAAAACGCCATCGACATATCGGCGTGGCGATATGCCGGCAATTACGACCTTCGTGAGGCCTTCACTCTCTATGTCTGCGTTGATCGCTTCGAGCGCAGCCCCTTCACATGATTCGACCGTCTTGCAAAACGGCACGCTCAGCTCGTCGGTGGCAACCTTGCAGAGTGCGTCGACGTCGAGGGCTTCAGCTATTCCGTACCCCGTGCAGATGAATACTCCAATCTTGTCATCCATTTTATTCACCTCCACCGTTCACACACTGGATTGCTTTCAGTGCTGCCGCTGTTGCCTCCTTGGTCGATCGAGATACGTCGCATGGGTGCGTGGCGCATCCGGCGGCGTACACTCCTTCCACTCCAGTCGAGCCGTCGATGAACCCGTACTCGTCGTACGTGAGATCGAATGGGATCTTCACATCGGCGGTGTTCGGCACCACACCAGTTGCGAGAACCACCATGTCGAACGTCAGGTTGGGTTTCTCGCCGGCTATCGTGTCTTCCACAGCGAGTGTCAGATCTTTGGACCCGGAATCCTCAGAGATCTCCGCCACCTTGCCCTTGAAGAATGCGATGTTTTCGTCGTCGAGCATGTCGTAGTAGAACTTCTCCAACCTGCCGATCGTGCGTATGTCGATGTAAAAGACCGTAGCCTTGGAGTCTTCGTTCTTTTCTCTCAGGTATCTCGCCTGCTTGAGCGACGCGGTACAGCACACCGCCGAACAGTAGGGCAGGTGGTTTTCGTCACGGGATCCCGCGCACTGCACGAACGCAACGTTGGACGCAGGCTTGCCGTCCGAAGGCCGCAGCAGTTGTCCGCCGGTAGGTCCGGTCTGCGAGTTCAGCCGTTCCATCAACACGTTTGTGATGACGTTGTCGAATTTTCCGAAACCGAGTGTGTCGAGCTTTGTGGCATCGTATGGCCGCCAGCCAGTCGCGACGATGACTGCCCCGACGTCGACGATGAACTCCTGCTCGGCCATGTTCATGTCGATCGAGCCGGCGGCACATGCCTCGGTTAGGGTAGCCGCATCGGCATCCGATAGCGCTTCTTTGTCGAGCACGTGCAAAGGCGGATACGCCATTTCGTGCGGATAGTAAAGCGCCTTCGTGGTTCCGACGCCCAGATTCAAGTCGTCGGGCCGCTCCGACGTCAGCTGATCAACCACCGAGCCGTCCAACGGCGGATCTCCGGTTACGTAGCGCGGCCGCACCTTGATGAGTGCTTTGAAGTCGCCGGCCGTACCCAGAATCTCCTCGACTGTCGCGAGCGTATGAACGGTGATCTTGGGGTTTTGTCGTATGCGTCGAGCGTTGATTTCGAATCCACACGTGGGCGGGCACATCTTGGGGAAGTACCGGCTCGTACGCATGATGCGTCCACCCAGATAGGCCTCCTTCTCCACCAGGATGACGGGGTACCCTACCTCGGCTGCTTCTGCGGCGGCCGTCATACCCGATATCCCACCTCCGATCACGAGGATGGGTTTCACCTCAGCAGTCATAGTTCACTCTCTTGATAGATGTCGTGAGGTTTTAATGTCCGTTGCAACCATCTCGTACACAGATGGCCTCTCGGACTCGTCGTCGAGCGGGCGTCATACTGCGGCGTCTGGACGGCGGCGGGGCCAATGAGGCCACCGACACAATTCATACTTCTTTTTTGCATATCTGGTCTTACAAATAGAAGCTGTGGCTTGGTACAACGATCCGCAAGAGGTACCGCACCTACTCTCGCGCATCGGTGATTCTGGAGCTACCTTTGCAAAACATCCCTGTGTTAGGAGAGCAATGGTCAACCTTTTGCAGGGCATCGGGACCTGATGTTGAGACGGCATCAGCTCGTCTGGAAGATCAACGGGGTATTCCTCGCCATTCTCGTGTGCGTCCTCGGTATCTCCGGGTACGTGACGAACGTGATGTATGAACGTGCCGCCTTGGACTCGGCACGAGACATCTCCAGAGTGAGTTCCGATTTGATTCTAGAAGATCTCAGGGAACTCATGAGGACCGGTCACCCCTCGGGTTTAGGGGACCTCGTAGATCGGTTCAGCGCGAATAACCCCCTTTACGCAGACATCCGTGTAGTTGCGCACGACGGCCGCGTAGTCGCAGCCATGCCGCCCACCGACACCGCCGTTGTCGACTCATTGGTGTGGCCGTGCAGTGCTTGCCACTCGCAGCCGGAGGAGGCCTACGATCGAACCGTAGAGATTTACGAAGACATCATCGAACTCGGAAACCGGGAGAGAATGGTCTCACTTGTGACTCCGGTAATGAGAGAGGAAGGGTGTACCGGAGCTGACTGTCACGATCCCGCCGCGGTTTCTCAAATCCTGGGCGTGTTGCAAGCCGACTTCTCTTTGAGCAGTGTTGATGCGCTCATAGCGCAGCGAAACTTCCACACGATCATCGCGGTCTTGGTTTCGGTGCTGCTCGGCACTATCGCCACCTGGTGGATGATGGATCGATTGGTTGGTCAGCGAATCAGAACACTCAGAAAGGGTGCGCAGCGCATATCTCAGAAGGACTTCAGCTTCCGATTCGATGACAAACATGGTGACGGGATAGCCGAACTCGAGGGTGCCTTCGACAACATGACGTCGGAACTCTCGTCAACACTCAGTGAACTGACGAGCACAAAGGAATATCTGCAGGGAATCGTTGAGGGTTCCACCGACATAATCATCACCGTTGATCCAGACGGCCTGATCAAGACGTTCAATGCCGGAGCTGAGCGCGCGCTGGGGTACGCGCGCGACGAGGTGATCGGTGAGAAGGTCGAGATGCTGTTTGCCGACCCTCGGGAAAGGGATTTTGCCATTGCGCAGTTGGAGCACGATGACCACGTAGAGAATTACGAGACTCACTTCAAGACGTGGGACGGAGAGGTGCGCGACGTGATTCTCACGCTGTCACGGCTCCGTGCCCCGGATGGGACACCGATGGGGACGTTTGGGATAAGCAAGGACATAAGTATTCGGAAGGGCCTGCAGCGCCAACTGCTGCAAGCCGAGAGACTCGTTGCTATCGGTCAGGCGGTCACCGGCATACAGCACTCTATGAAGAACATGCTGAATGCACTGAAGGGCGGGTCGTACATGGTGAAGGTCGGCATCGCCAAAGATGACCGTGCACTGCTCGAAGAGGGCTGGGGAATCGTGCAGCAAGGCATCGAAAGTATGACGATGCTGTCGCAAAAGATGTTGATGTATGCTAGGGAGCTCAAACCGGAACTAGAGAGGACCGATCTCCAAAAACTGCTCGATGCCATCAGCCACGTCGTGACACAGACTACTCACGACCAGGGTATGGAGTTCACGACTGAGGTGCAGGGCGATCTACCAGATGTGCTTTGCGATTCAGGCCTGATTCACTCAGTCATCATGGATCTCGTCTCAAACTCGATCGATGCGTGCGCTCACCATGTCTACGAAAATGGCGATCCAAAGATTAGCGTCGCAGTGCGCCACCCGCTACGTTCCGAGCATGTTGTGATAGAGGTGACCGACAATGGTGGGGGAATGACGGATGATGTGATCAAGCACATCTTCACCCCATTTTTCAGCACGAAGAAGAAGCTTGGCACCGGAATGGGCCTGACATTGACGAAGCGAATGGTAGCGGCCCACGGTGGTAAATTGAAAGTTGACTCTACTCCTGGAAGCGGAACGACATTTCAGGTTTCACTCCCAATCGACGGGCCCAAAGTCTAATCGGATTCGGAGGATCCAAAATGCCCAAGAAGGTCCTAGTCATTGACGATGATGAGAACACAGTCAGGTTTTTCTCGCTAGCACTCAGTGAGAACGGCTACGAAGCAATCGGCGCATATGACGGCAGCGAGGGCCTCGAGAAGGTCAAGGAGGTGCAGCCAGACTGCATCGTGCTGGATGTGATGATGCCAAGGAGGTCGGGTTTCGTGTTGTTCAAGCAGTTGCGCAAGAACCCCGATTTCGAAAAAATCCCCGTAATTATGGTCACCGGTGTCGCCGAGGAGCTTGAAACCCAGATGGATCATGAAGCCACCGGCGAGGATCGCTTCGATGGGCTCAAGCAGTCGCTGGCCCACGCCATCACCAAGATGAGAGAAGAGGGCCTGGTGAAACCGGAGAAGTTCGTGGATAAACCCGTCGACCCCGAAGACCTCGTAGCGGCGGTAAGGGATCTGATCGGCGACTAGTCAGACCACGCCGCGGGCGAGTGGAAACCTGCCCGCGGCGCCAATCAATCAGACGTCAGGCACGTACTCTCATCCTTAGCTGAAAGATCTCCTCCATGTTGTTGTCGGGACGGTTGTCGCCGCGCACAGACATCGATAAGAGGTTGGCCAGCCGGATGTTCACCTTGATCGGAAAGTTCTATGGATCCTGGTTGCTGCGGTTCCTGACCTGGTAGATGTTCGCCTCAACCTCAGACGCGTTGGTCATCAGCCTGCCTGCAGCCTCCGCAAGGTTCGCGTCGTCCGAGCGCTCGAGCCTGTCATCTAGCTGGCTCTTCACACGGCGTATCGCGATCACGGCGGAATTGACTTTGAACTCTTGTCAGTTGACCGGCAATTGACTGCCCAGCATTACAATCCCTTTTGTGCCAACACAAAAAAGGCGGACTCACTAGCGTACCTACGGGATGCGGTGCATTTTTGCGCCGCGGAGAAATCCGGGAGAACAATGAGCTCCAAGCATCGGTCTAGATGGCGAAAGCTTTTTATGCTGGCGGTGAGCGAGAGTGCGTTGATTCTCTTTCCCAACCAACTCGCAGCTCAACGAACGTACACGATCGCGCCACCTCCTGGGTGGGTCCACACGGTTCCAGTGGACCTCACTGCGCCTTCCGAATCAGGAGTGATCACGTACGGCTCCGAATTGCTCCTCATCGACAGGCAAGACAATGCAGTAGGTGAGGAGTTCGAGTTCTACACCCACCTGGCGTACCGGCTCCTGACCGAGGGCGCGGTACAGAACAGCTCTCAGATCGAAATCGAGGTCGATACGTCGTATCAGCGACTGACGCTGCACGGTGTTTCACTCATAAGGGGTGGACGCGTACTCGATCAGTTGAAGCCGGAGCAGATACAGGTCATGCGTCGTGAAACGCGCATGGAGTTTCAGCTGTACGATGGTTCGCTTTCATTAGTAATGCTTCTTCAGGACGTCAGGCAGGGCGACGTGGTCGAGTACAGCTTCACGAGAAGCGGCTCGAACCCCGTCATGGGAAGGCACTTCATGTCGAGCGTGGGCATGCAGTCGAGTATCCCGATACACAGACTCTTCTTCCGGGTGCTCTGGCCGAACGACCGGCAGCTGTTTATCAATGGCGCGCACGAGGGACTCGACCCGACGGTTCACTCGAGGCGTAACTACCTGGAATATGTCTGGGACAGGACAGACGTCCCTGCCAAGCTCATCGACTCGGGCACTCCATATTGGTACGAACCGTTTCCTAGAGTACAACTCAGCGACTTCGAGTCTTGGGCGGCCGTGGCGGGCTGGGGTAGCTCTCTTTTCGATGTCCCGATTGAGACACCCCCCGAGCTGACTGCTACCATTGACGGAATTCGCGCGTCGTCTCCTACCACGACCGGTCGCGTGCAGGGCGCCCTGCAGTTCGTTCAGGATGAGATCCGGTATTTGGGTTTGGAGATCGGAACCAACTCACACATTCCGCAGCCACCATCGACAGTGTTGCAGCGTAGGTTTGGCGACTGCAAGGACAAATCGCTTCTCCTCACGACGATGCTGGACCAACTTGGTGTGCACGCGTTTCCAGCACTGGTTAGTACGCGATACAGGTCTCACGTGGGCGAATACCATCCGAGCGCTGCGCTTTTCAACCACATGATCGTGAGAGCCGAATTCGACGGTCAGGTTTATTGGCTCGATCCGTCGATCCTGCACGAACGAGGCAGCCTGGAGCAGATGACCGCCGAGTACGGCTCCGCTTTGGTGCTCAACGGCACCACCAACTCGCTCTCTACCATTCAGCCTGTACCGAGCACAGGTCCTTCAACCGACATTTCGGTGGAGCTTGGGCTGCGCGGCATGGGTGAACCCGCGAGCATGAGGGTTCGTACCGTCTATTCGAGGAACGCAGCCAATCAGACTCGCAGAACATTCAAGAACACTTCAGTTGAGAGCCTCGAGAAGCAGTATCTCGAGTACTACTCCAGACTCTATCCATCCATCGAATCAGCTGCGCCACTCGAGGTGGTAGACCTCGAGGAAGAGAATGTGATTCGGTTGGTCGAGAACTACTCTGTAGTGGACTTCTGGACCTACTCCGAAGAATACGGTGAGAACATTGGAGAGTTCTACCCTCTGGAGCTAGGCTACTCGATTCCGTCAGGCCTCGTCGGTGCCCGGAACACACCTCTCGGTGTCACTCACCCAGTTCACATCCGATACGAGATTGAAGCGATCCTCGAAGATGGCTGGTCGATTTCTCCCGTCCACGAGGTCATCGAAACGCCAGCAGTGCGGTTCACGTACGACGTCAAGGCGGCGGCAAAGGTGTTGACCATAGCGTACGAGTACGAGACTCTGGCAGATCACGTCTCAGCGGATTCCGCGGCCGAACACGTTCGGAAGATCAACGAGATGCGAGATCTCTTGACATTCAGCGTTTACGCTCCGAGCGATGAGGAGGTCACACCGGTTGAATGGAGCGCCGAGGAATTGAACTGGCTCGTGATCATCTTGGGGCTATTCGTACTAGGCGTGGCTATTTATGCCGGCGTCCGCGTCTACAAGCTAGAACCCACGTCGTGGCCGCAGGTGTTCACTCCCGACGCAGCTGGCCCCAGAGGGCTTGGAGGTTGGCTGGTGGTGTTAGGTATCGGCATGGTGTTGGTGCCTTTCGTGCTCTCCTTCAACATCATATCGACATTACCTTCGTTCGCGGTGTCCAACTGGAACGCCCTCACAACTCCTGGATGGGAATCGTATCACCCTCTTTGGGCTCCAGTGTTGATCTTCGAACTATCCGCCTACCTCGTATTGCTCGTGTTCAGCGTCGTGCAATTGGTGGCCTACTTGAATCGCAGGCGTGTATTTCCCGGCCTTTACATTGTCTGGGCATTGACCGGGCTGGCGGTGGCGGCGATAGACGAGATTGTGGCAAGCAGGCTGCCGGGCATGGAGCCATTCGATCTTGCATCGAGCGGATTGGCCCGTTCCGCCATTACAACGTTGATCTGGGTTTCCTACATGTTCCGATCGGAGAGGGTGCGAAACACGTTCACCGACTAGAACTCGCTCAATTAGCCGCAAGTCCTCCGGCCGTTTGTTTGCGCGGCCCGGTGAGTTTGCGGATCAACCAGAGTACCGCCCACACGGCACCCTCGTAGAGCACAACCAAGAATGCCATCATGATGATTGCCGCAACGAAGCTCACTGCCGGCGGCAGGATGCTTGCATTTAGATCGGCTTTGTGCTCCTCGTACTGGCTTGCATAAACCTCGAACGTGAGCGATTCGACCTCGGCAGTCACCCGAGATGCCTCGGATGCCATTGCGGCTCCGGCCAGGAAACCCAAGACTAAAACGACTACTGCCCGAGCTAACATGGTCTGATTCCGCAGGCGCCGTTGTTCGCGATGAGGATCGACAACATCGTCAACCGAGTGAACGTCCTCCGTGCTCGCATCAAAGGTCATTGTCGCTCTCCTTTTGCCTTCAGATATCTTGCACTTCTATCAGCAGACTTTTGACCGACGATCAACAAAGTGAAGCGAATTTCCTCGCTCCGCCAGGTGGAGGGTGCGGAGACGCTATTTCCCCACGGCTATCGACAACGACGGCAATCAGCGTACCTTCGGCACATCCGAGAAGACCGAGTCCAACAACTGTCTGCGGATGTGGTTTGCAGCGATGGCCTGACCATACGGAGAAACTCATGAGTGTTCGAACCCTACTGCGGTCTTGGGCAGGTGCCTCACTGGTTGCGTTTGTGCTCGTTGGCTGCAGTCAAACCTACCCGGCGATCGATTCGATCACCGAAGACGATTTGGTGCGCGACGTAACGGCATTGGCGCACGACGATTTCCGAGGGAGGGAAGCGGGAACGGTAGACGAACTTCGAGCAGCGGCGTGGCTTGCGGAGCGTGCGCGTGAAGTCGGACTCCAGCCAGCCGGCGAAGACGACAGTTATTGGCAATTCTACGACATGCGCACCGTTCGACTATCGCCCACCAGCGAGATTTCGATCGGTGGGAGATCTTTTGAAATCGGTGACGATATCCTAGTCAACTCTCCTGTCGAGACTTCCGTCAACGGATCGCTGGTATGGGTTGGTGACATACCCGCGGAAAGGATAGCGGCCGCGCGGGTGAGAGGGCGCCCCGTAGCGACGATGATGCTGCCGCCGGCGAATCCTCCCACGCCAGGCATGTCTCTCTCGGAATACCGCTACGCGAGGTCTGCGATGCGAGAGCGTTCGCGCGCATTGTTCGACAAAGGCGCCACTGCGGTAGTGCTGGTATCCGACTCGATAGCGGACATAGCATTTGTTATGAACGCTGCCGGCCCTCAGAAAGGGCGCACGCGGTTCGACTCCGAATCGATGCGGGTGCGTCCGGTAGACCAACCTCCCGTTCTTTGGCTTCCGGCGGGAAGCCGCCGCTACGTGTCGCAGGGCCAAAGGCTGAGAGCCGACCTCAGGGTAGAGAGCTTCGTATATCCGTCGGCGAGTATCGTGGCTGTGGCTCCAGGAAACGATCGCGACCTGGCAGGTGAGTACGTGCTGTTCAGCGCGCACCACGACCACCTGGGAGTGGGCGCGCCGGTGGACGGAGACTCGATCTACAATGGTGCTGACGACAATGTGTCGGCGTGTGCCTCCCTGCTGGCAATCGGGCGCGCATTCGTGAAAAAACCAGGACGCAGAAGCGCACTGTTCGTATTCCATGGGGCGGAAGAGAGAGGGTTCGGGGGATCCTATACATATTCGCTCACTCCCACGGTTCCGGAAGGGGCTATCGTTGCCGTTCTGAACGTGGACATGATCGCGCGCAACCATCCAGATACAGCGGCTCTCCTGGGCACAGTTTCACCTCACAAGAACTCGAGCGATTTGGTGGAAATGGCATTCGCAGCCAACGACGCCGTGGCGGGGTTCACTCTGGATCTCTCCTGGGACGAGCACGGCCATCCCGAGAACTTTTTCTTCCGAAGCGACCACAGGCCGTACGCCGAAATAGGAATTCCAGTGCTCTTCTACACGAGCATGCTGCACCCCACCTACCACACGCCCAACGACGAGACAGGGTTGCTGGACTTCGGCAAACTCTATCGGTTCACGAGATGGATCTATGCCACGGGGTGGGACGTCGCGCAAGCAGACCAACGCCCGTCGATCGACGAGGGCTGGACCTACTCCCGATAAAGATGATGCCCGAGGGCGGTGCTGAACTTCCTACCTCAGCACCGCCTCGGCGCGGGCTAGCAGTGCGCTAGACGAAGACGCTACCTCGTCGAAGAACGCCAAGAACTGAACCGACTCTTCGGTGTCGTATTCCGCGAGATTCATCGCCCATCGGTAACTGATCGGCTGATACCACAATTCGGCAACGACGGTGTACGGTCCACGTGCGTTAGCCACGTTCACGGAATAGCGAACCACGTCAGACCCACCCACGAAGTCGGAATCACCTTCGGCCGCACCTCGAACGGCTACGTCGGAACTGGCCGTGCCCTTGTCGAACCCGGTTGGCAGCAGCCTGTTGTCTTTCACGTAACGGGCGCCCGAGAGCAGACCCGTAGTCACGTTGCCGGCGTAATCCACCATGATGTCTTCGTAGACCTGGACTTGATCGGCGCTCGCGATCCGGTCGTGGTGCTGCTCGAATCGGCTACCGTCCATATCGTTATCGTTCCCCTCAATGGACCCATCAGGTTGAAAAGCACCGGATTCCAAGAGCGTACGCCCCGAGTTGTCGGTGACGGTGACGTGCAGCCAGGCGCGCCGTGAAGGATACGCCGACGGGAGTTTGTGTCCCGCCAGGTTGGTCACGGTGACGCCAACCTCCAACCGCCCGTCCTCCACGACAAGCTGTTCGACCAAGAGGAACGCTGTATTGTTGGCCAGGTTTTCCTCTGATGCGCGAGCGGTTGCCTCCAGCTCCTGCGGAAGCGCCTGCACGTTCATCTGCGCCCTGTGCTTGTTCAATATCCTCGGCATGAGGAAGTTGCCGCCCTTGAACACATGCTGGTTGACGTCAGTGCGCGGGTGCGGGAGCACGCCGCTGACGGCGACCTCTCCATCGATGACCGGCATATGGCAATCCTGGCAGGTTTGCTCGCCCGGGTAGTCGCTGTGTAGCCATTCCAGGTAGGGAGTTTGCTCGGGGAGTTCACCGGCTTCATTTCCGTCTGGGTCCAGTGCGTGCGTGAACACGGTGTGGCAATTAGCGCAGAACTGTGCCGACTGTACGTGGCTGGCCATCTCTGGAGTGAACTCCGATGCGGTCTGCATGATTCGAGTGCGACCCTCGTCAACCTCGAACGGCCCGTACACCGCTCGCTCGCCCATCGGTGTGGTGAGATCTATCACGTACCCGCCTGTGAACCCGTCGCGTGTGCCGAGGTTCTCGTTTTGTACCTGATGGCACACGGTGCAGGAGACTCCGTCCTGCGCTAGTTCGGTGTGTGGTCCTCCCTCGCCGAGGGTGGGGAAGTGCTCGAATGCCCGAGGTGCACCGCCCGCCGCCACGACCATGGTTCTCGCTTTCGGTAGGTGGCAGACTGTGCACTTGTCTTCTATCACGGATACTGCCGCGGGGTGGTCCAGGCTCTCGCGCCTCACTCCGGCCATCCAGTAAGGGTCCCGTGCCGCATTCCCCATCATGGACGAGCGCCAGTTGAACCCTATCGACACATCTTCCCCGGTCGGCGCGGTGAGGCCGGTATGGCAGGCAATGCACTGGTCGGATTTGTGGAACAGGTCGGGGACCTGCTCTTGTGCCTGAACCGGGGCCGCGATTGCCGCGAAAAGAACTGAGAGAAACAAAATCATGAGTCGGTTTCCGCTAGTCGTCTTGTTCATTTCTCACCACCCCTCGAAGAAGCCGCCGTCGAACCAATCCCACAGGATGTAGAACAAGAGCTGGGGATCTCTGCCCGCAGTCTGAGTGAGCGGAATTCTCACGCCGACGTTGGCCATGATGTGCTGTCGTTGGTTGAGGGTAACTTGCATCTCTGGCATGATGTCCCAAACGGCGGAGTGGCCGTCAGCCAACTCCTTTTTCCCCAGAAACTCTACCATCGGCGAAAAGGCTCTCCCCCATTCTCCACCCACGGTGAACGTTTTGCCCAGAGCCATGCGCAGGAGCCCCTCGTTTTCCGCTTCGTCGGTGTTGGTCGGTAACTCGACCCCAGCTTGCATCTGGAAGAATGCGTCGAGCGGCAGCAGCTGCCCGTAAGTCACGAATGGTTCGAACACCGTGAAACCCTTGCCAAATCCTTCGCTTTCGTCACCCGTGGGCAAAATGGCCTCGAACGTAACGCTGACGATGGAACCGAGGCCGAGGTCGTGGAATAGGGCTCTCTTCAACCCGATCGCCACGTCACCGAGGCCTGCCGACCATTCACCAGTTGGGCTGCCTAGATCGTCGGACATTTCGTGCAAGCCGACTGGAATCACGAATTCGAGTTGCGTTTGCGATCCGAGACGGTTCTCGTAAATGATTTTATGATCTACCGACCCGACATCACCGGTGCCGACGGTCGTTTTCATCACGATCTCGTCTTCCGGGAAGGCCTTTTCGGTCCCAAGCGCCAGTGGAATGTTGAACTCGCCGCGCGGCCAGCTCTTGTCCTCATACAAAGTTTGCATGTAGTCGAGTATCAGATCGATTTCGTCGCGACTCAGAGCATCCGCGAATGAGGGCATCATCCTGTCGAAACCGCGAAGCGGACCGCCGAGAGTGGCCACTCCCGCCCAATCGCCATGGGGCTCGCGTGAGGCGAAGCTCGATTCGGTGAAGTCGGGCGGTTCGACCGGAAGCGCCATCAAGTGCGCACTCGAGCCCGTCCCGTCCGCTCCATGGCAGTTGGCGCAGGCGGCTTGAAATAGCTCCCGGCCTAGCGCAAGTGCGTCAGTCTCAGTGGAGTGTTGTGCCAGTATGGGAGTGGCGATTGTTACGCAGAAGCCCGCTACGGCAGCAAATGCCGTCCAACGCGGATGGCCAAGACTCATTGGCTCGTTCCTTCCTTGCTGCGGTTAGCTCAGAGCAGAACATCCATAATCCCTCGATCAATTATCGTATCCGGAGCAGGCGGTGTCTAGGACTTGTACCAAGAAAAAACGGGCCGCCCGATCGAAGATCAGACGACCCGTTCAACAGTTTGCGCTGGTTTTTGTCAGCCGATGGCGACTACGTTCTCAGCCGCGGGGCCTTTCTGACCCTCTACGACGTCGAACTCAACCTGCTCACCCTCACGGAGCGACTTGAAGCCCTCTCCCTGAATGGCGCTGTGGTGGACGAAGCAATCTTTGCTGCCGTCTTCGGGGGTGATGAAGCCGAAGCCCTTGCTGTCGTTGAACCACTTCACTGTTCCTTTGGTACGCATTACTACTCCCTTGTGTTCTGTGGCCGGGGGTGCGGGTAATGCCGTACCAACCGACTACACTTTCGCGGTAATCGCCCCCGCGTTGGGCTGCCACGCGTCCATGCGTGGCTTAGTAGCTTTAAACGTAGAGCGGGGGACCCGATCGTAACTGGGTCCCCCGTCCACGTTCGAATACAGTTGGCCCTACTTTGGGGCCATTCCTAAAGCTTGGGAACCATAAAGCCCACAACACGTTCCGTCAACCGTGGATTTCGAGTTCGCCGATGTTGAGCGTGCCCAGCAGGGCAATGGAACCTGCTGAATCTCCGCGGGAACATTTCTCGTATTCAACTGTAATCGCATGACATATAGTCATTGTGACCACAAATGTCGGCCGTTGGATGTTCTAGGAACCAGCTCCTGGCGGCCGCCGTAGGAAGAGTTGGTCAAAACTGGAGAACGTTATGATTCGGATGCTACTGTGTCTTTTTGCTTTGACCGCATTCTGCTGCCATCTGGCCGAGTCGCAGAACGTTTTTTCTGCGATTGAATCGGGCGATACCGCATTAGTGCGTAGCATGTTGGAAGACAATCCCACCCTGCTCGACGCCCCGAACGAAGACAGTATGACTCCGCTGCTATTTGCCATTTCTTCTAGGCAACCCGAAGCCGCATCGCAGCTGTTGGATAGGGGTGCCGACCATACAGTAGCTCGTGACAATGGACTCACCGCACTGCACTATGCTGCTCTTCGGGGATACCCCGATCTCATTGAGCGCCTGGTGAGTCTTGGAATCGACGTCAACGTACAGACGAACGCATCCAGCACACCTCTTCTCCACGCGTCGGGCAACAGCGAGTTCGCTGCCACTCGGAAACTCCTGGAGCTAGGCGCGGACACCGAACTGCCGAACAGTTATGGGCGCACGCCGCTGCTGAACGTCGCGCGCGAATCCGGCGACGTAGAAATGGCGCAGTTGCTTGTGGAACATGGAGCGGACGTGGATGCAATCGACACGTTCGGCGATTCGCCGATCGTTCTTGCCGCGTGGAGAGGTTATGCGGAGATAGTAGATCTCCTTCTGGACAACAACGTCGATGTGCCCGTCGACGGCCGCAGGGGCACCCAGCTCATACAGTACTCGGCGGAGAAGGGGTTGGACCGTCTAATGGCGCGGCTGGTCGAGGGAGGAGCGGATCTCACGTTGGGCAGCGGTCACGGCGCCAGCCTCGTGCACGCAGCGGCGTTGGGTGGTTCCGGTGCGATAGTGGGCCTTTTACTCGAGCAGGGCCTCGACGCCGCCACTCCCGACATGTTTGGCTGGACGCCCTTACACTATGCTGCCGTGAAGGGGCGTGCCGCGGTCACCGAGATTCTCGCTGGAATGGGCGTTGCGCTGGAGGCGCGCACTCTGAGTGGCCATTCAGCAATGAGCCTCGCTGTCGACCAGGGGCATCACGAGGTCGTGAATTTGCTCGTCGGGATCGGGGCAGACGCCTCAACGCGGCTCTTCCCCGAGCTCACCGGCCCCTACCTCGGCCAAGCGCCACCCGCAGAGACTCCCGAACTCTTTGCTCCGGATATCGTTGAGGTGAACTGGGGAGGGCACAGCAGCGTGACGTTTTCGCCCGATGGTACCGAAGCATACTGGACCAACTACGTTGTACCGTCCGATGCGGGATACGGCCACAGCCGCATCGTCGGATCGAGAATTGAGAACGGCCGCTGGGCGACACCGGTGGAGCCGGTATGGGCGAGCTCGTGGGAAGATGGCGGTGACGTGCCAATCTTTTCGGCCGACGGAAGCAGCCTGTACTTCCTTTCTACCAGACCGCTCACTCGTGGCGGCGAACCGTCAGACGAGAATATCTGGATTGTTGACAAGACCGCGAACGGATGGGGTGACCCGTATCCCGCACCGGGGGAGATCAATTCGCTTCCGATGCACTGGCAGTTCACACTCAGCAACTCGGCGACGATCTACGTACAGGGTAACGGCCCTGACGAACTCGGACGTGGTGACATATACCGTTCGACGCTAGTTGACGGCGTCTATACAACCCCGGTCAATCTCGGTGACGTGATCAACACTCCCGGCAGTGAGACCAGCCCGTACATATCCCCCGACGAGAGTTTTCTTTTGTTCGCCTCATCGGGCCACGAAGGAGCGAGCGGATCGCTCGGGATCTTCATCAGCTGGAACGACGGGGTCGGCGGTTGGACCGAGCCCGTGTTCACGGGGCTCGTAGGGCTGTGCCCACTGATCACGCCGGATGGTGAGTACCTGTTCTTCCGTGGAATGGGGGATCACGGCGGTTTGCGATGGTTGCCGGCCGCATTCCTCGACAATCTCAGGCCGGCCGGAATATGATTCGAGCATCGTGGTGTGGACGTGCGTCCAGTTTGCACCAAACATCTACCTGCATGACGTTCATCTCAATGGCTCGAATGCCGTTTCTCTGAGCCGGTAGATCACGACTCCGGAGATGATCGCCGCTGCCATTATGTAGTAGACCCACGCGATCGGCGATCCTGTTTCCCGTATCAACCAGGTGGCAATGTATGGTGCGAAGCCTCCAAACACCGTCACGGCGAGTGCGTAGCCGGTGGTCATCCATGTCGACCGGTTTCGTGTGGAGAATATCTCGGCAATTGCGGCCGGCCCCGCTCCTGAGAAAAGGGCGATCACCACGCCCAGGAGTATCTGCATCAGTATGACCACACCGAATGCGGGCCCAGATACTAGAAGGTTGGCTACAGGGTAGGGCAACAGAACGAACGCCGCGCAGCAAGCTAAAAGGAGCGGCCTGCGTCCGACTATGTCTGACAACCATCCCATGACCGGAATTGTCACCACGAGCACAACGAGGCCGACCGTATTCGACCACAGGGCCTGTGCGCCGCTGAGGCTCGCGTACCTGGCGGTGAACGTCGGCATGTAGTTCAGGAAGATGTAGTACGCGGCAGTCCAAAGAACGGTGAAGCCAAATGCACGCCCGGCCAACCAAATCGGTTTGACGTCGCTCTCCGAAGCTGCGGTGGGGGTAGCCTGCTCTTGGGTGTAAGCGGGCGTTTCATCGATGTTCCGGCGCATGTAGAGCCCCACCGGCCCGAGCAAACTCCCGATTAGGAACGGAATTCTCCAGCCCCATGCCTCCATCGCTTCCGGAGCGAGAACCGTGCTCAAAACCGCGGTAATTCCGGACCCAAGAAGCACGCCGCCCGCTACGCTGCACTGCTGAAAACTGCCGTAAAGCCCACGCTTCCCTTCTGGCGCCCATTCAACGATGAACGCCGTTGAACCTCCCCATTCGCCTCCTGCAGAAAACCCCTGCATCAGCCTGGCGACCAGTATGAGCAGCGGGCCCGCCAGACCTATCGTAGCATAGGTAGGAACCAGGCCCATCATGACAGTGCCGGCCGCCATGAGGAAGATCGTAAGTAGGAGGGCAAATCGGCGTCCCCTCACATCGCCGATGCGTCCTATGACGATGCCACCGAGCGGCCGAGCCAGAAAACCGCTTCCGAATACCGCAAATGAAGCGAGCAGCTGCGTGGTTTCGTCGGCAGATGGGAAGAAGTTCTTGCCAATGATCGCAGCGAGGAAACCGTATACGGCGAAATCGTACCACTCGAGCACGTTCCCTACGACTGCTACCGTTACGGCGCGCCGCGCTTCTGCTGTTGATGATGTAGGCGCTACTTCACTCACCCATTGCCCCTACCAATGAGGATCTAAGATAGGATGGAAAAGTGGATCGCCGGATAATGCACTGGCGGTGGTTTTTTCACCAGGGTAGCGGCGATTTCTGACGCAATATGGCGAGTTCGTCGACCGAATTGACTCCAGAATCTCAGCAATTGTCTGCCAGTTGACTGCCGGGAATTACCGTTGCCTACCATCATGAGGCAAATCGACAGGTTTCGTGGCTGCCTTTTGGGGCTCGCTGTGGGTGATGCGGTGGGGACTACACTCGAGTTCTCCACGCGCGACACCTTCGAACCTATCACCGACATGATTGGCGGCGGCCCCTTTCACCTCATGCCTGGTGAGTGGACCGACGACACATCCATGGCCCTCTGCCTGGCCACCAGCCTCGTCAACAAATCAGGGTTCGATCCGCGCGACCAGATGGAGCTCTACTGTCGATGGGCTCGAGACGGCTACTTGAGTAGTACTGGTGAGCGCTTTGATATCGGCAACACCGTATCGAATGCGCTCAGTCTCTTTAGACGTACTGGTGAGCCGTTCAGCGGGCCCGAGAGTATCCTCACGGCGGGAAATGGTTCGCTCATGCGTCTCGCTCCGATACCCATGTTTTACTTCTCGAACGAGGAGTCAATCGACCGATTCGCGGGGGAGAGTTCACGGACCACTCACGGGGCGAAAGAGTGCATAGACGCGTGTAGGCTCTTTGCCCAGATTCTGCGGCGGGCGCTCGACGGCATGCCGAAGGGGGCAGTGATCGGTGAGTCCGCTCTCACCTTTGCGGGGTCGCAAAAGATTGTCGAGATCGCCAAGTGTGCCTATGCGGACAAAGATCGTTCCCAGATACGCGGCTCGGGATACGTAGTGGATTGTCTGGAAGCAGCGCTATGGTGTTTCTACCGCACCGAGTCGTTCGAGACTGCCATTTTGGAAGCGGCCAATCTCGGCGATGACGCAGATACTACAGCTGCAGTGTGCGGGCAGGTGGCCGGTGCATTCTACGGCGAATCCGGGATTCCTAAACGATGGTTGGCTCGATTGGCACTTCGGGAGTTCATTAGGGATCTAGCGGATCAGCTCCTCTCGGTGGGCGGAGCGTCAGTCGGCTGCGGATCCTGCTGATCAGCGCCGGTACTTTTCGAATATTTCTCCCCGCACGGGGCAGGCGCAGACCTAAGAGTTTCCGAAGCTCACTTTGTATGGGCAACTATGTGTCGGTCTTGGGGCAACGAATAACACGTCATCTCCCACGCATGCTTTCACTCTGCACACCCGGGCATCTTTGGAGTGTAGGCAGGCCATTTGGGTGGGACATTTTTCTGCGGCGTTCCGAGCTTCAATGCTGACTTCGAACTGCATTTGCACCTCGAGCGCGAAGTAAACGGTGTTGGACGCGTTGCGCCTGGTACGAGCCATTAGACTATTATGGAACCGTGATTCGGCCGTGATTCAGACATAAAACACCGGCACCATCGCATTGTTCGATCCAATTGTCTCATGGAGTGTTCCGTGACAGCGTCAGATCGACTTCTGGCCGTTGGAATCGCCGGAAGTCCCCGCCGCAGGGGCAATTCGTCGTCGCTACTGAATTCGTACCTCGAGGGTGCGGCTTCGGTGGGCTTCGATACCGAATTTGTCTACCTGAACGAGCTCACGTACAAGGAGAAGCCTGAGGTTATGGAGCGGCTCAGGGGGGCTGGAGTCGAACAAGCACGGGAGGTCGTGGAACTGCTGCGAGCTGTTTGATGCGCGGATCAGCAGAGGGAGGGAATCGGCGAACAGCGAACAGCGCGCAGCGAACAACGAAGCCGTCGATCGAGTAGATGGGCGGAGCACGTTGTATGCTGCACGCTGGACTTCCCTACCTCCCCAAATACCCCGGTACGTGCTCCTCGATCACCAGCTTCGTGTTCCTGACTTCATCGCCGACTGTCAGTCGCACATAATACTCGCCAGGTGGTAATAGCGCGCCGAGGCGCGGGCCGCGCCACCTACGCCTGCGATCGTTTTCATCCTCAGGCGGTGGTGGTTCGCGCTGATCCCAGAACACGGTGTTGATGCCGGTGTCCGTGGCACCTGCCAGAGTACGCACAACCTTGCCCGTGATGTCCATAATCTCGACGGCGGCAGAGTCGGAATACTCTCTACCCAGGTAGTAAACGATCTTGGATCCCGTGGGTGGATTGTTCGAATAGAACCGCTTCTGAGTTGTCCAAGAGAACTCGTAGGTGTTCAGCCATTGGACTTCGGGCCTGACATCGAACAGGTGCACGTCACTTTCCAACACACTGTCGGTCAGTTGCTGCAACGGCGTGATGTTGTCAGTTATCCACGCGCCGCGGCCATGCGTGCCTACTATGAGGTCTGCATCGCGCGGGTGGATGATCAGGTCGTGAACTGGAGCAGTCGGCATGTTGTTCATGAACCGCGACCAGGTAGCACCTCGATCAATCGATATGAATATTGCGAACTCGCTGCCGGTGAAGAGCAAATTGGGGTTCTTGTAGTCTTCCCGGATTATGTAGATCGACCCTTCCTCGGGAAGGTCGTTTGTGATGTCCGTCCACGTTTGGCCAAAGTCGTCAGTCATGTATACGTAGGGTGCAAAGTTGTTCCACCTGTGCATGTCGAACACAGCGTACGCCCGCCCCGGTTCGTGGTGCGATGCCTCGATCCTCTTGACCCAGGCGTGCGGGGGCACACCTTCGATGTTGTCGCTTACGAGAGTCCATTCGGCAGTCTCGTTCTGGCGTACCCAGATGTTACCGTCATTGGTGCCGGCCCAAAGCATGCCCGCGTTGATCGGCGACTCGGATACCGAGACGATGGCTGAGTAACGCTCCTCAGGGTTTGCTGCCAATTCGGGACTGATGATCTCCCAATCATCTCCGCGGTTCACCGACTTGAATACCATCTTGCCGCCCATGTAGAGCGTCTGATGATTGTGGGGAGAGAGCTGGAAGGGAGCGTTCCAGTCGAAATGGTACCGCTCTGGCTCTTCTCCTTCGACCGGTGGGGGTGACGGCCGTATGCCTGTGCGTTGCCCGGTCCGCAGGTCCTGCCTGTAGATACTCCCGCCCTGCGTTGCGGCGTAGATGATGTTGAAGTCGGTTGGGTCTACTTGGCTGTAGAAGCCGTCCGCGTTCGAGAGCGCAAACCAGTCGGCATTGGTTACACCGCGCGTGATTTTGCCTCGGCTCGCGCCGACCCAAACGCCATTGTCCTGCAAACCCACGACGACGTAGTAAGGTTTGCGCATGTCTACCGAGATCGCGTAACACTGAGCGAGCCCAAACTGTTTCACAACCTCCCAGTGTTTCCCACGATCCCACGTAACGTTGATACCGCCGTCACCGCCCACGATGACATGGTCGGAGTTGTCGGGATCTATCCATGCAGAGTGGTAGTCGATGTGGGTCGGTCCCTGAACTTCCGGGCCGGACTTCACCGTAATACCTCCATCGTCGGAATACGCCATCGGCGAGGCGAATCCCCAGATCACGTTCTCATCATTGGGATCGACACGAATTTGACTGTAGTAAGAGGGGCGGTTGTTCCAGTCGTTGACCTTTACCCAAGTAACGCCGTAGTCGGTCGACTTGAATATGCCGTCCTTGTCTGGGTTCAGCGGATCTTCTTCCGGTTCTTCCTCTTCCTCCGAATCGTCGCGCGGAGGTGGTCTCGTTCCAATCAGGGCGTAAACGGTTCCCGGTGCGCTTCGCGCGGCAGCGATTCCGAGCCGACCCAGGTCTGTGGTGGGTAGTCCCACTGTGGACCGGGTCCAGTCAACGCCGCCATTGCGGGAGACGTAGATTCCTGCGTCCGGCCCCCATCTTTCGACCGGATCTCCAGCATCGAAACGGTCGCGCAGACGTTCATGCATGGCCACGTACAGGATGTCTGTGTCGACCGGGTCCATGGCAATGTCGGTCGCACCTGTCCGGTCGTTGATATAGAAGACCTTCTCCCAGGTCTGCCCGCCGTCGGTAGTCTTGAAAACGCCGCGTTCTTCGTTGGTGGCCCAAAGGTGGCCCATTGCTGCCACGTAGACGATGTCGGCGTTCGTCGGATGCACGAGCACTCGGGCTATATGTCGAGTTTCTCGGAGGCCGACGTATGCCCAGGTCTCGCCCGCGTCGGTCGACTTGTACATCCCGTCTCCCCACGGGGAACTGTTGCGGTTGTTCGCCTCACCCGTACCGACGTAGAGTATGTTGGAATTCGACTGCGAGAGCCCGATATCGCCTATTGAGGCGGTCGGTTGATCGTCGAAGATCGGCTCCCAAGTAATGCCGGAGTTGACTGTCTTCCAGAGCCCGCCCGTCGCGGCGCCGGCATAGATGATGTGTGAGCTGCCTTCCACCGCCTCCACGTCAACAATGCGCCCGGCCGGGTTCGCTGGGCCGACTTCGCGCCACGAGAAACTATTGATGAGCGAGGTTACATCCGTCTGGGCTGAGAGGGCAGAGGTGCAGAGAAGCAGAGCAGGCAGTATGCACCACTTCGAAACCTTGCGGTTCCTTGTGCTGTTCTTCTTCATGAACTTCCTCTTGAGTATGAAGTCTGAATTTGCTGAGGGTCGAAGGGCAACGTTACCTGCAGGTACAGGTAATGGCAATGTGCGAAGGTTGGTGCCTGTGCGCGCCACAACCTAGTTTTCTTTGGAGCAGAATCGTACCTCTTGGGAGAAGCGCCACATGATACGCAGATCGCTGAGGACGCTCGTCGTTGTCGTCGCCATTTTTATGAACTCGGGATTGACATCGCAAGCCGCCGGTCAGGATCCGAGCCAAACTGACATCGCGACATGGGACGAACTCCGCTCCCGGCCGTACCCTCAATGGTTCGTGGATGCAAAGCTCGGGATATTCATTCACTGGGGTGTCTATTCGGTTCCGGCGTACTCCGGACCGGAACAGTACGGCGAGTGGTTTCTGCGGGGACTTCAACTCGACGAGAACCTCAGAACCGACTTCATGCGAGAGCGCTACGGAGTCGATTTCACCTATCGGGATTTTGCGCCGCTATTCAAGGCAGAGTTGTTCGAGCCAGGTTCGTGGGCTGAACTGTTTCGTCGGGCAGGTGCGAGGTACGTCGTGTTGGTATCAAAGCACCATGACGGATACGCTCTTTGGCCCAGTCAGCTCTCTCCCGATTGGAACAGCGTTGATGTAGGCCCAAAACGCGACCTCGTTGGTGATCTGACCGAGGCAGTGCGCGATGCCGGGTTGAGAATGGGTCTCTACTACTCGCTTGCGGAGTGGAATAATCCTCTCCACCGTTGGTACACCGACCCGAACGACTCTATTGGACCATACGTCGAGCAGTACATGATCCCGCAGTTCAAGGAGCTAGTCTCGACATACCGCCCCGTCGTGGTGTTCACGGATGGAGAATGGTTCAACTCGGCCGAGCAATGGCACGCTCGGGAGCTGATCGATTGGTACTTCGACACGGTCGGCCCTGACGCTGTCGTGAACGATCGGTGGGGTGGCGGTTCCAACATAGGGTTCCGCACACCTGAATACAGCGCCGGGATCGAGCCCTCCGAGCGTCCATGGACCGAGGTCAGGGGGCTGGGACGCTCGTTTGCACTAAATCGCAACGAGGATCTCGACGCGTACATGACCCCTGGCGAGCTGGTTCATCGCTTCGCGAGTGCGGTGGCAGCCGGTGGCGGCATGATTCTGAACGTAGGCCCCAAGGCCGATGGCCAAATTCCCTTGCTTCAGCAGGAGCGGCTGGTACAACTCGGTAGCTGGCTGCGCGTGAACGGAGAGGCGATCTACGGCTCGCGACCGTGGACCAAAACCGGAGAGGAAAGGCAAATAACACTCGAGCGCATCGACCCCACCATCGATTTCAACTGGGTGAGAAATGCACCAGGGCGGCCAATCCGCGAAGATGATTTCCATGCGACATGGACTGGGTTCGTGGGAGTGCCGGGGACCGAGGAGTTCGTGTTTGAAGCAGAGGCGGACGACGAGATGAGAGTTTGGGTTGATGGGAAGTTGGTTGTGGAAAAAACTAGGGAGGAGAGGGAGGGGAGGGAGCTGCCGGATGGCGCCATCGTTCTCGAGGAGGGTCAGAGATACCCCATTCGCGTCGAATACTACGAGAAGGAACTCCAAGCGTCCGCACATCTCTTCTGGTCGAGTCCGAACACGCCGCGGCAGATCGTACCTCAGGAGCGTCTCTTCACGACGGACGACTCGGACGCCGACAGTGGACTGAACGTTGTGTACAGATCGTTGTGGCAGCATCTGGCATACACCGCCAAGGGCGACGATCTGTATGTGATCTCATTCGAGTGGCCTGACGAGGAGCTTGCGATTCCAATTGCTCCGCCGCCTGCGGGCACGCGCATCAGCATGCTCGGGCTCGAAGGTGTTCTGACGTGGCGTGTCGCAGGAGAAACGCTCTACGTGGACTTCTCCGCAGTTCCGTACCGTGAGATGCCCTGCGATTGGGCCTGGACAATACGGATCGAGGATTACCTTCGTTCGAGGTAAAACGGAGACCTCCGGGTCTTGCCACAGGGGCGGTTATCGCGTAATCTCACACATCCGATACCGGTTTACCTATTTAAGGAGTTCGCCATGGCAGCCGATGCCGCAGGTTCAATCTCAGCATCTCTACTTCCGGAATACGATCAGGAGATGATTGGTACGAGGAAGCATCTCGAACGCGTACCCGATGACAAGTTGGGCTGGGCACCGCACGAGAAGTCGATGACGATGGGGAAGCTCGCCAGTCACATCACGGAGTCGATTTCCTGGGGTCCGATGATGTTGAACACTGACAGCATGGATTTTAACTCACCGGAAATGCAAGAGTACACGCCACCCAACTACGGATCGCAGGCCGAGATCCTCGAGAAGTTTGATGCGAACGTCGCAGCCACTAGAGAGGTGCTTGCCTCCAAGAGTGACGATGAGTGGATGGGGATGTGGACGATGAAGAAAGGCGACGAGGTCCTCATGTCGATGCCCAAGGTGGCTGTCGTCCGTAGTTTCATGTTGAGCCACAATATTCATCACAGAGGCCAGCTGTCGGTTTTCCTGCGCATGTGTGACGTCCCCGTGCCTCAGACATACGGCCCGAGTGCTGACGAGACCGACATGTAACTGCGCTCAACACTCCTTTGGTCAAGACGAAAAGGGCGCCCTATTGGGGCGCCCTTTTTTGGAGCTCTACTCACTACTCGTTCGTTGTCATTCTACTCCGACCGGTTCCAACGCCTCAGCCTTTTCTACCTTCGCCGCACAAGCTTTGTACTCGGCGGTTCGAGTGTAATTGTCAAATGCATCGTTGGTCAGGAGGTTGGTCGACGCTTCGGTGAAGTGGAACGGCATCCAAAGCGCTCCAGGACGCACCTTGTCGCTCACGTGTGCGGTAACCACGATCGAGCCCCGTCGTGTGGTAACGCGTGCCGGGCCACCATCCTCGATTCCCAACCGCTCGGCGTCCGCCGTATTCATCTCGACGAAGTTCTCATTCTGCTTCTGAGTGATGGCTTCGTTTTCGCGGGTCATGTTTCCGATGTTGTAGTGGTACAGCGTGCGACCCGTCGAGAGGACCAGCGGGTAGTCGTCGTCGGGTACTTCGGCTGGCGGGCGGAACTTGATAGCCTGCATCAGCCCCTTGCCGCGTGTGAACCGGCCTTCGTGCAGATACTTGGTACCTGGGTGCTCGGTTGTGGGACAGGGCCACTGCAATCCAACTTCGTCGATCCTGTCGTATGACATGCCGCCATAGCTGGGCGTCAGGCTGGCCATCTCGTCGAAGATGTCACTGGGTGATTCGTAACTCATCGGATAGCCCATGGCGGTCGAAACGTCACATATGATTTGCCAATCGGGGCGAGCCTGACCGGGCGGGTCGAGAGCCTTCCGCACGCGTTGTACTCTGCGTTCGCTGTTGGTGAACGTACCGTCCTTTTCCGCAAAACTGGTTGCCGGCAAAACGACGTCGGCGAGCTTCGCGGTTTCGGTCATGAAGATCTCCTGGACCACAATGAAGTCGAGCTTCTTCAGGCTCTCGATGACCTTTGTCTTGTTGGGTTCGCTTTGGACAGGATCCTCGCCGAATGCGTAGAAGCCCTTGAGAACGCCCTCGTGAGCCTTCTCGACGAAGTCGGTGATACGTCCACCCTTATTGGTCGGAATCTCCACATTCCATGCGCTACCGAATTTCTCGCGCGTAGCTGGATCGGAGACCTTCTGATATCCCGGGAAGACGGAGTGAATAGCACCCATGTCGCAGCCGCCCTGCACGTTGTTCTGACCGCGAAGCGGATTCACACCGGACGAAGCCTTGCCAATGTGACCGCAGAGCATGGCGATGTTGGCGAGGTTCATGACGTTTTCGGTGCCGCAGGTGTGCTCCGTGATACCAAGCGTGTAGAAGATGGCTGACGGGCTGCCCTGTGCGTACATCTTCGCGGCTTTGCGGATATCATCGGCGTTGACGCCACAGACCTTGGCGGCGTCTTCCACACTGTAGTCTTTGACGTTGTCACGAAGTTCTTCGAAATTCTCGCAGCGCTCGGCAATGAACTCTTTGTTGTGCCAATCCTGTTCGATGATGTAGTTCATCATCGCATTGATTAGGAAGTTGTCTGATCCCGGCACGTGCTGAACATGAACGTCGGCGTGCTCCGCCATCCACGTTTTCCGCGGATCGCACACAACCACCTTTGCACCTTTGCGCAGTGCCTTCTTCATTTCCAACCCGATGATGGGATGAGCGTCGGTAGGATTGGATCCAATGATGAAGAGGGTGTCGACGTTCTTGATCTCGCCGATCGAATTAGTCATCGCGCCAGATCCGAAGGATATCGCAAGTCCTGCAACGGTTGGGGCATGGCAAGTAGTGGCGCACTGATCGATGTTGTTGGTCTTCCCGGCGGCACGCGCCATCTTCTGCATCAAGAAGTTCTCTTCATTTGTGCAGCGACAGGAACTCAGGAAAGCAACGCCGTCTGGTCCGTGCTCATCCCGAATCTCGGCCATGCGCTCACCCGCATAGCTCAAGGCCTCATCCCATGATGCCTCACGGAATTCCCCGTTCTCGCGAATGAGCGGCGTCGTCAGACGTTCGGGCGAGTGCACGAACTGGGCTCCAAAACGTCCCTTCACACAGGTGTTTCCGTCGTTGGATCCGATTCCCGGGTCGCTGGTGATGCGCACCAGTCGGTTGGTTTTCGGATTGACGTTCAAGTCGAACTGGCAACCTACTCCACAATAGGTACAAGTGGTTCGCACTTTCTTCAGGTCTTTTGCTCGTCCATGACCCTTTGCCGCGCTCTCCCATAGGGCGCCGGTTGGACATGTGGAGACGCAGAGGCCGCAAAGCTCACAGCTCGTCTCATTCAATGGCAGGTCAAAGGCGGTGCTAACGGTTACATCCAGAGCTCGGCCCTTCAGTGTTAGCGCCTCCGCCATGGCGACTTCCGCACAAATCTGCACGCACCGTTGGCAGCGCACGCATAACGTCGGGTCGTATACGATGCCCTTGTGGCCATCTGTGAAGATGGGCCCGGTCTCCTCAGGAACCAGTGAAGGGAACCCGTTCTCGTCGGCGCCGTACTCATACGCATAGTCCTGTAGAGTGCAGTCGCCGTCGGAATCACAGATCGTGCAGCGCGTGCGGTGCTCGCTCAGCAAAAACTCCAGCGTCATCTTGCGTGAGGCGCGGATCTCGTCGGTCTCTGTTTGCACGTTCATTCCTGCGGTGGCCATTCGTGTGCAGGAAGCGTGGAGGCCCCTTTGACCCTCTATCTCGACCAGGCAGAGTCTGCACGAGCCGGTTGGTGTCAGGCGTGGATCGGAACAGAGGTGCGGAATGTGTATATCGTTCGTCAGGGCCACCTCGAGAATTGTCTGGTTCTCTGTTGCCGCAAGCTCTTTGCCGTTGATCGTCAGATTGATCTTGCTCATTTGCTCTCCAGAGCCAATTGACTCAGTCACTATCGTGTCTTCTCGAGGTCGCAGCGCAGGCAGCGGCAGGCTTCAGCGCATGCTCCCGCATGTTCGAAGCCGCTCACAACCTCGCGAAAATCGCCTAGTCGTTCTTCAACCGGCAGTACCGGCTCATGATGCATCTTCGTTGCTTTCTCCAACTCTTCATCGGAAGCGCGGAAGAGGCTCATACTGACGTCAGGTGGGAGAACTCCGGCTCCACCCAAGTAGTTGTCAATTGCCATCGCTGCGCGTTGGCCGTCGGCAATTGCCTCGATCACAGTGCTGCCTCCGTTCAGGACGTCGCCGCCGGAGAATATCCCGTCAGCAGACGTAGCCATCGTAACCGCATCGGTTACCACGGTTCTCCAGGGACTGACTTCAAGCCCTTCGGCCGGTTCGATTGAGGCGCTCTGACCTATAGCTGGGAGCACCATGTCACAGTCAATCACGTACTCGCTGCCTTCAATCGGTACAGGGCGGCGCCGACCACTGTCGTCTGGCTCACCCAAACGCATGCGAGTCATCTCGATGCCGCACACAACGCCGTCCTTACCAATGACGCGGTTCGGAGCCATCAACTCGTGAAGCTCGACTCCCTCCAGCAGTGCCTCTTCGATTTCCTCTTCATAAGCAGGCATTTCCTCCCGCGTGCGGCGATAGAGTATCGAGACCTTCTCGGCGCCGAGACGCCTTGCAGACCGTGACGCGTCAATCGCTGCATTTCCACCACCGATTACGACTACGTGCTTGCCGCATTCGGGTTGTTTGCCGAGTCCTCTTTCACGCAGAAACACGAGTGAGTCGACTACGCCCTCTAGATCCTCGCCTTCGATGCGCATTGCCTTGCCAGCTTGGGCTCCACTGGCGAGGTACACCGCGCGGTAGCCCTCATTCTTGAGGCTTTCCACGCTCTCTATAGGGGTATCTGTCCGCAGCTCGATGCCGTGCCGGAGGATGAAGTCGATGTCCTTCTGTAGTTCTTCCTTGGGCAGGCGGTATTCGGGGATCCCCAGCGCCAGCATCCCTCCGGCTACGGGCTGCGCCTCGAAGACCACGCTCTGACGTCCCATGAGTGCCAGGAAATACGCACAGCTGAGTCCTGATGGACCCGCACCAACAATGGCCACTTCTGCTTTGCCTGACGTCGGCGGTGCCAGCGTATTTGACAGCCCGTCAGAGTGGTCGACGGCGTACCGCTTCAATGCGCGAATTGCCAACGGCTCATCCAGGTCCGCGCGACGACAGTGCGTCTGGCAAGGATGGTCACAGACTCGACCGCAGACAGAGACGAACGGATTGCGTCTCCGAATCACGTCAACCGCTGCGTCCAGGTGGCCCTCAGCGATCAGGCCGAGGTACTGTGGCGCGTTGACGTTAGAGGGGCAGGTGTGCGAACAGGGTGCGTCGACCAGGTCTTCACAAACAGCTGCTGTGCAGCGTTTGTGAAGAATGTGTTCCTCGTACTCTTCGCGGAAATAACGCAACGTCGTGAGCACCGGATTGGGTGCCGTCTGCCCCAAACCGCAAAGTGATGCCGACTTGATGTGTTCGCCCATCCGCTCCAGCTCGTCGAGGTCTTCCATCTTCCCATCGCCGGAGCAGATACGATTGAGTATGTCCAGCATGTGTCGGGTGCCCACGCGGCAGGGGACACACTTGCCGCATGATTCATCTTGAGTGAACTCCAGGAAGTACTTGGCGATATTGACCATGCAGTTGCTGTCGTCCATCACGATCAGACCACCCGATCCCATTATTGCTCCGGCTTCCTGCAGCGAGTCGTAATCGATGGGAAGGTCGAGGTATTTCATTGGCAGGCAGCCACCGGACGGGCCACCCATCTGTGCAGCCTTGAACTTCCGGCCCTTGGGAACACCTCCGCCAATCTCATTTATGATCGTCCTGAGTGTGGCCCCCATCGGCACTTCCACGAGACCGGTGTTATTCACACGTCCAGCGAGTGCGAAGATCTTTGTCCCCGAGCTGCCTTCCGTCCCGAACCCCCGATACCAGTCCTGACCGTTTTCAACGATCAAGGGAACGTTGGCAAATGTCTCTACATTGTTGATCGACGTCGGCTTCCCGTGGTAGCCTTTCTCGACCGGGAATGGCGGTCTGGGCTGAGGCATACCGCGATGGCCCTCTAGCGACGCAATCAGAGCACTCTCCTCGCCGCAGACGAACGCTCCAGCACCCATGCGCAGCTCGATATCGAAATCGAAGCCGCTTCCGAGGATGTTCTTCCCGAGCAGGCCGCATGCGCGTGCGTCGTCTAAGGCCTTTGCCACGTGTTCCACGGCGATGGGATATTCGGCGCGTACGTAGACGAAACCCTGCGACACCCCAATTGCGTATGCAGCGAGCTGCATGCCCTCTAACACCTGATGAGGAACGCCTTCGAGCAGGGCGCGATCCATGAATGCGCCGGGATCGCCTTCGTCGGCATTGCAGATCAGATACTTCTCTGTGCCCGGAGCTTTCCTGGCCAACTCCCACTTGAGTCCAGTTGAGAACCCTGCGCCGCCACGTCCCCTTAGACCGGCTTGTTTGACATCGTTCACAACCTGCTGCGGTTCCATCGAGAAGAGTGCCTTTGCGATGGTGGAATAACCGCCCCGAGCGATAGCGTCCTCGAGTCGCGTCGGGTCGATTCTGCCGCAGCTGGCGAGCACCAGGCGCTGCTGATCGACGTAGAAGGGTGTTTCCTCCAGCTTCGCGGTGGGCTTTTCGTCCACCACTTGGCAGAGTCGATTGACCGGCTTACCCTGCCGCAGCGTGGTTTCGATGATTTCGTCCACGTCTGCCGGCGTGACGCCGCCATACAGATAATCTTGAGGCTCGATTACAACTGCCGGTGCCAGAACGCACTGGCCGTGGCAGCCAACGTCGACGATCTCGACCTCGTCACTCAGATTGGCCGCGGCTACCTTATCGCGAAATGCCTGCGCCAGCTCGATTGCGCCCATCGATCTGCACCCCGTCATGCATATGAGGACGCGTGCACGGTGGGTTTTGGCTTCCTCTTCGGCCTCTTTCCTGAAGCGTTCGAGGGATTCCACGTCTTTGAACGTTGTTAGCGACATATTTTTCTCACTCGTACTGATCGAGGATCTTTTTGACGCGATCTGTTGCTACCTGCCCGTAGTAACTGTCTCCCACCATCATTACCGGCGCGAGGAAGCAAGTACCGAGGCACGCAACCGTTTCCAGGCTAAACTTCATATCCTTAGTGGTACCGCCGTCCTTGACGCCCAATGCTCTTTCGATTGTGTCCAAGAGTCGGTGACCGCCTCTGACATGACAAGCCGTACCTCTGCAGCACCGAACGAGATGCCGGCCGCGCGGTTCGAGGCTGAATTGCGAGTAGAACGTCGCTACACCGAAAACTCGACTCGCCGGCAAGGAGGTCTCCTCGCAAACAGCGAGGACTACATCGGGGGGCAGGTATCCGTAAGAATCCTGCAAGCGTTGAAGGAGGGGGATGATATCGCCCTCGGTGAGCGGCGACATCTCTTCTACGATTTTCATAGCAGGTGCCAAGTCGACTGACTTAGCTGCCTGGGTTACAGTCATAGCTTGCTCCCGGTTCAACTACAGCTACCTTCGGACCGTTTCTTTGGAATCCCTGGACGTGTGACTGCAGGGTTGTCGGAGGGTCCAAACCGGCAAATACTGCCATTACGGGACCTAAAGGACCAGTATTCACAGCGAATTCGAAATAAAAACCTTCCTCAACGACATTGCAATTCAAGTACGCACGACCATTGCGCAACTTGGAGAAAACAAAGGCATCGGCGCGAACCGATGCCTTTGATGCAGCTAAACGAGTTCTTCGCTTGTATCAGAAGAGCCCGGAAACCTTTCCTGAATCCGGATCGATGTCGATGCGACGGAACGCAGGGTTCGAACCGGTACCAGGCATCAAACTGATGTCCCCGGCACACGGGCAGAGGAACTTCGCGCCCGAGTAGATCAACACGTCGCGAATCGGGAGACGCCAATCCTTCGGCACACCCTTCTTCGTCGGATCGTGTGAGAGGCTGAGGTGTGTCTTGACCATCATCGTGGCGTAGTCTGCGTATTTCTCATCACCTTCGAGCATCTTGGCTTTGCTGGTGGCTTCCGGCGACCAGTCAACGCCGTCTGCACCGTAGATCTCCTTGGCGATCACGTTTACGCGCTCGCGCAATGGCATCTCGAGCGGATAGAGGTACTCGAAGTTGCCCTCGTCGTCACAGGCGTCGATCACCGCATCGGCAAGCTCGAGGGCACCTTCGCCGCCAAGCTCCCAGTGCCTCGACTCGGCGCACCGTGCTCCGGCCGCTTCTGCCGCGCTGCGAATCGCGTCACATTCTGCATCCGTATCCGTTGCGAAGCGATTGATGCACACAACCGGGTTCATCCCCGATTTGCGTACGACACCGATCATGTGTGCCATGTTTTCGCAACCCGTCTCCACGAGACCGACGTCTTCTTGTCCGTACTCTTCGGGCAGTTTCTTTCCGGCCACGACCTTCGGACCACCGCCATGCATCTTGAGCGCGCGCACCGTGGTTGTGAGAACTGAGACGTGAGGCTTGAGACCACTCAACCGGCATTTCACGTTCCAGAACTTCTCGAACCCGATGTCTGCTCCAAACCCGGACTCGGTGACATGATAGTCGAACAGCTTCAGGCCAACTCTGTCAGCAATGATCGACGACTGACCAACTGCGATATTCGCGAACGGCCCGGCGTGCACCATGCAAGGGTTGTATTCAGCCGTACACATCAGAGTCGGGTTGATCGTATTCCTCATGAACGCGGCCATTGCGTTGCCAACTTCGAGATCGCGACAAGTGACCGGATTGCCCGTCTTGTCGAATGCGACGGTGATGTCGTTGATACGTTCTTTTAGGTCCCGCAAGTCGGATGCGACCGCGAGAATGGCCATGAGTTCTGAGCCGACGGCAATGCCGAACTTCGACTGCATCGTGTACCCGTCGAACCGGCCACCCATACCAATGACGATGTTTCTCAACGCTTGTGCGCAGAAGTCGATGACCCAGCCGAACTCGACTCTGGTCGGGTTGATATCCAGACGCCTCATCTTCGAGAGGCGCTCGAGCTGTTCATCGGTATAGTTGCGCTCGTGCTGCATCCGCGCGGTCAGTGCAACCATTCCCAGGTTGTGGGCGTTCATGATGTCGTTGATATCGCCCGTGAGCCCGAGAGAGAACTCGGTCATCGGGATCAACAAAGCGTTGCCGCCGCCAGCAGCGGTTCCCTTTACGTTCATGGTGGGGCCGCCCGAAGGCTGTCGCAACGCACCACCGACGTTCTTGCCACGTTGTCCAAGGCCCTCGATGAGTCCGCAAGAGGTTGTGCTCTTGCCCTCACCTAGCGGCGTCGGCGTTATGGCAGTTACCTCGACGTATTTACCGTCAGGTTTGTCTTTCAGGCGGTCGATGATCTTGAGAAAATCGAGCTTCGCGAGACGGCCCATGGGCAACATCTCTTCTGTTTCGAGCCCGAGCTTCTCCTGCCACTCGTCCACGGTCGGCATATTCTTTTCGGCCGCCTCGGATATCTGCCAGTCGGCCATGTTCACTGCGTCGTACGGCATGCTTCGTCCTCCCTCATTTCCTCAACCGTCCTGCTGTTTCTTGTTGGAGCGCCCAAGTCGAATTGTGTGGCGACACCAATCGGTGTACGACTCAAACTCCAAGTCATGTTTGTGAACTCTTCGAACCAAACAAAATGCCATGATGGTAAGGAGTTGGCTAGCCGTGTAGTTTTGCAGTCACGGACAGTCGATATCCCTCACCCTCCAGGAGGCTGTTGATGCCTAGAGTACGATTGGGTCTCGCGATGTTGGTTTTGTTCGCGGGTCTTTCAACTCAAGCAGTTGCCCAGACAATCGATCCGGAGCTTTACTCACCGCTCAAATACCGACACATAGGCCCTCCCGGCAACCGTCTAGCGGCGGTCGCGGGCATACCAGGCGACCCGAATGTCATATACGCAGGTGCGGCATCGGGTGGCCTGTGGAAGACGGCTGACGGCGGCACGCACTGGGAATCGATCTTCGACGATCAGGAAGTCTCTTCAGTGAGTGCGCTGGCTGTTGCCGCCTCCGACCCAAACGTCATCTGGGCCGGAACTGGCGAGACGTTCATCAGGAGCAACATCTCCATAGGAAACGGCATCTACAAATCCACAGACGCCGGAAAGACATGGCAGCATGTGGGGCTCGAGGCAACTGGCCGAATCGGACGCATCGTAATCGATCCGCGAGATCCAAACGTCGTGCTAGCTGCGGCAATGGGGCACTCCTATGGGCCTCAACAGGAACGAGGCGTTTACCGTACCACCGACGGTGGTGTTACTTGGGAACAGGTACTCTTCGTAGACGAGGAGCACGGCGCCGCTGACATAGTCATGGACCCCAACAATCCGCGTATTCTCTTCGCTGCCATGTGGCGACTCGAGATACGAACCTGGGGCCGGAATAGCGGCAGCACGAACGGGGGGATCTTCCGTTCGGCCGACGGTGGCATCACGTGGAAACGCCTGGAGGACAACGGACTCCCCACGACCACTATCGGCAAGATTGGCCTTGCGATAGCGCCGAGTAACTCGAATCGCGTCTATGCTCTCATCGAGACTTCAGATGGTGAACCACGAGAGGGCAGGGAGACGGAGAGTGGGGTACTGTGGAGGTCAGACGACGGCGGTAACAGCTGGCGCCTCATCAGCCACGATCACGAGCTCACCCAGCGTCCTCACTACTACACCCGACTCGCCGTAGCGCCCGACGATGAGAACGAGATCTATACGTTGGCCCCCAGAGCGTCCATTTCCATAGACGGCGGCGTGACAGCAAAGCGATTCAGAATCGCCGGCGGCGACCACCACGATATGTGGATCGATCCCACCAACCCGAGTCGGATGATTGTGGGTAACGATCAGTATGTCGCAATCTCCGTCAATCGAGGCGAATCGTGGCGAGGCGTTCGCCTGCCGATCGCACAGATGTATCACGTAGCCGTCGACAACGAGATCCCTTACAACGTGTACGGAAACCGGCAGGACGGTCCATCCACGCACGGGCCTTCCAACAGCCTGTACGCCTCCTTCGGTGGTGGTGGCATTGGTACGGCCGAGTGGAAGCACGTTGGCGCATGTGAGTGTGGTTTCGCGTACCCCGACCCTGAAGACAGCAACATCGTTTGGTCGGGTTGCTTTGCCGCGGGGTTCACGCGGTTTGAGCGCAACACCGGTCATGCCCGATCGGTTGATATCTGGCCCGAGAGCTACATGGGCTGGCCGGCAGGCGAAGTGAAATACCGCATCCAGTGGACCTTCCCGATTCACATCTCCCCGCACGATCACAACAAGATCTATACAGGCAGTCAGTACGTTCATCAGACCACTGACGAGGGAGCCAGCTGGCAGGTAATCAGTCCCGACCTCTCCACGGCCGATCCAGCGCTACTCGCCAATTCCGGCGGTCTCGTGAGAGACAACCTCGGTGTAGAATACGCGGCTCTCGTCTTTGCGATTGCCGAATCTCCGATCGAAGCGGGTGTGATCTGGGCTGGCACCAATGACGGTCTGGTGCACATTACGCGTGACGCCGGCGGGAATTGGACAAACCTCACCGACAACATTCCGGATCTGCCACCGCTCGGCACGATCAGCAATATCGAACCGTCGCGTTACGACGCGGGAAGCGCGTACATCACGGTCGATCTGCACCAGGTCAACAACCGCGATCCTTACATATACAAGACTACAGATTACGGTCAGAGCTGGCGCCGGATCGTGGAAGGCATACCGGTGAACGTGTTCAGCTACGCCCACGTGGTGCGGGAAGACCCCACTCGGCAGGGACTGCTTTATGCCGGAACGGAAAACGGACTCTACGTTTCGTTCAACGACGGAGAACGTTGGCAGCCGCTTCAGACGAACCTCCCGCACGCGCCGGTGCATTGGCTCGTGGTGCAGGAACATTTCAATGACCTGGTCGTCGGTACCTACGGTCGTGGTTTCTGGATCTTGGATGACATCACACCGATACAGAGACTCAATCAGGAAGTTGTTGAGTCCGACCATCATCTTTTCGAGCCGCGTCCGGCGTATCGTTTCCTGATGAAGGGCGCGCCCATGGAGGTCCATGACGACCCGTCGCAGGGCGACAACCCGACGTACGGTGCTTCGATTCACTACTACTTGAAATCGAAGTCAGACAGCGCAGTTAAGATTACGATTCTCGACGATCGGGGAACCGTGGTGGACACGGTCAAGGCAACAAACTCGGCCGGTATCAACCGTGTGAATTGGGACCTGCGGCACAAGCCGAACATTTCGCCAAAGCTTCGCACAGCGCCACTGTATGCACCTTGGGTGAAGCTCGATTCTACGGGCTATCGCGGAATAAGCACCTGGGGCGTCCGTGGCAGCGGCATTCGCCCGTTGGCGGTGCCTGGTACATACACGGTGCAGCTAGAGGTGGATGGCCAGACGTTCGCCCAGCCACTCGTTGTCAGAAGGGACCCGACCTCCACAGGCACGCTCGAAGACATCAGGCAGCAGGTTGGAATGTCACTGGAGATTCGAGACAACCTCACCGAGGTCGTGGAACTGATCAACGAGGTCGAGTGGATCCGGAAGCAGATTCTCGATCTCAGCGCTCGTCTCGAAGGACAGGAGCAGTTCAGCTCAGTTGTTGCGGCCGGGAAGACTCTCGATTCGACGCTCGTCGATTTCGAACAGAACCTGTTCCAGATGAGGCTTACGGGTGGAGGGCAAGACGTATTCAGAAACCCGGCCAAACTGTATGCGAGGTTCGGCTTCCTTTATGCAGATGTCGAAACTTCATGGGGCGGTGTGGGATCGGATTGGCCTCCGACGCAGCAGGCCAGGGAAGTGCATGAGTTGCTCAAGGGACGTTTGCGCGACTACCAGGCCAGGTTCAGGGCTCTGGTATCCAACGATGTCGCAGCGTTCAACACGATGTTGAGAGATAGTAATCTCGGTGGATTGGTTACGATTCAACCGTAGTCGTTGCGCCAAACATTCAACCCCGTGCCGTTTCGGCGGCGCGGGGTTTTCTGATGCCTATGCGTCAGCCAGGGGGCATCAAAGCGCAATGTCGCCGCCTGGGTCGCGTTTCTTCAGATCTTCCAGGCGGTCGGATCCGTACTTCTTTCGTCGTTCGGTTTCTTCCTCGAGTATCGAAACCGAGCCCCACTGCGGCTTGTCGTTGGTGTCGAGTTTCACGGCCAATACCGTACCTTCATCGACCACCGGCAGTTCCCACGAATCGAGATTCTCCTTTTCTCCCGTTTCATCAGCGATGAGTACCACCAACTCGCCCTCGATTCGATCCACGACGTAAATTCGCTCAGTAGACATTGGTCGTTATCGCCCTCCTCCACCTGGTTTGGGTAATGTGGAGCCGCTGCTCGTTGCACCTTGCTCGGTATGCACCGCATACGTCCCATCCCGCGCGCCGAGCACGAACACTTCGCCGTCTATATCGGTTCGATAGACTGCGTCGGCGACGTTGCTGTAATAGCGAAGTGCCCAGGGATGCGGATGGCCGTAGCGATTATCCGATCCGCACGACACGACCACCACCTGCGGTGTGACGGTGTTGAGCCAAGCCGGCGTCAGAGCGTCTCTGCTCCCGTGATGTGGGGCTTTGAGAACTGTCACCCGCGGCACGCCCTGATCCATGAAGTGTTGTAGCTCTTCCTCTTCGGAGTCACCTGTAAGCAAGGTCTTGAAACGACCGTACTCCACAAGTACACCAACGGCGTTGTTGTTCTGACCTCCCCTTCCAGGCGGCGGCAGAATGGTGAGTTCCACACTTCCCAGGCTGATACTTCGTTCGGTCGCTTCGAGATAGGTGATGTCCGAAGCCTGCAGCGCTTGCATCAATCTCTCGTAGGTTGCTGTCGTGTGTGGCATACCGTTGTCGGTGTAGTATCGAACGGGCAGAGATCGAATTACCGCATCCATCCCTCCGATGTGGTCGGCGTGAGCATGGGAAGCGATGGCAATGTCGACGACAGTAACGCCGTGCTGCCTCAATTGGTCCACGATGGTTTCGTCAGGCCCGGCGTCGATCAACGCCACCGTTCCTTCAGGAGAACGGATCAGAGTTGCGTCGCCCTGGCCGACGTCGAGGAACATCACCTCGACGCGATCGGGTATCTGCGCTGTAGCGTGCCCGTAAACGGCCAACACCAGGCATACCGCGAACAATCTCAAAGCCAGCCGAAGCATTACGAGAGTATGTAGGCCATCAATCGGAAGGGCAATAGCAAGTGGTGAGGTTGGATGGATTTGGGGTGTTAGCCGCGGAGGAACGCGGAAAACGCGGAGTTGTGTGTTGGGTTGGGTGGCGATACCTCTTTCGATGGGTGAGGTGGGGGGCTCCGCGTCCGTCCGCGTCAATCAGCGGCGAAAGTACACTATTCCATTCGAGGCGAGGATTGGCTGCGGATCGACGCGAAGTGATGCGGATTTTCGCACCCGCATGCGCATTTCTGCCTATGTGGACCTACCAAGAAGTAGCGATCCTGTCGGTCTAAGATTGTAGGGGGCGCCATGAAAGACTGTATTGACACTCGGGAACGATACAGATATGCTCCATATATGGAGGTGTATATGGCACTCTCTAAGAAGACGACGATTCTCCTTACACCGGAGTTGCACAAAGGACTCAGTGCGCTCGCCGAGAAGCGGGGCAGCAGCATCGGCGCGCTCATCAGAGGGGCGTGCGAAAAACACTACGGCCTGTACTCAATTGAGGACCGTGTGTTGGCAGTAAAGGAGCTTGGCGAGCTTACTTTGCCGGCAGGTTCAGTCCGACAGATGAAGCGGGAGTCAATTCCGGACGTTCGTGAGTTGCTGCCATGATACTAGTCGATTCGAACGTGATCATGTACGCCGCAAGTGATGTGGCTCGAAAGCGGAAACGATGCCTGGCTTTCCTGGAACGTGTCGCTCTAGGAGAGGTTGACGCTGCGCTGGATGTGGAAGCGTTTCAGGAGATCCTCCATCGAAACAGGTCGATCAACCGGTGGGTGGACGGCAAGCGTGTCTACACCTTGGCGAGGAGCGTGATTCCAGTAGTCCTGCCGATAGACGCAGAAACCACTGACAGGGCGTTGAAATTGATGGATGCGCATCGTTCGCTTGGCGCGCGCGATGCGCTGCATGTAGCGGTCGTGTTGGTCAACGGATTGGACGGCATCTGCAGTTTCGACCGTGATTTTGACAAGATTCCCGACCTGCGTCGAGTTGAACCCGAATAATCATTGATTTTGCCGCGGATGAACGCGGACTTGTCTGTTGGGTGGAGTACCCGTTGTATCGTGGGGGAGTTGCGGGGCTCAGCGAACGTCAGAGCACATCCGCGGCAGAAAACCGCAACGATTGCGTCGGTCGTTGATTGGTTTAGCGACGCTTGAAGTTCGAGTAGTCGGCAGAACTCATCTCCCCCAGCCTCCTGAACAGCGCTGTCCACGCCCGCAAACCCTCGTCAATCGATGATAGCCGGAAGAATTCGTTTGGTGCGTGAAAGTCTTCGTCTGCGATTGAGAACGAAAACATCACGGTGTCGACACCGAGCACTTGGCGTACCAGGTCTGCCATGGGCAAAGTGCCGCCGATGCGGATTCGGTGTGGTGGGGAGCCAAATGTGTCCTCCAGCGCAAGCTCTACGGCATTCAGCAACGGATGATCTGCGGGCAGTTCGTACGCTGCGGATCGACCGCGATCGGTGCCAAACTCAATCGTACATCCGCTTGGACAGCTCTCGAGGAGAAGGTCCTTTACGCACTTCGAAACAACCGTGGGATCCTGGCCGGGAACAACTCGCACTGTCAGTTTTGCGTGGGCCTCATTGGGGATCACGGTCTTGCCGCCGGGCGCAGTGTACCCCCCCCACATACCGTTTACGTCCAGGCAGGGGCGGAGCCACAGTCTCTCCAGAGTCGAGTATCCTGGCTCACCAACGGGTTCCGCGCCTGTGTTTGCGATAAACGCATCCTCGTCAAACGGAATCTCGTTGAGCGCTGCTCGTTGTTCGCTGTCGATCTCGCGAGCGCCGTCGTAGAACCCGGGCACCGCAACCGATCCATCGTGCGCGTGCAAACCGGCCACAAGCTCAGCCAGCAAATGGAGCGCATTGGGCACCACGCCGCCGTACCGTCCGGAGTGCAAATCCTTCTCTGCTGTTCTAACGGTGAACTCGAACCCGGCATTGCCGCGTGACCCGACGTTGACCGCGTTCAATCCTGGGATCCATCGCGCCCCATCTGCTGATAAGACCGCATCTACCTCGAGCAAATCGCGGTGATTGTCGAGTATGGCTTCGAGCGTGGCACTGCCGGTTTCTTCTTCACCTTCGAGGAGCACTTTCATATTGAACGGCAACTCACCTTCGACGGACAGGAACGCCGCCATGGTTTCGAGAGCTATCGAAGAGGGCGCCTTGTCGTCGGAAACTCCGCGACCGTAGATGCGATCGGCTCGGATCTCCGGTTCAAATGGTGGCGAGCGCCATAGGTCTAGCGGATCGGGAGGTTGTACATCGTAGTGACCGTAGACCAAGATGGTGGGCCTATCGCCTGCAGCTAGCCACTCTCCGTAAACGGCCGGATGGCTGCCTGCGTCGAGTGTTCGGACGTTCGATAGTCCCATTTCCCGTAGTCGTGATTGCAGGACCTCTCTTGCCTCGGCCATTCCCTCCAAGTACGACGGGTCAGTGCTGACCGAGGGTATGCGTACCAGCTCGAACAACCTGTCGATGATCGCCGGCATTTCTGCCTCTAGAAAAGTCAGGATCGGGTCGCTCACGACCTCCCGCCGTCCACGGACAGTATGTGGCCACTAATCCACCCAGCGGCATCACTGGCCAAGAAGGTGACCGCGGCCGCGATGTCTTCCGCCTTTCCCAGGCGGCGCGTGTGGATTCCTTCTACGAGGCGCGCCTGGCCTTCGGAGCCGTAACTCTCCCACTGTTTGTGAGTTGACGGATTCGACAATACGAATCCAGGCGCCACCGAATTGACCGTGACACCCTTCGGTGCGAACTCCCATGAGAGTTGTTTGGTCAGACCGACGAGAGCGTGTTTCGCAGCCGTGTACGCCTGAATCCCTGTCTTGCTGGGTCGTAGCCCTGCACCCGACGCGATGAAGATTATGCGTCCGCTCTCTCTCGCCATCATACGTGGCCCGACCGCCTGCGCTAGCCAGAAAGCGCTATCGACATTGGCCTGGAAAATCGAGTACCAATCGGCTTCATCGATCTCCTGTATCGGTCTCCCAACCTGCCCACGAACGCCGCCGGCGGAGTTGACCAGGATCTCTATTGGCCCCGCAGACCGCTCTATTTCGTCGACGACCTCGTCGACGGCTTCACGGTTCGACAGATCCAGGGCGTGGTACCCGGCGTTCAGCTCTCGCGCGGTGTTTGCCAGCCCGATCTCGTCGATGTCGAGGAGGTGGACTCTGGCGCCTGAGTCGATGAAGTGCTGGGCGATCGCCTGTCCGATGCCCTGGGCTGCACCGGTCACCAGCGCCAGGCGATTTGAAAAGTCTATTTGCATACCGGCAACAACTCCTCGAAGGTTTCGATCGATTGTTTGCGGCGACCCTCTTCTACGTCGTGCACCAACTCGACGAGCTGGCTGATTGCGGGTGTCTCTACTCCTACTTCTTCTGCCAGTTCTCCGATGACGCCGATCTGCTGATCGATTTCCGTCCGCCTCTTTCGGATGGCTAGGTCCCTCCAGACTCCGGAATGAGTCTTACCTGATCCGCGGTTGAAATCTGCCAAGTCGGCAACGCTCTTACGCGCCTCGACGTCGCTCGAAGAGAAGAGAAAAGATGCCGGGTCGAATCCGTCAAACCCGACAGGAGTGACTCCTCTCTCGGCTGCGGCCGCCATCACCTCGCCACCCAACTGCCGCCAGACCGGGTAGCGAGCTGGGTCGGCGAAGTTGTCGGCCATGGAGTCCATGTTGAGCGCAGTGGCAAACAGCATAGCACCGTATGCCAGCTTACCCCAGAGGAAGCCCCAGATGTTGTTGGTTAGAATGGTGTTCGGCTCGAAAACTTTGAGCAGTTCGAACATCTCCCTCGTGCGATCGCGAGTGACTCCATCTACCTCACCCAACACCACGGCGCCGCGGTTGCCGAAGAGGATGCGGCCGGGTTCGAGCCAGTCTGCGCCAAAATTGATGAATGCGCCCATCGTGCGGGATTCGCCCACTCGCCGGGAAATCTCGATTTCGTTGAGCCCATTTTGTACCGATAGCACAAAACCGTTCTCGGCGAGGTGAGGTTCCAACGCATTCATCGCCGCGCCAGTGTGATGAGCTTTAACTGCCAACGCGACCCTTTTGAAACGCCCCGTCAATTCGTCGGGAGTGACTGAGGGAATGACCTCCGAAAACGTCTCCACCGGACCTTCGATGCCTAGACCGGTGGTCCGGCAGACCTCGACGTGCTCGGTTACGATGTCGACCATCAAAACGTCAATACCGGCGCGTGTCCAGTAGGCACCGAGGGTGCCCCCCATGGCGCCGGCGCCCCAGATCAGTACTGGTTCGCCCAAGGCCGTTCCAATTCCTTGCGGGTTTCCTGCACGCCTACCGCCCACAACGCTTCCATCTCCTTGTCGCTCTTCTGGTAGACACCACCGAAGCTGCCGTCATCGAGGAGTTCCCTCACGCGGGCGGGACCGCTGCCTCTAAGCGTGTCGTAGTCGACGATCGGTTTCTCACCTGTCGGCATGGATACGTTCGCCAAACGAGTCCAAGGAAAGTTCTCGTACCAATTTGCGTGAGATGGGTGCGGCGCAATCACATTCGCTTTGGCTTCCACGTTGGCGCCGAGCCACCAATTGTGGAACCTGATCGCCATCTCGGGTCGCTCTGCGATGAGTTCTCGGCACAGGTTGCCGACCGCTGCGTTCCCGCCGTGACCGTTCACGATCAGCACTCTTCGGAACCCAGAGGTATACATCGAGCCGACGACATCCCGCACCACGGCCAGGAGTGTCTCCACCTTGAGTGAAATCGATCCGGGGAACGCGGAGAAGTATGGTGCGCATCCAAAGGGCATTGCCGGATACACTGGTATGCCCAGTGGCTCGGCGGCGTCGATCGCCATGCGTTCGGCCAAGATCGCGTCTACGCAGAGCGACAATGCGCCGTGTTGCTCGGTAGAACCGATGGGCAAGACGCAGCGGTCATCGGTCTCGAGGTATTCCTCTATCTGTTTCCAATTCAAATCGGCTATGCGCATGCGTTATTTCTCATTCGGTCCGCACTACTGCTCCTGGGGTACGGCGTTCCGTGGTATTTGCACACGTGCGTTTTGGACAATCTCCTTCACCTCGTTGCGCAGGATCTCTGCGTCGTACGTGTACCCGTCTTTGATCGTCCAGGCCACCATTCCACCTGCTTCGTAGCCGTCAGCGGTCGGCACGTTCGTCGGGATGGGATAGAGGACCTTGAGGTTGGCCAGCGGATTGTTGTTGACCAGAATGAGGTCGGCCTTGAACCCGACTTTGATCCTGCCGAGTTCGTCTTCCGCTCCCAGTAGCAGTGCGTTGTTGCCTGTTGCGTGCTTGATCACGTCGAGGGGGTGGAATCCGGCTTCCTGCTGCAGCTCCAGCTCGCGGATCATACCGGTGCCGTACATGCGGTAAATAAAACCCGCGTCGTCACCGGCGCCAATGATTCCGCCACGACGCGCAAAATCGCGAAGGGCTGCAAACCAAAGTTGGTAGTTGTGCTTCCACTCTATCTCGTCATGGGTGGTCCACTCCATGTAGAACGATCCATGACTCGTGAGATCGGGCCTGTAGAAGTTCTCGAGAGTCGGGTGCAGGTAATCCTCGAACCATGGTTGGTTCGCGGCCCGCGTTATGTCGCGAGTGGCTTCGTAGATGGTTAGGGTCGGAACCCACGAAACGTTGCCGTCGACCATAGCCTGCAGCACCTCTCCCAGCTTCTCCTGGTCGGCGTCTTTGAAGAGACGTCCCGCCCAACGGAAGCGGTCGAGTTCGTTCGAGTAGTTGTAGTCGAATGGAAACTGTTGGGAACCGTAGGGAATGGCGGCGTCGGGGATGCCGTACCAGTGTTCGATTGTCGTGGTGCCGCCAGCGATGTCGTCCCACACATCTGTTTCTTCGACGCTCACGTGGTGAGCGGACCGCAATCCCAAGCGCTTCGCCTCGGCGAGCATAGCGGCCATCGGCTCGCGATCCATGCCGAAGAACTTGATTCCGTCGGCGCCTGCTTCATGGGCGCGTTGCACGGACTCCACTGCCTGCTCAACGGTCTGGCCGCCGGTTCCCGCATAAGCGAATACGCGTGGAGCGACGATCTCGCCGTTGGCGCTCTGCTCTCTCAGTGGAATCGAGCGGCGCTCACCTCCAACCACTCGTGCGGTAGTGATGCCGCATGCCATCATGAGGCTGAACTGGTATTGCAGGCCGTCGTAGTTCCCTCCGTGAGGGACGGGGCGGAAATGCACGTGCTGATTTATGAGACCCGGCAGCAGGTAGCGCCCGTTGCCTTCAATCACGGCGTCGAACTCGCCAGTGGCTCTCCGCCCAACGTACGCGATGCGATCGTTTTCCACGACGACGTTGCTGGGACCTGTAATCGGAGTGCCATTGCCGTCGATGAGGTGGACGTCTTTGATCAGCAAGCGTTCGTATCTAGCACCGTGAACGGGCTCGGGGGTTGTTTGGGCAATTGCTGGTGACAAGAAAAGCAGAGAGAGTAGAGCGGCAGAGGTGCAGATGTTCTTCAAATGCCGAGTCATTGGTGTTCCTTGGGTTTGGAGGGATTTCCGTTGCAGGAATATTAACCTGAGGGGCAGGCAGGTTGGGTGCGGGGGGACTAACAAATCCTCGGCAACTGATCCCCCGGCAGCATATCTACCACGCGAGTGCCACCGACTGAGGTGTTCAAGGTTACGTAGCCCCGGTTTGTATCGGTCATCCGCCCAACAATCGCAGCGTCCGCACCCAGTGGGTGTTCCCGTAAGGTTCTGACCACGTCCGTAGCAGCAGTCTGTTCGACAATAGCGACTAGTATCCCCTCATTCGCAACGTACAGCGGGTCAAACCCAAGCAGTTCACACGCGGCCATGACCGGTTCGGGAATGGGAAGCGCGTTCTCTTCCAGCACGATCCCCACACCTGCCGCCCGTGCAATCTCGTTTAGCGCGCTCGCCACCCCACCTCGCGTTGGGTCACGCAGCACGTGAACGGTGTCCCCGATGGCATCGCGCAATCGCTCGACGAGCGGCCAGAGCGTAGCGGCGTCCGATTCGGTTTCCACCTCGAACTCGAGCCCCTCTCGCTTCGCCATCACCGCAATACCATGACGGCCGATCGCCCCGCTCACGATCACCGCGTCTCCGGGCTCGGCCTTTTCAGGGGAGGGTGTGAAAGCAGGGTTGATTCTGCCGATGCCCGTGGTGTTGATAAACATCCCATCACACTTACCGCGCTCGACAACCTTGGTATCACCGCTAATGATCGGCACACTGCCGGCTTGCCCCTTCCCCTTTCCCCTTTCCCCTTTCCCCCAACCTCCCGCCGCTTCCGCCATCGACGCCACCACCCGATCCAAAACCTCCAACTCCAATCCCTCCTCCAACACAAACCCCGCAGTCAAATACAACGGCTCCGCCCCCATCATCGCCAAATCGTTGAGCGTTCCGTGAACGGCAAGCGACCCTATGTCCCCGCCGGGGAACTCCAGAGGCTTCACGACAAAAGTGTCTGTGGAAACCGCTATGCTGTCGCTCGGGACATTGACAACGGCTGCGTCAGTTTGCTTGTCTAGCGTCGCATTCGAGAAGTGAGCGAGGAAGATATCGCGTACGAGTTTCGCCGTCTGCTTGCCACCCGATCCATGGCCAAGTTGAACTCGCTCGGCGTCATCGACCGGCGTTGGGCAAATGAACGCCTCGTGGATCTTGGGGCGATCGCCCATATCAGCTCGAGCCCTCAGTCTGTGCCAAGCGCCCGTAGTTGAAGTACGCCGCGCAGGCCCCCTCGCTAGAGACCATCGGTGCGCCGAGTGGATTTTCGGGCGTGCATTCTCGACCGAAAGCGGGGCACTCGTGAGGTTTGATGCGTCCGGTCAAAACATCGCCCGCGTGACACTTGTCGGATTCGGTGGCAGTGACGTCCTCCAATCCAAACCGCAACACCGCATCGAACTCGGCGTACTCGGCCTGCAACGTAAGCCCGCTCGCTGGGATAGTGCCGACGCCGCGCCAATTGCGGTCGGTCAGCTCGAAGACATTTTGTATTGCCTCCTGCGCTGCCCTGTTACCGTCGCGCCTGACAGACCTGACGTACTGGTTCTCGACCTCTGATCGACCTGCCTCCATTTGCCGCACCGCCATCAAGATCCCCTCGAGGAGGTCGATGGGTTCGAAGCCAGTGACGACGATCGGCACACGATATTTGGTGGCTAGTGGTTCGTACTCTTCCCATCCCATTACGGTGCAGACGTGGCCGGCGGCCAGGAATGCCTGAATGCGATTGTTCGCTGATTCGAGCAAAGCCACCATCGCTGGGGGCACAGTCACGTGAGATACCAATACGCTGAAGTTCGAGACGCCGAGCTGCTTGGCTCTCAGCACGGCCATCGCGTTTGCGGGTGCTGTAGTCTCGAACCCAACAGCAAAGAACACGATTTGTTTCTCCGGATTGTGCTGTGCCAGCTCGAGAGCGTCGAGTGGTGAGTATACGATCCGAACGTCACCGCCACGGGCGCGTACGTGGAACAGATCGCCTTCGCTCCCGGGCACCCGCAGCATGTCCCCAAACGACGTGAAGATGACGTTTGGTTTTGATGCCAGTGCCAACGCTCTATCGATCTGCTCGAGGGGAGTAACGCACACGGGGCACCCAGGGCCGTGGATCAACTCCACTGAGTCATCGAGGAGACCATCCAAGCCTTGTTTCACGATCGTGTGGGTCTGCCCGCCGCACACCTCCATGAGCACCCAACGCTGGGTTGCAGTTGCGTGTATCGCCTCGAGCAAACGCTTGGCGATGTCTCCGTCTCGATACTCAGTTACGTATTTCAAGGAGATTCAGAGTTTTCGTTACCGAGTCCACGATCGGCAATGTTCTGCATCCACTCCTCGCCGCTGAGTTGCCCCATCTCCTTCAACAGTGCGAATGACTGTCTTGCCTCTTCCTCGTTCAGAATGGAAATCGCGAACCCTGCGTGCACGATGACGTAGTTGCCAATCGCTACTTCGTTCGACACATATGCCAGGCACGTCTCGCGTTTCACGCCACCGAAATCCACGATCCCCATCGGCATTGCCGCGTTTTCGGTTATCTCAATGACCTTGCCCGGGATACCCAAACACATCGATGGCTCCATTCGTTTTGATCTGCCGCGGAGTGACGCGGAAGTACGCGGAGTGTCGCTGATCTTGTTGTGGGTTGGGTGGGGTAACAGAGTCCCCTGTGGTTGTCCGCGTCAGTCCGCGTCCATCCGCGGCCAAATTCAACTCCGGTTGTTATCCACGTAAACCCGCGTCCATCCACGGCAAAACCTACCTGGGTAATCTATCCAACCTCAGCCTGCATCCGCGCCGCGGCAACCGCCGCCTGACCATAGCTAATTGCTCCGTCGTTTGGACTCAGCAGCCGAGGAACGAGTACAGTCATCAGTCTCGACTCCAGTCGGTCTTTCAACGTGGCGAGCAGCCTGGCATTCTGAAAGACTCCGCCGCCCAATGCCACCGTGCGAATTCCTGTCTCCCCGCTCACGCGCCCTGCAACCTCGACGGTTGTCTCGGCGACACTATCGTGAAATGCAGCGGCGAGATCGCCGACGTGCTCGCCTGAATCCCGCATTTCACTTAGCGCAACAAGTAACGATAGCGGGTCAAGTGCCAACATGCCGTCGGCGTCTTCTGTGACGGGGAAGGGTAGGGTCTTCCCAGGGCGGGAGCCGGCAAGCGCTTCCAGCTCCATAGCTGCTTGACCTTCGTAGTACGAAACTCTGCGAACGCCGAGCACTGCGGCGGCGGCATCGAACAGGCGCCCCATCGACGATGCGAGCGGTGCGTTCAGGTGCTGCTCGATTTGCCGTTTGGCAATTTCGTACTCTTTCGACTCTACCCCCTCGAACGCCGAGCGCAACATCGCTTCCGCCGATGGTTCGAGCGACGAGTACCCCAACGCCGCTCGCCAGGGCAATCGCACTGCAAGATCACCACCAGGCATTGGCGCATAACGCAGATGGCAAACTCGTTTGTACTCGGGCAGGTTTGCCACCAGAATCTCAGCACCCCAAACTTTTCCATCATCGCCATAGCCGGTACCGTCGTAGGCGATTCCGATGACCTTCTTGGTCTCACCGTGCTCCGCGGCGACCGCAGCAATATGCGCGTGGTGGTGCTGTACGATGTGGGTGTGTTCGAGGCCCATCTCATCCGCGACTTCGGTGGACATGTATTCTGGGTGGAGGTCTCGGACCGCAGCGACCGGCTCGATCCGAAACAGTCGCTTGTACATGTCGAGCGATTGTTTGAAGTGCTCCAAAGTCTCGAGGTTCTCCAGGTCGCCTATATGCTGGCTGACGTACGCCTTACTGCCGTGAACCAGAGTGAAAGTGTTCTTCAGGTGCGGTCCAACTGCGACGAGCGGTTGGGGCGATGGCACCGGCAATTCAACGGGAAGTGGGGCGTACCCCCGGGCCCGGCGCACAAACAGAGGCTCGCCGTTTACGACCCGCACAACAGAGTCGTCGTAACGTGCTACAATGTCGCGGTCGTGGAGCAGGAAGGCGTCGGCGATACCGTGCAACCGCTTGATAGCGTCGGCGTTGTCTGTCGCAATCGGTTCCTCACTCATGTTGCCGCTCGTCATCACGAGTGGGCGCTCCACGAACTCGAGCAGCAGGTGGTGCAGTGGGGTGTACGCCGTCATCACCCCGATGGTGTCGAGCCCGGGCGCAACTGCCGAGGCGATCTTGGTGCCTTCCCTCGGCGTCAGAAGAACGATGGGACGTTCCGGTGATGTGAGTAGAATCTCTTGAGTCGCGTCGGTTAACGCGATTGTCTTGGCGTCTTCTAGCGTTCTCACCATCAACGCGAGTGGCTTCGCCTCGCGGTTCTTGAGCTTGCGCAGGTGTTCCACAGCCATCTGATTCGTTGCATCAACGGCAAGGTGAAACCCGCCAAGCCCTCGGATGGCAATGATGTCTCCCAATCGCAGTTTGTCGGCAGCATCCTCGATCGCCTCGTGACCCCGATATACCGTGCTGGTACGGCCGGCTTTCACGAGCCATAGGTTTGGGCCACAGTTCGTGCAGCTGTTGCTTTGCGAGTGAAACCGCCGGTCGTCCGGAGTTTCGTATTCTGTTTTGCAGCCCTGGCACTGCTCGAACTCGCGCATGGTAGTGCGCTCACGATCGTACGGCATCGCATCGATGACGGTGAATCGTGGACCGCAGTTTGTGCAGGTGATGAACGGGTATTGGAAACGTCGGTCCTTGGGGTCGCTCAATTCTCTTTCACACGCGGGGCAAAGGGCAAAGTCGGGCGAGACCGGTGACCGACGATCCGGCGAATCGGCGCTTTCTACGATTCGAAATGCGGTTGGACGCGTGGGATTCAGGATGCGCTTTTTCAGGGTGTCTACTCTCGCCAGGGGCGGACCACTCGTTCGCAGGCTCTCGAGAAAGACCGGAATAGAGCCGGTGGGGCCTTCAACCACGATGCGGACGTCACCCGCCTCGTTGCGCACCCAGCCTCCCAACCCGTGTTCCGTGGCTAGCCGAGCTACAAACGGGCGGAATCCAACGCCCTGCACCAGACCGGTCACGGTCAACTCGAGAGCAACATGCTCACCGCCCTCAGTTTTTCCTCTCACGCTGTGCGTGTCTCCGCTACGGTGCTTTCGAGGAATTCGTACCACGCTTCCATTCCTTCACCTGTCAGTGCCGAAGCAAGAAAGAACTTCAGGGTCGGGTTGACCTCGGAAGCGTACTCCCGGGCCTTCTCGAGATCGAACGGAACGTGGGGCAACAGGTCGACCTTGTTGAGGATCGCGTACTGCGACTCCTGAAACATCTTTGGGTACTTGAGCGGTTTGTCTTCACCTTCGGTTACCGAGAAAACGACGACCTTTGCCGTCTCGCCGAGGTCCCAGCTCGCCGGGCAGACGAGATTGCCGACATTCTCGATGAACAAGACGTCTGTCGTAGCGAGGTCGATCTTCTCGAGTGCTGCCTGCACCTGGCGAGCATCCAGATGACAGGCTCCTCCGGTCACCACCGCCTGAACCAGCCTGTCAGTGTGTTTGGCAATTCGGTCTGCATCATTTTGGGTTTGTACGTCGCCGGTCACCACCGCCATCCGAATACGATCACCGAGAGCTTCGAGCGTGTTCTCCAAAAGCAGAGTTTTTCCTGCGCCTGGAGACGACACGAAGTTGAATGCGGTTACTCGATGTTCCGCGAGGAGCCCACGGACAGTTGTTGCGAGCTCTTCGTTTTTTTTCATCACCCGCTCGCGTACATCAATCGTCCGGATCTTCATCCGCAACCTCCAAATGTGACACGCGCAACACGTTTCCTTCCACGCGTCGAACCGCCGGTTTGGCCTTGCCAAACGGAGCTTCAGAGAGCAGCACCTCCAGACAGAACTCGAGATTGTCGATCTCGACGCCGGCCTTGTCGCCGACTTCGAGGCCAACGGCTAGCACGGTGGCCAGTTTGTCGCGGCCGACGTGGCGCTCGGCGATGCCGCACACCTCCATTGCAATGCTCATCTCGTGCATGGTCAACAGACAATCTACGGGAATTCTGTTTATGAGCGCAGGCCTGTGACAGGAATCATTCTGAAACCTCCCAACCACAGAGTACACTTTCGCTGCAGCGATTGTCTCGTTCGCTGCAATGAAATGGTTGTTGAGTTCTATCCCGCACAGCTTGAACCCGTGAGATTCGCATGACGTAGATGCTGAGGATGGAGCAGGAAGAATCCGCGGCGGAGCGTTTGCGATATGACAATCTGGCCAACGGGAGGGGTTCGCCAGAATGATATCCTCAACGCTTCGCCGCCTGCTTTGTTTTACGGGCTCGCTGATAGTACTCAGCGGCTGCTTCGTTTGGTTCGTGTATCGCCCGTGGGCCCTGAACTGGGGAGCTACGGACGCCGAAATCGCCCGCGCAATGCCGGGTGACAGCATTATCACGAACGCGACTTTCAGTGCTACAAGAGCTGTAACTGTGTACGCGACCACCGACCACATCTGGCCCTGGCTCGTTCAGCTCGGATATCGGCGCGCCGGCTTGTACAGTTACGATGCTCTGGACAACGATGGAATTCCCAGCGCCGAGCACATCATACCAGAGTTACAGAAGCTCCAAGTCGGAGACAGCATCCCGATAGGCCCCGGATTCTTGGTCAAAGTGGATGTACTCGAGACCAACAGGAGAATGCTATTGGTGTTCCCCGATTGGGCTGAGGCCACTTGGGCCTGGGCGCTGTACCCCGACGGCCCCGGCAGAACGCGTCTCGTCACGAGGCTGCGCGGACGTCCCAGAGGATGGACCCGCGTGATCGTAGAACTCGGCGAGATCTTCCCGATGCGGAAATCGATGCTGGGGATCAAGCGGCGCGCAGAAATGCTGGAGAAACAGAGGGCTGCTACGAATGCGGATCTGTTTTACCGATCCGCTCCCTTTGGGTTTGCATTGCGAATAGACGGTCTTGTGCGCCGACTCTGTACGGTATTCCTGAATCGTTCAATTCATCCCAATTGAGGCACCACAATGGCAACACTCCAACTTGCACGCTACAAAACACCGCTGCTCGTCGTGTCCGCCATGAGCCGGAATAGGGGGCTGTTCGGAGTAATCGATCTGCGCAACCAGACATATACCGGTTACGCCACAGACGGCAACAACACGATCACGCAAGTAACTAACGGCGGCCCGGCGGATTTGGCCGGCCTCGAGACAGGCGACTACATTCGCGCGATAGGCGGGATTCGGGTCGAGGATGTTGGCGCAACAGTGCAGCGGTCGCGGCCGGACATCAACGAAACGCGCACCATTGAGGTCGAGCGGGACGGGCAGCCTGTTAGCGTCGAGATGTCGTATGCTGCGCTGCCATTGGCCAATCTGCTGGTGAACTACGGATTCCTGGTGATTGGGTTCTTGTTTCTAGTGTGTGGTGTTTGGGGGTTTCTTGTGGTTCAAACCGGCGTGACTCTGCTGTTGGCCGTTCTCGGTATAACACTATCAATCCCCTTGACGGTCGGTCCGTATTTCGACGCCCCTGGCTTGCGTACTGCGGTGGGAGTCGTCCTCCTCCTCTTGATTCTCGTGGGATTTGCGTCGCTGGCTCATCTTCTGTTGATCTTCCCGACCAAAAAACGGGTACTCGAGCGACGCAATATGATCTGGGTGGTCTATGGCCCGGCAATCTTGGTGGGAATCATGGCAACGTGGGTGCTCGTGGTGGCACCAGCTGCGACGAGTGCCGTGAACGTCTTCTTCAGGGTGCTATTTGGACTCTTCCTGATAACCTACTTTGGCACTGCGTTGTTTGCATTGATCCACAGCTACGTTAAGGCCTCCCGTGAGGATCGAACATCCCAAGGGCTCAACTTGTTGTTGCTGGGCGCTGTGGCGGGACTCGGGCCATCACTGACAATCTCGCTGGTGGGGATCGTCGCTCCGCAAGTTGTCGTTCCCGGAGCGCAATTTCTCCCGCTTGGTTTGGCCTTCCTTCCCGTGACGTTTGCAATTTCGGCTGTGAAAGTGGAGCGCGCGGAGCAGGCGGTAGGATAGATGGTTTCTTTGCGGCGTCGCCTACGCGCAGGAGGGGGTGCGTACGGTGCCGCCGTATGATCGGTCGAACATAGAGGAACTCATGAAGAACTCAAAATGCAGCAACGGCTGCAGCACCATCGACAGGCGCAGTTTACTCACGCGGACAGCTCCTGCTTGCGCCGCAGCCTGCCTAGGCATCGGCAAGTTCCCTAGGCTGACAGCTCTGGTGGGTGAACCAGCCGCTCGAGAGCAGCACAAGTTCGACGTTCCGGAGGAGGTTTCGCTAACGCCGCGTCAGCGCGGCCAAATGATAGCGAACGGCAGTATCGAGATTATCGGTACACTCCGTGAGGAACTCGGCGATGCAGAGACGATTCGACTGTTGAACCTGTTCTCAGCGCAAAGAGGCAGACAGGCAGCGGCGCGCCAGGCGGCGGGCACACCGCAAAATGACTTCCAGTCATTCGTGCAGATCTTTCGTCCCCCGAGTATGGAATCCAGTTTGACGCACACTGTGGTTGAAGACACTGCCGACGTCTTCGCCATCGAGGTTCGCGAGTGTCTATGGGCAGAAGTATTCAAGGCAGCCGGTCTGGAGGGGGACATCGGCCACGCGGCGGTGTGCAACATGGACTACTACTGGCCGACGGCCTTCAATCCTACGTTCAAGATGGAGCGCACGAAGACTCTGATGCAGGGTGACGACGTGTGCAATCACCGCTACATCAACGAGGCGTTATGAAATACTCTGGCGTTCTACTCCAACGTTGCCTCTTAGGGCTTACTGGGATCCTGTTTGTCAGCCTCTCAGTTAACTCGTGTGATCCGTTGTCTGAAGGTGCGTGGACCGCTCCGGACTCTTCACGGATGGTTCTCGTTCGCGGTGGTTCGTTCGAAATGGGCGACGTCTTTTCGGAAGGGGAGGAAGACGAGCTGCCAGTACACCAGGTGACAGTTGCCGATTTTCACCTGGCGGACGCCGAGATCACCGTGAAACAGTTTCGGCGATTCGTTTCCGAAACCGGATACCGGACGTCGGCAGAGGGCCCAATGGATCGGGCCGCTCAGGATAGCCTCCTGAATTTGGCGCATGGCCCAGGTTTGACTCGTGAGGAGAGGATGGCCTTGTACGACGAATCCTTGCTGTACAGCGGTTGTGGTTGGTGGGACCCGGACAACCATCGCTTTGGTTTCGACGAGAGTCTCGATTGGGCCAACCCTGGGTACGATCAAATGGATGAGTATCCCGTAGTGTGCCTTTCCTGGGACGACGCCGCGTCGTACGCGAACTGGGTCAGCGAACTCGAGGGATTCTCGCCCGCCTACGATGTACAGACCGGTGAGCTTCTCGATGCGGACGGAGAGGCCACGACGGATGTCACGCGGGTGAGGGGGTATCGTCTCCCCACCGAGGCGGAGTGGGAGTATGCTGCGCGAGACGGAGGGCAGCTGAGGCGATTTGGCAACGGGCAGGACACAGCGGATCAAAGCGACGCCGCATTTGATGCGAGCGTCGGAGACTATCCCTATCAGGTGCAGGGTTCTCTGAGGCGTGTACCGACTCCGATCCGGAGCTATCAGCCAAGTATTCTCGGGCTATACGACTTGGCGGGCAACGCGTGGGAGTGGGCCAGCGATTTCCTCGCCCCGTACCCAAACGTACCGCAGACTAATCCCTATCAGACAATCGGAATAGGTAGAGCCGTGCGTGGTGGGCGTTGGGGTGGCGATGCATCCGAGATGCGCACAGCGAAACGGTTCCAGTGGCAGTCCAACAACCGCTGCAATGCCAGTGGGTTCAGGCTGGCGCGGTCATGGTGATCAATCGCGGGAATTCTTCGTTTTTCAAATGAGACATCAAGTGATTGGCCGCGGAGAGAAGCGATGTGAGAATCCCAATCCAACCACACCAACATCAGCAAAATTTCGCGAAATTCCGCGTTGCTCCGCGGCCAACAAATCGATCCTGTTACAGCGTCTGACCCAGCAACTCTTCTAGTGCCTCTCTCCGGTTGCGACTCATCGTGACGGATGTGTCATCCTTCAGAATGATCATCTGCGACCCACGGGCAAACGGCTGGATCTCCTGGATACGGTCGAGATTCACGATCGCAGAACGACTGACTCTGAAGAAATGTGTCGGATTCAGTTGACTCTCCAATGCCTTCAATGATTCGCGGATGATGTGTACGCGCCTCTGCGTGTGGAGCTTGGCGCAGTAGTTCGCGGCCTCTATCCAATCGATCTCGTCCACTCGCACGAGAACTGTCCGACCTACTTCCTTGACTGCGATGCGTGTCAGAAAACGGGACCGATCCGCGGTTTGCGGAATTGCGTCACGTTGCCGCCGTGTTTCTTCCTCATCTCCCAACCCGGCGTCGGCAAGCAGGCCCAGCAGACGCGCTCGGAGCAGACCCAGGTCGACGCCCCGAATTGCCTGTTTTGCTCTCTCTATTGCGTCGAAAAACCTGTCGTCGTCAAACGGTTTGAGGAGGTAATCGAGGGCATGTACCTCAAACGCCTTCAAAGCGAACTGGTCGTACGCCGTCACGAAGATGACGTGCGGCATCGACTCCGCCCCCACCGCTTGTAGCACCTCGAAGCCGTCCATCTCCGGCATCTGAATGTCTAGGAGGAGAAGGTCGGGTTCGATCTGTTGGATGGCTGCCACTGCCGCACGGCCGTCGGAACATTCACCAACCAGCTCCAGGTCGGGGTCCATCCCACAGAGTTTGTTGAGGCCGGACCGCGCCAAGGGCTCGTCATCGACAACAAGCACCCGAATGGGAGTCACTCGCTGTCTTCCTCGGCCACCACAGGCGCGGAGTGCAGGGGCAAGGAAACGGTGACGACGGCTCCGCGAGGTTCCGCCTCGTCGAGGCTGAGAGTTTGGCTTTCACCGTAGAGCTGAGCTAGCCTCTTGCGAGTGTTTCCAATACCCAGTCCGGTGCCATCTCCGTGAGGTGGTTCTCCTGCTAGACCCGGGCCGTCGTCCGAAACCCTCAGCAGCAGTACGCCGTTCTTTTCGGCGGCTGATATAGAAATGGTTGTTGGGTCCGCGCTCCGAGAGACGCCATGCCTTATCGCGTTTTCCACCAAAGGTTGCAGCAGGAGGTTCGGAACCAGCGCGTCGAGCGTGTTCTCGGCGGGATCGATGTTTACCCTCAGCCGGTCTGGAAATCGGATCTGCTCGATCGCGAGGTAACGTTCGATGAACTCCAACTCGCGTCTCAGAGTGACTTCTTGATCTGCGGCTTCGTCTAGGACGTAGCGCAGAAGGTCGCTCAGGCCAGCGATCGTCTTCACTGCTGCTTCCTGCTTTCGATCGCGCACCAACATGGAGATGCTGTTCATGGCATTGAACAGGAAATGCGGGTTGATCTGCATCCGAAGCGCCTGCACCTGCGCCAGAGCCAGCTGTTCGCTGAGTTGAGTCGTCGCTAGTTCGCGTTCGCGCAGGCGGCGCCTGTAACCGGCGATATACGTTATGCCGAGGATCGCACCGTATATGAACAGGTGGATTGGTGCCTCGAGCGTGGCCAGGCCCACAACATCTGTGATGGATACACCTTCCCCCACAGGGTGGATCCTAGCTGCCACCTCGAACACGAAGCGAAGTGAGGTATGGAAAAACCCTAACAGCAACGCGACACAGAAGTGCATGGTCGTTCGCAACATCCAGACGTCGGGCTCGATAGGCCAGCGTTTGCCCAACCACGTCACCGGGAGCAGAAAGAGGGCCCACAGATACCAGAAGGGCAAAACATAGACGGCAAGATCGATAAAACTGACGTCTTCTTCTTGGATTGTCCCGATGACAGTGATCCAGCCTGCTGTCAGCAGGCCGAGCGCGGTGGCGCCTGCCAGTGACTGAAAAAGGGGCCGTGCTTGTGTTCGTCTCTTGTCCGAAGATGCATCCATGCTTTCTAACCTACGGCCGATATCGATGGAGGGAAGGATAACGGCTAACCACGGTTTGACGTGGGCACGAGGCGCTCTGCCATGTGACAGAAAGGTGCGATTCTACATCGCGGTCATCCACTGGCTTGCAGCGAACGGCGCAGACCGGGCAGTGAACGTAGCGACTACATTTGCAGACGTACACTTGCCAGCCGTTCTCTTCGAGCATACTGTATATATAAGATATATACAGTGCGCACGGAGGTGCTCTTGTTCGTTGTCCTCTCCAGAGACAATCCCGATCCCATGTACAGGCAGATCTGCGATCAGATCAGAGACGCTGTAGGCACCGGAGAGTTGCAGGTCGACGAGAGGTTACCATCGATTCGGGAGATGGCCAGAGCCCTGGGCATCAGCGTCATCACCGTCAAGCGGGCGTATCTCGAGTTGGAGAACCAAGATTACATCCACTCTCGGCCCGGATTGGGATCCTTCGTTGCTGATGTCTCGCTGAAGAAACTCCGAGCGGGAAAGCTGCGCGAGATGCGACGCGAACTGGTGGCGCTCACCAGCAACGCCGCCAGGTTCGGCATAACAGTTGACGAGATCATACAACTCATCGAGGGCCTGAAGGAGAACAGAAATGTCGGTGGTTCTAAGAACCGAAGGCCTAACAAAACGTTATCGGGAGTTCACGCTGAATGGGGTGGATCTTGAAGTAACGGCAGGGAGCATTCTCGGGGTCATCGGTCCAAACGGCGCGGGAAAAACGACGCTCGTCAAACTGATCATGAACCAGCTCAGACGGGACGGTGGATCCGTCCGGGTCTTTGGCCTCGATCATGACGACAGTGAGAAGGAGATCAAGAACCGGATCGGCTACGTGGGTGAAGAACAGTATTTCTACCGGAAGAAGACTGTAGCCTGGACGGGACGGTTCGTGGGCAGGTTCTTCAATGACTGGGACCAAGACCGCTTTGATTCGTTGCTGGTAGAATTCAAGGTCAGTCACTCCAAGAAGACCGGCCAGCTATCCAAGGGGATGAAGACCAAACTGGCCCTGGCGATTGCGCTTTCCCATGGAGCGGAGTTGTTGATCTTGGATGAACCGACGTCCGGTTTGGACCCCATCGTTCGTCGCGAGATCCTCAATCGCCTACAGGATGTAGCCATGGACGAAGACAAAACCGTCGTCCTCTCCTCTCACATATCCGATGATCTCTCCAGAGTCGCCGATCACCTCGTGTTTCTGAACGAGGGAGACATCATACTGCGAGGTGAAAAAGACGAGTTGCTTTCCCGATGGAAACGGATCCATTTTCGCGACGGTTCGTTGCCACCAGGCGTGGACAATGTGTTGGGTGGTGTAAGGTCCCAGCAGTTCTCGAATGTTGGGGTCTGCCGGGACTTTCCGCGAATCCAGGCATCCATTTCCTCCGCCATTGCATGTGGCGACGTCAGGGTGGAACCGATGAGCCTCGACGACATCCTGCTCTTCCTGGTGAACGGGGAGTGACGTGCCTGCACTCTTCAGAAAAGACTGTCTCTGGTTTCTCCTGCTCACGGTGGGGTTTTCGTCGACGGCCATTCTCTACACATTCGGGTCCGTAGATGGAACGGCCGCTGATTCCCGGATAGTCTTCCAGATCGCGATGCTGCAGATTGGTTTGGTTGGCTTTTCCCTGTTCTCGAGCGAGTTGAGGGAATCCTATCGTTTTCTTCAGACTCTACCCGTTTCCGCAACCGAAATCGTCGTCTCGAAGTTCATGTTGGTGCTCGCACAAGTAGCGTTGTACTGGGGCCTCGTGTTGATGTTGCTTTCCAGTGCCGGTTGGTCTTCGTCCGAGTTTGCGTTTGCGATCGGCGTCGTCAACACGTGCGCGATACTCTCGCTACTGCTGGCCGCCACCTGGTATTGGGGCATCTTCCGTTTCGGATTTTCGCTCGCGAGCAAGGCTTTTGCGGTCTTCTGTTTCTGCGCTTTGATCGTCCTGATTCTCGTGGCGGAAACCATCGAGGGCAGGATGGCCGAGTGGCAGGTGACGTCCCTTTCTCCGGGTAGGTGGATCTTCATCATAGCTGTGGCGCTCGTAGGCTACTACCTGATGATGCGACTGGCGATACGGGCCAAGATCTCTGGCGAGGCCGATCAGTGATCTCGGGCGGAATGGCGCTATGATCGCGATCCTGGGCAAGGATGCTACTGCAGGGCTCGTGTCTCTCCTGGTGTTGTGGCCGCTGCTCGTCTTCACTGAGATCCTGAGAGTTGGTGGGCTGGACCTGGGATTGGTCTTGGTCAACAGCTGTTTCATTCTCGTGTTGACGATCGGGTCTGTGTTGGCCAACGAAATCGAAGAAGAGACAAACGGCGGGTACAGGATTTTCGATGGATTACCAGCAAGGAGAGCAGAGATCGTCAGCGCGAAATTCGCCGGCGCCTTGCTGTTGGCCCTCGCATTTGCAGCGACCCACATGGCTCTGGTGGAGATTTGGGGCACGGAGCCGGATCAGACACGCCACATACGTACAGTCGTACTTTCTAGTGGTGCACTCAGTCTGATTATCGTGGGGGTGCTTTACGTTGGAGTTTTCTCTCTTGGCCTCGCCAAGGCGGTGGCATTTCTCGGTATTTCGCTGTGGCTAGTCTCGGCGACTTTCATCATTTCGGTGACGTTTCTAGGATGGAACGTGGATTCATCTTTGGGTGGAGTCGTGGAAGTTGTCGGACGCGCCGATCACGCAGTGATACTCTCCGTGGGACTGCTGTTCTATGGTCTGTCATGGCTGATTGCAGTGCGCTGTTTCTCGTTCGGCTTCGGTGAAGCGCTTCGGAGGCGTCGGTTGATAGGCAGGGCAACATCCCCAGAATGCTCCTGACACGACTCCGCACATGACTGAGGTCCCCGATACGCTAGGGAGACTCCTCGCCGACCGCTACGGGCTCGAACGGAAGATCGGCGAAGGCGGTATGGCCACCGTTTACCTCGCCAAGGACATTCGGCACAATCGGCCCGTCGCGGTGAAGGTGCTGAAGGACGAATTCTCGGCAACACTCGGCAGCGACCGGTTTTTGAGAGAAATAGAGATTGCGGCAGGCCTCACGCATCCCCACATCCTCCCGCTTCACGACTCCGGTGAGGTTGCAGGGTTGCTCTACTATGTCATGCCATTCATCGCCGGCGAGTCGCTGCGCGGTCGTCTCAACCGTGTGGGCACACTGTCTGTGCCGAGCGCCCTCAGTATTGCAAGGGAGGTTGCAGACGCGTTGGGCTACGCGCATCGCGAAGGCGTTATCCACCGCGACATCAAACCCGAGAACGTGTTGTTCTCAGAGGGCCATGCGGTCGTTGCCGACTTCGGCATCGCGAAGGCGATCAGCAGGGCAGGGGGCGACAACCTGACGGTCGCTGGGTATCCCGTGGGCACACCAGGATATATGAGTCCGGAACAGGCTGCGGGTATCACCGTCCTCGATGAGCGGACGGACATCTACAGCCTTGCGTGTGTGGTCTACGAGATGCTGGTCGGTGGGATACCGAGGTTGTGGGCCGGAGATGATGCAGTGCGCCTGGGGAGATTTGTCAACGTGGTGCCGGGGCACAGAGTCCGGCTGGATAGAATGCCCGGGAGGCTGGAACGGGTGCTCGTTAGTGCGCTTGCTGTATCAGTCGACGCCAGATACGCCACGCCTCTCGAGTTCGCGGACGCATTGCTCGAAACATCCGACGCTAGTCCCAAACTTGGCGAACCCGGTGTGGGGAGATTTGAGCGAAAGGCCAACTCGGCATCGGAGTTCAGTGACTCTGAAGTGCGAGAGATTATCGGGCAAGCGGCGGAGCTGGAAGCAAGGAATTCGAAGGACCGGTCTTCGTTATCGATCGGGGCCGTAGAGCAGGTGGGCGCGGAGGTGGGGATTCCGCCTGAACGTGTCCGGCAAGCAGCGCGTGAGCTCGAACTGCACTCGGGCGCTGAAAGCCCGCAACCCGGTACGTCGAATGCCGGGCCTTTCAAGCGTACCCGGAAGCTCGAGGTTGACCGTGTTATCGATAGCGACATCTCCAGGTTGGATTACTCCCGCCTGATTGAGGAACTCCGCTCGGAGTTTGGCGTTGTCGGTCACGTCAGTATGCTCGGAATGTCGTTGGTGTGCGATATCAGGTTTCCAGGTGACGTGGGCCGCAACGTGCAGGTCACTGTCACACCCCAGGGAAGTCGCTCTCGGGTTCACCTCGAGGAGCAGTTGGCACTCGCGGGTGGCGCGATGCTGGCACCGTTCTTTGGTGGAGCCGGGGGTGCTGCGCTTGGGTCCCTCGTGGCGTTTGGTTTCGCGATGCCCGTTGGGCCCTTTCTCCTTCTTCCCGCCGCATTAGGTGCGGTTCTTGGAGCCAATCTGACTGCCCGAACGATCTTTGCGACTGTTGCGAAACGGCGCGCGCGCCAGCTCTCGGCGATCGCCGACCGAGTGGAGTTGATATTGAGGCAAGATGCGTGATAGGGGCCTGTAGAGAACTTATCGCAGGCTGGGGAGTATATGGATCTTCAAGGCGTTGGCAATGCGGCAACTGAGGTTGAAAGGTCGTGATTACGTGAAATCGGTTCGAAAAAACGGCTGGACGGTTCCAGTTGTGCTATGCTGGGTGCTCCTGCACCTCCCTGCCGACCCATGCCAGAGTCAGCAAGCTGACGCGCTCCCAATCCACACCCGACGCCTCAGCGACCGAGTTCTGGAAGTATGGCCCGGCGATTTCGCCCAGACTACGACTATGATCGCCATCGCCTCGGAGCAGGGCATCGTCGTGGTGGATACGGAGAGTTCCTGGAGTCTCACGGCGGAGATCAGGGAGGTAATCGCGCGGGAGTTCGCGCGGGATGATTTCGCCTATTTGATCAACACTCACGGACATGCCGACCACGGCGGGGGGAACCAGGTTTTTCGCGACGCAGTGATAGTTGCCCACGAACGCTGTCCGGAGGCGCTCCGGAGCGCTTTGGGTGACGACAATCTGAGCCGTCGTCGCGAACACCTCAACTACTGGCTCCGAGGACTGGACCAACAGCTCAGGTCCCTACCCGAGAACGAGCCCGAGGCTCTCGAAGTGGAGGAACAGGCGCGGTACGTCCGGCGCATCGAAGCTGATCTTGAATCAGGATTCGAGTTGGCCCTTCCGGACGTGACGTTCTCCGACCGTATGACACTCGATCTCGGCGATCTGACGGTGCGCATCTACTACTTCGGAGGATTGCACACAGACGATCATGTCGTGGTGCATGTTCCAGAGGCGGGGCTCCTCTTGACCGGAGACGTTTTGAACGACAGTTGGATTCCCGTGTTGTCGGAGAGCGAGGCCGTGGACATTCCGTTGATGCTGGCGCATTGGGAGACCATCCTGCAACGAGATGAAGAACTCCGGCACGTAGTCAACGGTCACTGGGACCTTGGCATATCCCTCGCCTACTTTCGCCAGGCACACCAGTATGTCCGAACACTCTGGGAGGAAGTTCGCGAGGCTCGTTCGCTGGGATTCGATTTGGACGGTGTCTATGGGTCACTGCAGCTGAGTGATCGATTCCCCGTGTTCCGTGAGTTGGTTCATGAATACGAGGAAATCGACTACCATCAGCGGAACATCGAGTTAATGTGGGGGCTTCTGGGGAGATTGTAGTAGCCTCTCGTCACAGAGAGGCGGTGCGCGATGAGATCACACGCGTCGAGTCTCGTCCTCATGATCTGGTTGGCCCTTTCGCTTCCCGTTGCGGCACTTTTCCAAACGGCCGACGACGTGCCCATTGTCGTTCAGCAGTTGAGCGACAGAGCCTTTCTTTTCAAGCTCGCGTTCTTGCAGACCTCCGTCTTGGTTGGGGAAGAAGGGGTGGAGAGAGCGTCGCGAATGCATTGCGGCTGGGAGGGGGGGCAGCTACTGTGGTTCTCGCGGACATCGATCTCGATGGGGACGGCGATCTCTACGCGTTCGTAACCAACAACACGTGGCAGGGTGGTGATGGGGCGAATACGGTATGGCTGAATCGCGCGGGCGAACGAATACACCCGTAGCTCGAGAAAATGGATTCAATCTCCCTCCAAAACCAACACCCCTCCGCCGAAGCGAAGGGGTGTTGGTCCGCGGTATGTCACCTAAACAGCACGCTCACGAGTTCGTGACCTCCAAACATCGTTTTAGCTACGGTAAAGCCTGCAAACCGAAATCCCGCCGCTCCGGCTTCGCTCAATTCTCGCTGCATGGTCGAGGTTTCGTTGGTTGCCAGCAGGATATATTGGTACTGAGCCGCCTGAGCCTCACAGTCACGCTCCGCGATCACAATCATCTCTTCACCTCCAAGAAGCTTATCAAATATCGTCTGTCCCTTACACATGAACCCATCCTGCCCCGCTTCCTGAAGTTCTCGCTGCATGGTGGATGTTCTCGATGTTGCTAGAAGCAGATAGTCATAACACGCCCGTTCGGAGACACCGGCGGGTTTTGACATTACTGCGACCAGTTCGTGGCCGCCGAATGCAGTTTCTCCGCCCATCGTGCCCTGGAAACGAAAGCCAACTCGGGCGGCTGCACTCAATTCGTCTTGCATGGTACCTGTTTGTTGAGTCGCAAGTAGACGGTATTCGAACTGCTGTCCCTCCCATTGGCGGAGTATGCTCACGAGTTCCTTGCCGCCGTGTGCAGTTTCCGCAACAGTCACGCCCGAGAGGTTGAATCCCTGCTCACCGGCGGCGTTCAACTCTTCTTCCATCGTCGAGGTCTGATTCGTTGCCAGAAGCCGATAGGCATAGGTCGCCGAGCTGCCGGTAACCCGTTCCATAATCACGATGACTTCCCGCCCACCAAATGCGGTTTTTGTCACACTCTGCCCTCGGTACTCAAATCCGGCCTTGCCGGCCTCCTGCATTTCCTCTTGCATCGTAGAGGTTCGATTCGTTGCCAGAAGGAGATACTCATATCGCGCCAAGTCGTGCGTATCCGGATTTTGCGACATGATCACCACAATCTCAGGACCGCCGGCCGTTCTGCCACCCATCATGTCATCGAACCGAAAACCGTTGCCGGCTGCCGCGTTCATTTCTTCCTGCATTGTCGAGGTTTGCGTAGTGGCAAGCACTAAGTATTCAACTGGAGTGACTCCTTCCGGAATCGGCTCTTGAACAACAGATGGGGCAGGCTGAGCACACCCTCCCAATACCACTGCACAAACAACGAGAATTCGTACTGATACCCATTTAGTTATCTGCACATTCGCCCCGCATTCGTTCGGTAGCGCATATCGCTACAGGATGTCCGATCCACCGCTCGCAAGTGGTTATAGTGGCGTAGGAACCGTGTAGTTCCCGAGGCATGGCTGGGTGCCTGCCTGAGGGCACCTTTATGAGGCAGAAAAACCCCTCCACCAGGTGAAGGGGTTTTCTCAGTCCGGACCTCCGACCGGTCTACCGCATGCTCCCCTCGTACTGCGCGGTCAGCTGCTTCTCCTTGACGTGCTCCAAGGTGTAATCCGGTATCAACAGCGGTGCGATCCGATCTTTGTCCACACCCGCGGCCTCGGCCTCGTCATTGTACTGGACAACGTGATCGAGGCTTAGGGCGCCGTCTTCGGCGCTGTTGAGCGCGTACTGTCCTGCGCTTCTGCCAGAAATGCGCCCGAACACCATGATGTCGAGTAGTGAATTGCCCATCAGGCGATTTTGGCCGTGAATTCCGCCGCCAACTTCACCAGCGACGAATAGACCCGGAATCTGCGTTTCGCCGGTGGCGCGGAATTCGAGGCCGCCGTTCTGGTAGTGCAGTGTCGGGTAGATCAACATCGGCTCTTTACTGATGTCGATGTCGAATCGCTTGTACATGATGTACTTGCCAGGGAACTCCTTCTGCACGTAACCCTCGCCGAACATCACGTCGAGCATGGGGCTGTCGAGCCAAACTCCGAACTTGCCGGTCGGAGTCGGTACGCCTTTGCCAACCTCGGTGCACTCTTTGATGATGCACGCGGCCTCGACGTCACGAGGCTCCCGCTCGAATACGAACTGGTTGCCCTCGACATTCACCAGGTTTGAACCCGCACCGCGGAACTTCTCCGTGATCAGAATGCCTTCGGCCTGCTCGGGGAAGACCACACCTGTCGGGTGGTATTGAATCGTGTGCAGGAAGCAAACCGGGACACCAGCACGATAGGCCATCACGATACCGTCCGCAGTGGCACCGTAGTGGTTCGTGGTCATAAAACCCTGGACGTGCAGGCGGCCGCTTCCGCCCGTTGCCATGACGACTGACTTGGCCCGGACGACCTGATACTCCTCTGTTTCCATGTTGTACAGGATCGCGCCGGCGCAGTGACCCTTGTCGTTCAGAATCAGCTCCACCGCAGGTGAGAACTCGATGGTGTTGATGTCGTCGGCTCGGTTCCGTGCCTCGTCGCGCACGGTCCGCATCATCTCTGCACCCGTGATGTCGGCGGCGAAGTGCATGCGCTTGCGGCACGTGCCGCCGCCATGCATCGTCTTCAATGTGCCATCTTCGTACTTCGAGAAGTTGCAGCCATGGTCCAGCAGCCACTGGATGGCGCTTGGCGCCTCCTTGGCGAGCGTTTCCGCCAACTCAGGCACGTTGGTGAAGTGCCCACCGCCCATGATGTCGAGATAGTGATAGTAGGGGGAGTCTTTCCAACCCTTGGTTGCGGCCTGGATTCCACCTTCAGCCATCATGGTGTTTGCGTCACCATGTCGCAGCTTGGTTGCGATAGTGACCTTTGCGCCTTGCTCCTGAGCGAGCAGCGCTGCCGCAGTTCCGCTTCCGCCGCCGCCGATGACCAGAACGTCGGTTTCGAAGTCAGCCTTCGACAGATCTACCTTAGACGGGTCAACGCGGCTATATGCTTCGACTAAATCGACCATCTCGTGGCAGATCCGGTATCCCTTGCTGGGGCCGATCGATATCTCGCGGCGCCCTTCCTCATCTACGTCGGGGTGGAACTTCTCGAGCACGACTCCGCGCTCATCCATACTGAGGGCAGGGAACTCCTCGCTCTTCTTCTTTCTCTCAACACGTTCAGGCCGTGTTTTTTCCACGACCTTGATCAGGTCTTTTAATCCTTCGGGGTAACCCACGGTTTATCTCCCAGCCTCAGTTTGTCAGTGTGGCGTGTTTGTCGTCAGGCGTCCAGCTGTCTTCGGCCGCGTGCGGCTCCGATTGGCGGGCCACATACAGTTCCTTCAGCTTTTTGACGTCATCTGGCATATCTGCTGCGCCAGGTTCCATTGTGCCCAGCGACGTCACGGTCCCGAGCGCCTCGTCATAGAAGCCGTCGGCGATCGCCTGCACCTGCTTTTCGCAGTGCTCGCTCTTTGGAGCGAGGTACTTACCGCGAAGGCGCCGCGCCATCTGTGCTATGTGGTACTGCGACATCTCAGCCATGCACCGGGTGGTGCAGAGCCCGCACTGGATGCAGTCGAATGAAATCTCGGTGGCCTTCTCGAGATCGCCGCGCTTGATTGCCGCGATGTAGTCCATGACCTGGACGTCCATCGGGCAGACCTTGGTGCATGCGTTGCACGCGAGGCAGCGGAATATTTCCGGGTAGATCGCCCAGATCTCCTCTGCTACGCCCTCGAGCTCCTCTATGCTGTATGGCACGCGGGTGGCGGGATAGAACGGAATCTGGGTCAGGTGCATTCCCGGCTCGACGACCGTCTGGCAGGCCAGCCCGACCTTGATGCGGTAATCGCCAGGTAGGCGATACACGGTCGCGCAGGCACCACAGATGCCGCCGCGACAGCCAGCGCCGCGGATGTATTTATAACCGGCGTACTCCATCGCCTTCATGATCGTGAGGCTGTCGGGCACGTCGTACCGCTTGCCCATGATGAAGACGGGGATGTTCTCCGACTTGACCGCTTCTACGGCTGTGTTCGAATCAATGGTTTGCGTGTCGCTCATGCGAACCTCGCTTGGCGGTTGTACTTATGCGGAAACAAGGAGTTTCCGCTGCTCCAAGAACTTGCGTGTTGCTTCTGTATTCATATCAAATCGCGCAGCTTCGGGATCGAGTCCCAATGCCACGGCGAGCATTTGCGTGAAGTAGAGCACCGGTACGGTATCGGCCCCTTCACGATCTTTGATGGCATCTTCCTGGCGGCGGCCGAGGTTATACTCGCAAAGCGGGCAACTCATCGCCATCACATCGGCTTCCCGGTCTCCGGCTTCACCGACGATTTCTGCGACCACGTTCAGAGCCGCTTCCGGATTCGAGACGATGTTGTAGGAGCCGCAGCAGGTTTGAGCGTCTGGGAAATCAACGACGGTCGCTCCCAGGGCCTCGATGAAATCTTCGAATACTTGAGGGCTGAGGCCGTCATCGATCGACACTTCACGAGGACGTGTAAGGGTGCAGCCGTAGTACGGCGCGACCTTCAGACCGGATAGCGGATTCTTGACAGCTTCAGTCAGCTTGTCCCAGCCGATTTCGTCGCGGAGGAAGGGGAGTAGATGGGCAACTTCGACTTCGCCCTTGTAGTTGTTTTCCTCTTCCATGAAATCATTCAACGCATCGCGTTTGACTTCGTCTTCGCGAATGAGCAGGTTGGCTCTCGCCAATGTGTTGTAGCACATCGAGCAGAGCGTAACGACTGTGTCGAAGCCTTGTTCGTGAGCCCTGATCAGGTCGCGCACCGGGGCGAGGAAGTGCACGAGATCGTCGTCGGCGAGATTGTGCACCGCACCGCAGCAATTCCAACGATCCAACTCCACCATCTCTACGCCCAGAGATTTCAGCGAGGCAACGGCGGAATCTTCGAGATTCTTGGCCTTCGCCTTCAGCGTGCACCCGGGATAGTATCCAATCTTCATCATTTACTTCCTCTTGGCTCGAGAATGCTCAGGTGCTGAGCATTCTCGTTAGCGTAAGCTCCGCTTACGCAGTGTGCTTGCGGAATGCGCTCACGATTGCCATTTGAGGCATCTCCTCGAGCTTCTCTTTGTCTATGCTCGCAGGATCGACGTAATTCTCGTTTTCGCGAAGGATCAGCTGGCGCAATCCCTCGATGACTCGTGGAATGTCGATGCCACGTGGACAGCGAACCTCGCATGCATGGCACGATGCACAGATCCAGGCCGCGTTCGTGGAGAGGAGCGCCTCGCTTTGACCCCATTGGGTCAAGTGCATGATCTGTCTGGTCGTCATCGGCATGCTGGTAGTCATCGGGCAGACGACGGTGCAGGTACCGCATTGCATGCAGGTCTTGAAGGGCTCGGCGGTGATTTCCTTCATTTTTTCCATGAAGTCGAGATCCACCGTGTCGAGCGAAAAAGAAAAGGGCATGCCCACCTCTAGTAGTTTTATCACAAATCATATGACACGAAAAAAAGCGCCCAACTTCTCGCGCTTTCGGATAAAACCTTCCGCGTCAAGACAGACTGAGGATACCAAGTTGATGGAATTTCTTCAACTGCGAATAATTGCACGATTGGGAGGGAAATGCGGGTATTGAGGGTGTGGTATGCGCATCTGGGAATGCCGCCCTGAGGTTGTTCATACCCACTCGAACATTCAGTATTGACTTTGCTCCTGCCGGTGGCGAGTTTCGCGCACGTCGTGGCGCTCCGGCAATCGAACCTCACCGACGGTTTGTGGCCAATGAACATCAGAGATATCTGGACACAGTACACAATGGAAATCCGGTCCGCTCTCAGAGAGCGGTCGATCGTGGTTTACAGCATTCTGATGCCGATCTTCATGTATCCAGTAATGCTGTGGGTGATGTTCAGCGCGATCACCTTCGTCCAAGGCTTGAACGAGGGATTCACTTCCCGAATTGCAGTCCTTTCGGTCCCCCCCGAGCGCCATGCCACACTCCTCGATTCCCTGGAAGTCCGAGAATCGGTCGAACTGACCCGAGATCTGGAAGAAACTGAAGCGATATCGCTCATCCAGGCAGGCGACTTGGACGGCCTGTTGTCCTTCTCTTCTGTGGAGGGAGACGCGGCGATTCTGCCAGAGAATTTCAAAGTGGTTGTTCGTTACGATCGATCGGAGCGAAGGAGCCGTACTGCCGCAGAGAGGATCGAAGCAACTGTCGACGAGTACCGTGGCGAATGGATGAACCGAGAGGCGGAAGTGTTGGGGGTCAGTGAGGTGGACCGAGTCTTGTTTGCCCTGACTAGTGAAAACGTGTCCACTTCGGAAGATCTGGGCGCCTTGTTCTTGGGCATGATCACTCCGTTGTTTCTGACGATCATGGTGGCGATGGGAGCCTTCTACCCTTCGGTGGACACAACCGCGGGCGAGCGGGAGCGGTCCACCTGGGAGACCACGATGACCACCGCTGCGTCGAGGGCTAGCATGATCACGGCCAAATACCTCTACGTGGCCACGATGGGAGTTGCTGCGGGAGTACTGAACGTTCTGGCGGTGTTCGTATCCATTGGGGCGGTGCTTGCGCCGCTTATCGGAGCGTCGGACGAAATAAGCTTCAGAATGCACCTTCTCGCAGTGCCGGTGATGATGGTGGGAGCGATTGGCCTGGCACTCATGCTGTCTGCCGCAATGATGATCTTGGCTTCATTCGCCCGGACATTCAAAGACGGGCAGGCAATGATACAACCCGTATATATGATTGCCATCCTCGTCCCGCTCCTGCTCGGTCAGCAATCAGATCGTACGCTCACCGCGGGGATTGCGGCCCTGCCTGTCGCCAATGTTGCGATGATGGTGCGTGACGCGATCAACGGGATTTTCCTATGGCCGTACATATTCGAGGCACTGGCAGTCAACCTTCTCATGGTGGCGCTCTGTCTCGGTTTGGCGCGCTATGTGCTTCGCTTCGAAGATTTCCTCATCGGCAGCTTTGATGGCAGCTTCTGGCGATTCATGAAGGACAGAATGCGATACGGCCGTTCTGGAAAGGAATCTGTATGACAGTGAGCGACGATACCGTCCATGTTCAGGATCTCAAGAAGATGTTCTACGACGAATCCCGAGGTGAGGTGAAAGCCGTCGACGGTGTGACCTTCACGTGCGATCCGGGTGAGGTGTTCGGACTGCTCGGCGCGAATGGTGCAGGGAAGACGACCACACTGCGCATGCTATCGACCGTGCTGAAGCCCAGTGGCGGGTCGGCGACCCTAATGGGACACGACGTCTTGACCGAACCCGAGGCTACCCGTCAGAACCTGGGTTTTTACTCGGCATCCACCTCTCTCTACCCACGGCTCACCGGTCGGGAAACTTTGGAATTTTTCGCACGCATCAATCACTACCCTCCGGAAAGAGTCGCGGAACGTGTTGATGCGATGGTTGCGCGGTTTGGAATCGAGGAATACGTCAACGCCCGAGTGGAGAAACTCTCGAGCGGGATGAAGCAGAAGGTGTCGATCGCTCGGACTATCGTTCACGATCCACCGGTACTGATTTTCGACGAGCCCACCGTTGGCCTGGACGTGCTCAACGCGATTGAGATGGTCAAGGTCATCAGAGAACTCAGAGATGAAGGCAAGATCATCATCTTCTCGAGCCACATCATGAGCGAAGTAGAGAAGTTGTGCGACCGGATCGCTATACTGCACAGAGGTCAGATCCTGGCGTTGGGAACGCTCGAATCGCTCCGGATGGAGACTGAGCTCCACTACCTGGAAGACATATTCGTGCACTACGTGACCAGAGCCGAAGGAGTAGATGCTGCCGCCATCGGTGCCTCCGGTGAGATAGAGGCGACTCAGTGAACAGCGCACCGAAGCAGGGTGTGCTAGGCACACTCTTCCGCTACGAAATCAAGATGCTTCTCCGGGACACCCGGACGATTCTCATAGCGATTGTGGCACCTCTCATCATCATGCCTGCCTACATCCTGATACTCAATATCGTCGAATCGCGAGAACGACAGGCTCTGGACGAGGCGACGTACACGTACGCGGTAATCGGTACGAACGCCGATTGGACCAACGGCCTAGTTCTGACAGCCATCGAACGGGATGCGGCGGACCCCGACACGACCCGCGCACCTGTGACCTTCGAGGTACGGTCGCCCGAAGGCGCACTGGAGTCACTCCATTCCGGCGATCTGCATGTGGTCGTCGAAGGGCTGTCGAGCGCCGAGTGGGATTCGGTGAGAGCCGAACAGGATTCTATCCAGGCTGCAACATCCGTATCGCCGGACACAGTGCAAGATACGGAGGCGGCTGTGCCGGTGCCTTCGGTACCCGCTGTGCGGATCCACTTCCGAGCCGAAAGTGACTTCTCGAGGGAAGCCAGAAACCGGCTTACAGAGCGTATCCGTGAGGTGAGAGAAATCCAGCGCGACTCCGTGTATCGTGCTGCGGGATTCCCGGTGGACTTGGACGAAGTCGCGACGGTCGAGACAGAGAGCGTGGCGACGGCCGCCAAAGAAGCGGGTGCCATTCTCGGATTGGCGCTCACGCCCGTTCTCGTGCTGTTGATGTTGAGCGGTGGTTCGATCGTAGCGGTAGACGCAATCAGCGGCGAGAAGGAGCGAGGTACACTGGAAACCCTGCTCACTACAGCGGCTAGCCGCACCGATATCGTACGAGCGAAGTTGCTTGCCGTGGTGGCAGTAGGGCTCACAGTGGCAGTCATCAACGTAGCCAACCTAATGCTGTATCTCGTAATCGGGCTGTTCGAGTTGCCCGCGAACTTTGCAGTCGACGTTGGAGCGTTGGAACTCGGCCTGCTCTTCTTGCTCTTTGTACCAGTGACCCTGCTCGTATCGTCTGCCCTTCTGCTGCTCTCAGGCGCGAGCAAGAGCTACAAAGAGTTCCAGGTCTACTTCTTCCCCGTGTTCTTGGTCTTCCTCGTGCCAACGGCCGCAGCATCGCTGCCAGGCATAGAACTGCGGTCCGTCATCGCATTCGTGCCGCTCGCCGGCATTGCCGTTGCTAGTCGAGAGATCCTGATTGGGGAAACGGACCTGTTGTTCATTTGCTTCGCTTTTCTGTCCACGGGCGGACTTGCTGCCTGGCTCACTCAGCTGACACAGCAGACCTTATCCAACGAGAAGCTCATCTCTGGATCGGATTTGGATCAAGCTGACCTGACAGGAGGTGCAGCTCTCTTCCCGCGGCACGTTATTCGGCTGTTCCTGGGAATGTGGGTTTTGTTCTTCGTCGTGAGTCTTTGGTTCGGGCAGGACATGGGTGTAAGAGGGCAGGTGACCGTAAACCTGGTGGCAATCTTCTTCGGCGGCTGCCTCATCATGATTCGGCGCTACGGCTTGAACGCGTCCGATGCGTTCGGACTTCGTATGCCTCACCCGACAGCATGGTTAGCCGTGTTGGTTGGTGTGCCGTCAGCACTCATTCTCGCCGTAGGAATCGGCGAGGTGGTTAACAGGTACGTGTTTCCCGTTCCCGAGGGAATGCTCGAGGCCTTCGGTCAATCGCTCGCGCCGGCCGAACTTCCGCTCTGGCAGATCATCTTCTTCTTGACAATTCTGCCGGGAGTCTTCGAGGAATTAACCTTCCGCGGCGTCCTATTGCATGGACTTCGGCAACGCATACGCCGGCGTTGGCTGCTGGCAATCGTCATTGGAGTGATCTTTAGTTTCTTCCACGTTTCGCTTTTCAGAATCGTCCCAACCGCGCTGCTCGGCTTCGTGTTGACATATGTGGTACTTCTGTCCGGGTCGATATACCCGGCAATGTTGTGGCACACACTCAACAATGCGCTTGGAATCGTCCCATTCCGCCTCGAGTGGTTGCCGGATGACTTCGCACCTAGTGCTTGGTGGACTTTGCCCGCGGCGTTTGGGTTGGCGGTGTCGATATGGATTCTCTGGCGATCGGGGCCGAGTGTTAGTAGATCGGAGCAGTAGCTTCGGTAGGCCCGCGGCTCGGCTACGGAAGGAATCTCCAAAACCCAGGTACGATTGGGTGCCCTCGTTGTGTTGGAAATCAACCAAGGCCGTGATATGAGACATGCTATTCCGCTCCCTCACCTCCCTCTTCTCCCGCTCGTCCTAATTGCTACCGCCTGCGATCCAGCTTCAGACTCCAACAATGCCGAGGCATTCGAGACTCTCGTCCAATCCGAACGCGCATTTGCGAGCACATCGCTTGCTTCGGGAACGAGAGCGGCATTTCTAGAGTTTTTTGCCGCCGATGGAGTAGTGTTCGACGCAGGGCCAGTCAACGCCCATGAGGTTTGGGAGCAACGTCCGGCTGAGGGCCCCGTTCTGTCTTGGGGACCGGAGATAGCCGAGGTCTCCGCTGCTGGAGACATGGGGTATACGTCCGGCCCGTACGAATTGCGACAGTCCTTTGAGTCGGCTCCAGTAGCATGGGGGCATTTTGTGTCGGTCTGGAAACGCAACGCGGACGGAACATGGAACGTGATTGCTGATGGAGGAGCTGCGCATGGTCCTGCGACGCTTCGGCCGGACAGCTCCGTATTACGTGTTGGCAGCGATACGGCCGGGGCCCCATTGAGCTCTGAGGAAATAGAGATCCAGGCAGCCGCGTTGAGCCGGATCGACTCAGAGTATTCTCGGTCGGTAGTGGAATTGGGGTTCCGCGAATCGGTCGGTGAGTTCGTAGATCCCAGCGCGCGATTCAATAGGAACGGACAATTGCCTCTTGTGGGGTTGGACGTCATCAGTCAGGCAGCGGATCTGTCGATGGGGTTCCATTGGGTTGGGTCAGACGTGCGCGATGTGCGTATCTCCAAGTCGGGTGATATGGGTGTGAGTTACGGAATCGTCGAGTTCGCGGGCGAACCGGGCGGCGCGAGTTCGCTCACCAACGCGAGCTACTACCGGATTTGGCGACGAGCTTCCGATGCCGAGTGGCGTGTGGTCGTGGATGTGTTGATTCCGATTGCGCCGTCGAGCGAGTGATGAACCGGTGTGAACTTTGATTCGAGCGATGCCGGGCAGGAGAGTTGGCCAATCACAAGAGGGACATAATGAGAGCAACTCAAACGACGTCTGTCGTCTTGACAATCCTTGTCGCTTGCTGGCCAGTCAGTGCGCAGGAGATGCATCAGATCTCCGACCGTGTTCACAGCGTAACGTTCCCGGGGCAATCAGGTCAGTTTGGGCACAACGCCGGTGTGGTGGAGTTCAACGAGTATCTCCTGGCGATCGACGCGTGTGACGAAGCTGCGTGGGATGCGGTGGACGGGATTCGACGTGGAACGAACGACAAGCCCGTCCGCTTTCTTGCTCTCACGCCCGGCAGCCGGCCGGATGATTGCGAGGTCCAACGGCGGGACATCACTCTTCTCGTGCCCGGCCCGTCGGTCCGCGTCGAGGGGGCCGCTCAGATGGAGGTGTCCTCCGAAACAATGACGTTGGACGACGGCATCGTTCGGGTTGTGCTTCGGGCCGCGACGTCGCACGAAGCGAGCCGTTCCTGGACGGTCCACGTGGTTACTTCGGGTGTGTTGTTTTCCGGAGATCTCGTGGGAGATGGTCGTGGCTCCGACCCCTTGCCATTCGACGACTGGATTTCGGCATTGCGTCACCTCGAACTGCTTGACCTCGATGTGGTTATCCCTGGAAAAGGGCCACAGGGCACCGAAGCGATCGTGCGGGCCACACGACTTGGGTTGTTGGACGCACGCTCCCGAATCACCCAGTTAATCGATGAAGGGAGACCGCGAGAAGACGTGATCGAAGCCGTTGGTCGGTCGGGAAACGGCACACTGCCCGAAAGCACAGTCGAGCTGCTACACGACGACCACATCGGAACTCTCCCCGCCACGGCATTCATCGAACAGCTCGGCCTCCGCGAAGGACCTTCGCCCACGGCTGACGACGCGGGTTGGATTCCACCCGGGAAGGTCGTCGTCGCAGACCTTTGGCCCGGAAAAACTGAGCAGATAGGGTTGGCCGCACCCGGTGTGGAGATACTGGTGGCGCGAGATTGCGAACACGCGGCCGAGCTCGTTACGAACGCGGATGCGATCCTGGGCTGGCTCACCCCCGAGATACTCGCGAATGGTCAACGCCTTCGCTGGGTATCCCTCTACTCTGCGGGCATCGAGAGTTACCTGTCACTCCCCGGGTTCGCGGAGAGTGACATCGTTCTGACGAACGGCCAGCGGTTGTATGCACAGGGCGGTGCGGAACATGTATTGGGGATGATTCTCTCGCTGAGCCGGCGGCTGCACGTCGCGTCGTACTTGCAGCTAGAGCGGCGGTGGGACAATCGGCCGCTCACGGGCCTCACCCCGATTACCGGCGATGGCAGTGAACTCGGTGAACTGCGGGGGAAGACCATACTGGTAGCCGGGCTTGGTGGAATAGGTACTGAAGTGGCTCGGCTGGCTCATGGGATTGGGATGCGTGTGCTCGCAACGAGGGCGAGCAGGCGTGAGGGTCCGGAATTCGTGGAATACGTTGGGCTCGCCGATGAACTGAAGACGCTCGCGTGGGAGGCAGACGTCATCGTCAACTGCCTCCCTCATACTCCGGCGACTGACCGTGTGTTCAATGCCGATGTTTTCGCTGTCACAAAACCAACCGCATTCTTCGTCAACATCGGGCGCGGCAAGACCGTAGATACCGATGCCCTTGTGCGTGCCCTCCGCGACGGACACATCGCCGGCGCCGGACTCGACGTCACTGATCCAGAACCCCTCCCGTCCGGCCACGAGCTCTGGAGTCTGCCTAACGTCATCATCACGCCTCATGTCGGAGGCGACTCGGAACGGCACATGGAGCGGATCTGGCTCCTATTCCGCGAAAACCTCAGACGGTTTGCGGTCGGAGAACCGCTGCTTTCGGTCGTGAACAAACAAAGAGGTTATTGAGCTAGGGTTTGTGTAAACGAAATGGTGCCATCCGCTGTACATGGTATAGCAGACGTGAGAAGCGGGAGACGCCGGAGTGGACTGAGTCGAAGATGGCTGACAGGTGATTGAGAAAATCAGCCGCGTAACTCCGCGTGCATCAGCGGCCACTTGAAATGGATCTGACTATTCGGGATCAGCTGAGAACGAGGATGCTGAATCGAAGTGACTCCTAGCGAAGTCTCTGACCAAGAACTCATCCGCCGCGCGCTCACCGGCGACGAACTCGCTTACCGCCAGCTCGTAGACAGATACGTCCGGCAGGCGATGGCGGTAGCATGGGAGTTCACAGAGACTCTGGAAGACGCAGAGGACCTGGTCCAAGAGGCATTTCGGCGCGCGGTGTCGGCCCTGGAGCGCTTCGACACGAGCCGCCCATTCAGGCCCTGGTTTTTCACGATTCTCAGGAACCTGGCGCGGAATGCAGCTGGCGCTCGTGCACGTCGTGTGATTTTCGCGTTGGACGAAACCGTGCCCGATGAACAACCCACTCCCCTGGATGTTGTGGAGAAGGTAGAGCTGCAAGCGAGGATCGATTTGGAGTTGGAGTCTCTCTCTGAAATGCAGCGTGTCTGTTTTCGACTTTGCGTCTTGGAAGGTTTGGGAAGTGCAGAAGTCGCCGAGGCGCTTGGATTGAGCGACGCAACAGTACGCACTCATGTATATCGGGCGAGGAACGCTCTTCGCCTTGCGATGGAGCCGTTCAAGGAGGAAGGATGGGATCGATGAACACGCCGCATCAACAGAGGGGCATGTTTTCGCGCCTACCCGAGGAACAGGAGTATTGGAGCGGTCTCACCGACAAGATCGTCGATGACGCTGCAGCCCTCCTGGAGGAATTCGGTGAAAACGATACGAGGTGGTGGTTTGAGATCGCTCGTTACTCTACGCTGCTTGCCGCTGGCGCAGCAGCGGCAGTGATCGCATTTCTCACATTGATGCCGAGTAACGACGGCGCCGATGCACCGTTGCGCAGCCAAAATGCGTACGGGCTCACACCCTCAGATCCGCTTGCGGCCACACTGGCATCGGAGGAGGCGCCGCCCTCGGTGGGAACGTTGATAGCTTTACGCAACACGGAGTTGGAACGATGAGTCACTCAAAACACGCTTTGCATGCATTGCTTGGAGCAGTGTCCATTCTGGCGATAGGTGTGGTGGGGGGAGTACTGCTCGATAGAGCGATACTCCACCCGAGTGCATTGTCTGCTCACGCCGAAACCTCAGCGATGAGAATAGATGCATCACACGAGAGCTTCATTCGGGAGATGCGAGCTGACTTGGGTCTCACTGGACAGCAGGCTAGGCAGGTGCAGGAGGTATTTGCGAGGCACCAGACAGCCGTAAACGAGGCGTGGTCAGCCGTCCATACGCGTCTTGATGCTGCAATCGATAGCGTGACAACCGAAATCGAGGCGATCCTCGATTCAGAACAGCGTGCAGATCTCCACGAATGGCTGATGGACAAGCACGGAGTTTCTGCAGGGCATGATGTGGGTGAAGGGCATTGATGCTATGAACACGAAGATCTGGACTGGCCTGTTAGTGGTATTGGTGGTAAGTGCTGCCGGGATTTGGGCTTTCGGCAGAGGCGCACTTTCCGGAGCCGACTCGCCGCCGACGGAGGAGAGCTACCGCACGGAGACTGTTCGACGGCGACAGATCGGATCTACTGTGATTGCTACCGGGGTGATCCGTCCACAGGTCGGCGCCGAGGTCCGTGTAGGATCGCGAGTCTCGGGAATCTTGAAGGAGCTCCATGTGACCATTGGTGATCATGTGCCCGAAGGATTTCTGCTTGCGATCCTCGATCCGACCGAGTTCGAGGCGCAGCGAAGTGAAGCGGACGCACGACTCGAAACAGCCACTGCCGAGAGGAACTACTGGGAGCTGGAACTGGGGCGCGCGCGTGAAATGCTGCCGGAGGCAGTGATCACTCAGGCCGAGTTTGATGCGATCGAACGATCATTCAATACTGCGGCCGCTCAAGTGAACCAGGCAGATGCGGCACTGGAATCCGCGGAGATCCTGCTGGGATTTACGCGAATAACCGCGCCGATTGGCGGTGTGGTGGCATCGGTTTCGACTCAGGTTGGAGAAACGGTCGCAGCGTCGTTTGCGAGTCCCACATTCGTGACCATCATCGATCTCGATCGGTTGGAAGTGTGGGCATATGTGGACGAGACAGATATCGGTCGGGTCGAGGTGGGGCAGCGAGCAACGTTCACCGTCGACACCTACATGGGCACCGACTTCACGGGCACGGTGACGGCGATCCAGCCTGCCGCGGAGATAGTGGACAACGTCGTGAACTACGTGACTCTGATCGAGATCGGCCCCACAGATGGCAAGACTCTACGCCCGGAGATGACCACGACGGTCAATATTCAGCTGGACGGAAGAGATGATGTGTTGACGATTCCGAACGGTGCGGTGCGTCGCGATGCCAATGGTGCCTTCGCGTATGTGCCTGGGCCGCAGGGGCCGGTGAGGCGGGCGATTCGCACTGGCTTCAGGGGTAGTGCATACACCGAGGTAATTGACGGATTGGAAGATGGCGAAGAGGTCATAGTCGGTTCGGTACAGACGGGCTCTTGAATTATCGAAAGTGAGGTTCGTGTGACAACGGAGCTGGGGAAAATTGTGTTGGACCAGGTGAACAAGACCTATCGGAAGAACTCCGAGGAGGTCAACGCGTTGGTCGACGTTTCAGTGAACGTGGACCAGGGTGAGTTCGTGGCAGTCGTGGGCCCGTCGGGCTCGGGAAAGTCGACTCTGATGAACGTCGTCGGGCTTCTGGATCGACCCGACTCGGGTAGCTATCGGCTCGATGGTGGAGAGGTCGAATCATTTATGCCGGACGAGTTGGCCCGACTTCGGAATGAGAAGATCGGTTTCGTGTTCCAGAGCTTTCATCTCCTGCCGAAGACCACCGCAGTCGAAAACGTCGAACTACCGCTCATATACTGTTCTCGCTCCGACATATCGGGTCTGGGAGTTCGGGCGCTAGAGCAAGTTGGACTCAAGGATCGCGCCAAGCACCTTCCCAGCGAACTGTCTGGCGGTGAGCAGCAACGTGTCGCCATCGCGCGGGCGTTGGTCAACGAACCTGAGATCATCCTTGCTGACGAACCGACTGGAAATCTCGACACCCGTTCGGGCCTCGAAGTACTGGCAATATTCCAAGAGCTGAACAGCCAAGGGAAAACGGTCATCCTCATCACACACGACCCTGGTGTCGCTTCCATGGCCGACAGAGTGCTGGAACTCGTAGACGGCCGAATCGTCTCGGACAAGAAAACCGAGTCGCCCAAGGATGCGCGCAAAGAGCTGGAGGTGGTCTCATGAGAAGCGGCAGACTGATACGCCACGGCTTCAGAGACATGGGGCGCCATCGACTACGCACCTTCTTCATGATGCTTGGCACATTCATCGGTGTGTTGGCCCTAACCATTGTAGTGGCGATAGGGCAGGGGACCAGGGATACCATGATCTCGAGAATCGACAAGATCTTCTCCGGATCCAGCATCATGCTGTCGGCCAGTGGCGGTGGGAGTAGGGGAGGTCCCCACTCTGCGGGGCCAGTCACAACTCTCACAATCGACGACCTGGACGCTATTCAGTCGTCCATTCCAACAGTGAAGGTTTGGGACCCGATGCTTCTGGCGGGATCTCGGGAAGTAGTCTATCAGGGGAACAGCAACACCGTACGTGTGATGGGCCACTCCTCGAACTACGAAGAGGTGTGGAGTCGGGGTGCTAACCGCGGTTCCCTGTTCGGGGATGCCGAGGTCAGATCCTCAGCGCGCGTTGCGCTAGTCGGAGAAACTGTTGAGAGAGAGCTGTTCCAAGGCGCGGATCCTATTGGTTTGCAGATCAGGATAGGTTCGGTGCCGTTTGAAGTAATTGGTGTTTTGGATGCAATCGGCACTGACTTGCACGGATGGGATAGGGACAACGAAGTGATCGTGCCGTATACGACGGCGATGCGCAGGATTATGAACGTCGACTATATCGGCAGCGCGAAACTCCTGGCAAACAGCGACGCGGAAATCGAATCGTCGGTTGCAGCCATCGAGACACTTCTTCGAGAACGACATGCGCTTGCAGCAGATGAGCCCAACGACTTCAGCATGTTCACGCCGGTTCAAGTCCAGCAGATGGTGGGCTCCATGAACCGCATCTTCACTCTGTTCTTACCTATCGTGGCCGGAGTATCTCTGCTCATCGGCGGAATCGTCGTAGCCAACCTGATGATTATGGGCGTAAATGAGCGACGCGCAGAAATCGGGCTGCGCAAAGCGGTAGGCGCTCGTCAAAACGACATACGTATGCAGTTCCTGCTCGAATCTTCGTTGGTCACGGTGGTCGGAGGCATTTTCGCACTGATAGTAGCTGTTGGTGCACTCACCTTTGTGTCTCGGGCCATGGACTTCGAGAATGTCATGCCATGGGAGGCGGCCGTCCTGGGCTTAGTTGCGGCAGTGCTTGTGGGACTCGTGGCCGGTGTGACGCCAGCGAGAAGAGCGGCGGCGCTGGAGCCGGTATCCACACTCAGAGAGTAGGCGGAAACGACAGGTGAAGCTGGCTCGAAATCTCCATCTGTCGATGAAGGCACTCGTGCGCCACCGAGTTCGGACAGCCCTAGCGCTTTCGGGAATGGCAGTAGGCGTTGGGGCTGTACTCGTGTTGACAGCGGTCGGTGAGGGCAGTGAACGCGAAATTTTGCAGGAGATCGACGCACTAGGAAAAAACCTGCTGCTGGTGAGTACGGCAGAGGCGCCTCGTGTCCCATGGCGCAGGCGCACTCTGGCAAAGGTCAACACGATGGTCCTCGAAGATGCCGAAGCCGTGTTGAACGGCTCTCCAGATGTTGCCCTCGTGGTTCCGGAGCAAAACCAGGGGCGGCGACTCAAGTACGGCACGATGTCGACCGTGGCCACGGTTCGCGGCACGACAGTCGATTTCGAAGAGGTGCGGGACTTTCGGACGGTGGCGGGCCGCTACTTCACCCGAGATGAAGATCGCAACTCAGCACGAGTGGCGGTGTTGGGGGATAGGGTGAGAGAGATCCTATTTCCCGACGAAGATCCCATCGGCAAGACACTACTGGTCGGAAAAACGTCATTCGAGGTGATCGGCGTTTTGGAGAAGAAAGGCACCACCATAGACGGCCTTTCAGAAGAAGACAATCAGGTCGTCATTCCGATACACACCGCTCTTCGCAGAGTGTTCAACGTCGACTACATCAACATGCTGTTCGTTCGGGTGAGGGATCGAGAGCGAATGGACGCGGCGCGGGAGCAAATCGGAGACGTTCTCAGAACGAGACACAGGACGCTCGAACGCGGGCTGGTAGACGACTTTGTAGTTCGGAGCCAACAGGTGATTCTCGAGGCGCGTCTCGAGACGATCGCTTCGTTCCGGCGCCTCATACTCGCACTTGGTGCGGTGGCGGTCATTGTCGGTGGTGTCGGGATACTATCGATCATGCTGCTCACGGTGCGGGAACGCAGGAACGAAGTAGGCTTGCGGGTGGCAGTTGGGGCCCGACGACGCGACATACTGATACAGTTTCTCGTGGAGTCGCTGTTGTTGGGAGCGGCTGGAGGTGCGCTGGGAGTATTCTCGGCCATCTTGATCGCTTGGGTCGTCGGAAGAAGTACGGAATGGCATACCGTGATGAACGGGACCGCGCTCGCCGTTGGGTTGATCTCCTCGCTCGGCATCGGAGTGCTTTTCGGAGTTTACCCCGCGCAGAGGGCTGCGGCTCTGGATCCAATTGAGGCGTTGAGGGCGGAATAGGGCTGTGCTTTCTGCTTTGTTCGTCGGCGACTGTGGAATTAGGTGATTTGCTGCGGAGTCACGCGGATTGACGCAGACGTTTTTGATGGGTTGGGTGGGGCAACCAACTCCTTCTTCGTTGTCCGAGTTATTCCGCGTTCGTAAGCGGCCAAAGACACAGCCAAAGCCTGGCACTTATGAAAAGACCGCGGGCGCTTGCGGTTCGATCTCCTGCAACCCATAGTAGCAGCCCGCCTAGGCTGGCGGGTGAGGGGTTGAACGAGAGGATTGGGGGAATCGTGAGTCAAGAACCGGGGAAAAAGACCGGACTCAACCGCGATTTGAGTCTTATGGGCCTCGCGGCCACCGGAATCTGTTCGATGATGGGTGCGGGAATCACGGTCGTGCCGTTCATGATTCAGAGGAATGTTCCCGGAATAGGTCCATACGTCTTACCGGCCTATCTATTCGCTGCTGTTCCCGCTCTCCTTGCTGCGCTGGCGTATGCGATTCTGGCATCGGCAATGCCAAGGGCAGGTGGGAGCTATGTGTACGCGAGCAGGGCCATCAACCCCTATCTCGGGTTCGTGGCGAGTTTCTCCCAGTGGTTTGGGCTCTGCATTGCGATTGGAGTGGTTTCGTACGTTCTGATCCCGTTCCTTCGGGACGTAGCCGCTGCGATTGGATGGCAGCCGTTGGCTGACACACTCGACACAGGGCCAGTTCGGCTGGCATTGGCACTGTTGTTCCTTTGGACCTTCGTGGTCGTAAACATCCGTGGCGTAAGGCTTTACGAGCGCACGCTCGTGCCCATGATGTTTCTGATGTTTGCGCTGGGGGCGATCGTGATAGTTGCGGGATTCGCGTTCGATAGCGGCGATTTTTCGGCCGCCCTGCTCGAATCAGAGGGCCGAGTGCTATCGGAAACCGGGCGAACTCCATTCAGCATAGCCGTGTACCTGGCTGCGGCGGCCGTCCTATTCTCGAGTTTCATTGGTTTCGATTCCATTGCGCAAGCGGGGGGAGAGGCTAAGAATCCAAACCGATCGTTGCCGCTCGCCATAGGAATTGCGGTTGCGACTGTCGGGACCTTCTACTTCCTGTTCACCGCGGCCGTATATCATGCGGTGCCCTGGAGCTTCATTGCGGAGGAAGCGGCAATAAGGGATGTAACAGCGCCGGGGCTACTCGGATATCTGCTCCCGGCGGGGTGGACGGTGGCCATAGTTGGCGGTGCAGCCGTCGCGTTGATCAACGATCTTCCCGCCATGCTACTCGCCGTATCGCGCTTGATGTTTGCGTGGGCAGAAGACGGCATATTCCCGAAACGTGTGGCTGCCGTGCACTCGCGTCTCCACACGCCCCATGTCGCAATCGTCCTGAGTGGTTTGATGGCGTCGGTGGGAATCCTCGGCAGCCACCTGGCGGGAGATTTTTTCTTAGGTGTTGATATTCTGGTGACGTCGATGCTGGTGAACTTTCTTCTGATGTGCGTTGCCGTTTTGACCCTCCCGCATCGGAATCGTGCGCTGGCGAATGAAGTACGCGTTCTGCCGTCCCGAAGACTGCAAGTGCCGCTGGCATCGTGCGGTGTCGTTTTGCTGGGGGGATTTCTGGTCGTGCATATCATCAAAGATCTCTCGGCATCGGTGAGCGCTTGGTATTTCCACTCCACCCCCGTCTGGATCGGCGTAATGACCGTTGCCACAGCCGTCTATCTCTGGGAGCGTTCGAAGCTGAAGCGGACCGGAGTGGATGTCGACGCCATCTTCTCAAATCTTCCTCCGGAGTAATTGCTGGATGGCGATATCGGTTGAGCGGTGCAAACTGGCGCCCCAATTCTCGATCTCCAGGGTTCTTACTGGTCTCTGGCAGATTGCTGACATGGAGCGGGATGGCGGGAAGGTGGATGCGGTAGCCGCTGCAGCGGAAATGGTCCCATATGTAAAGGCTGGTTTCACGACTTTCGACATGGCCGACCACTACGGTTCCGCCGAAGAGATCGCAGGTGCGTACCTGAACGAATACGGAGCGGGTTCGGCCGAGTTTTGCACGAAGTGGGTGCCGAAACCGGGGCGAATCAAACGGGAAGAAGTGCGTGCTGCTGTCCAGCGTTCGCTAGACCGGATGCAGGCCGACCGCATCGACCTCCTACAGTTTCACGCATGGCATTACCCAGACCCATCCTGGTTGGATTGCCTGTTTTGGATGCAGGAACTGCGAGATGAAGGGCATATCAGCCACCTTGGCCTGACCAACTTCGACGCGGCACACCTGCGAGTTGTGTTGATGAGCGGAATCGAAGTTGTGTCCAATCAGGTCTGTTTCTCGCTTCTGGACCAACGAGCAGCTGCAAGCATGTTGGAGCTGTGCGCGCAGCATGGCGTGAAGCTGCTGGCGTTTGGCGCCATTGCCGGTGGATTCCTGACGGAGCGTTGGCTTGGGAAACCGGAACCCGATTGGGGAAAACTGGACACTTGGTCAGAGATGAAATACGGACGGTTCATTAGAGAGGCCGGTGGGTGGGATAAACTGCAGGGGCTGTTGCAGACGATGCACAGGGCGGCAGAGCGGCAGCAAGTGTCGGTTGCCAACGTAGCCTGTAGAGCGATCCTCGACCAGCCGGCTGTGGGCGGCGTGATAATCGGTGCAAGACTAGGAAAAGCAGAGCACATCGCAGACAATCTGCGCGTCTTCGACTTCGAGTTTGATGAAGAGAGTCGAGCCGAAATCGCCGAAAACTTGGGCTCGCTGCGACCGATTCCAGGCGACTGCGGCGACGAGTACCGCAAACCCCCGTTTTTGACCGCGAGTGGCGACTTGAGTCATCACATCGAATCGTTGCCTGCGCCATACTCCGCGGAACAAAGCGCGGATGGCAGGGCGAGAGTCCAAAGCGGGACGCCGTGGGAAGATTTGGCCGGGTATTGCCGCGCCGTCCGTGCAGGCGATCGAATTTCAGTCTCCGGAACAACTGCAACCCATGAAAATCGGACGATCGGCGGAACTGACGCTGCCGCACAGGCCCATTTTGTTATCGACAAAATCGAAGGTGCCATTTTGTCGTTGGGTGGGCGGCTGGAGGATGTTGTGCGAACGCGCGTATTCGTGCGGAATATTGCCGATTGGGAGTCGGTAGCCAGGGCGCACGGCACCAGATTTGGGCATATCCTGCCGGTGAACACGTTGGTTCAGGCGCCACTCGTGGGAGACCAGAATCTCGTTGAGATTGAAGCGGAGGCGGTGGTGAGGGGCGATTAGGGTCCTCAAAAGGACTATCTTTACAGCATGGGCATACTGCTTCTCCTCTTTATCGTCGTACCGGCTGTTGAACTCATTCTCCTGATCAAGCTCGGCGGATTGATCGGAGTACTCACGACCATTGCCATCATCGTCTTAACGGGTGCGGCTGGAGCCACATTGGCCCGTTGGCAGGGGTTGGGCGTGCTTCGCGACGTGCAAAATGAACTCGCCCGCGGAGGTTTGCCGGTGGGTGCATTGGTCGATGGCGTACTCATCCTCGTGGCTGCCGCTCTGCTCATGACGCCCGGTTTCCTTACAGATCTAGTCGGTTTCTCCTGCCTAGTGCCGGGCTTCAGGGCGGCCTTGAAGCGCGTCGCATGGAAGCGCCTCGAGAAGTCGGTTCGGGCTGGACGAACCGGCCTTTTCGTCCAGTTCGGCAGGCAGTCGGCGCGGGATGTCTCCAGTTCAGACCGCGACAAAAGCGGAAATATCGAGATGTAAGGATGGCCTCGGCACCGTTCAGCGCCTTCTGAAGGAACTCCACGACCACAAATCGCCATTTCCCCCACCATCTGTGACGACTGATAATGGACCCGGGTATTCTTGATGGAGGCACACGAGTACCGGGAGGTTGTGATGCGTTCCAAGTTGCTACTGCTAGTCACCGTCCTAATGGGGTGTTCCGGGCCGCACGAGCCCTACGACTGCGTGGGCGGGACGCTTGCCGCGGATCTGAACCGACCTCTTAATCTCAGGGTAACGCCAGGCGCAAGTTCGGAACTCCCTTTCCCCCTGCCCCTACTGCCCTACTCTCCGATCTACGATCGTGATCGGCTGCGGATAGGAGATCGGTCCCAAAGTCGTATTGATCGTCGGCAACGCCCGCAGCGCCACACGACTCGGCTCTTCCCCAGCTCCCATCAGGTTCAGCGCCAAATTGAAGAGATCCGGGCCGCTACGCTCGAAGAAATCGAATAGATCGAGCGAGATATCGACCGGAATATCCCTCGGTTGGCCGGGAGGCAACTCCAGCTCGCGCTCGATAAGCCCTGAAATGGTCTCGGTATCGTCGAGCAGCAATGTCCATTGCATCCGCATCAGACGGGCAGTGACAGGGTTGTCAGATGGGTTTTGCGCCTGCACATGCAGCTGAAATGTCACCGGAAGCTCTCTGCGGGCTATCGTGGTTCCCACGCGGGCAGCGTCCATGATGCTCAAGTCGGCATACGACGATACGCTGGAAGCATCGATTCCGGCAACTCGCACGTCGGAGACGCGATCGAGTTGGAAATCCACAGATCTCAATGCTGCAATCTGCTGGAGCGTCGCACAGGAGACGACGACGAGGCCGGTGAGAAGCACCGGTAAAACGGTTCTGGTTCTCATGAACAAGAGTATATCATCAGTTTCGCTGTCGGGGAAATGCCCAAACGCCCATTTTCACGCCGACCGCGCTAAAGCACCACCCACCTCGTGCCGTCCATCGAACCAAATGGATCGCTGCTTTCCTGGGATGTCTTGTCCATGCCGGCCCACTGACTGGGGCTTTCGAGATCTCCAAAAATCTCAGCGATAGCTACGATCTTCAGCATGATAGTGGCGAGCTCAGCCGCTTCTTCTGGCAGCGACAGGTTGTTTTGTGAAACTGATGCCAGTTGTTGGCTCAATGCTCGCAATTCACCGTTACGAAGAGCCTGCGCGCAGTCACCGATAGCCTTGGAGGCCTTCATGATGGGGGTGATCACGGTGAAATCGAACGGGTGGTTGGCTAGGTGGCCAGCCAAATCCCTTGCATGCCTCACTGCAGCAAGCAGTGTAGAAATGCATGTCTTCCGCGAGTGCATGAGGTTCCTCCTTTCGGTAGCCGGGCTGTCTCAGAAAGATCCCTGGCTTTGCGGCCCCGGGTCGCCCCGGGTGTGCTATTGTCGTGTCAGAACTATGACCTAATACGGCAAGCCACGTACCAGAGTTGAGCAATTCCTTGATATGACGTTATAGTTTAGATGAAGGCTGTTAACATGTTGTTATTAATGTCGTTATGAGCACGTCACTGAGAAAGCGTCCAGTGCTGATCGAAGGTCGCTGAACGGACCGTCGAGGCCGCCGCAGCATTTTGCAATGCGTTTTTCGATATGCCATTCCGGCATGAGGATGTCGCACGTTGGCTACCTCCAAAATTTCGCAATGCCTCGGATATATGTGTGATGTTGAAAAAAAGCGCTCGGTCCAACACTCTGTTTAGCTTGCCCATCCACGTCCCGCCGGTAGGTTACCGCAGTGATTTCCGAGCAAACCCTCCGGAGAGGAACAAATGCCTGATGTGGAAAAAGTGCGGTGGGGCATTCTCAGCACTGCGAATATAGGCCGCGCCGCGGTAATACCCGCGATTCACGATTCCAGGAATGGTGAGGCCTCTGCGATTGCGAGCAGAGAAGCGAGCACCGCACGTGAATTCGCAGCTGCCAACGCCATCCCGACCGCGTATGGATCCTACCAGGATCTGTTCGAGGACGACGGGATCGACGCCATTTACATCCCGTTGCCAAATCACATGCATTTAGAGTGGACGGTGCGCGCGGCTGAGGCCGGCAAACACGTTTTATGCGAGAAACCCCTCGCATTGAACGGGAAGGAATGCGATGAGATGGCCCGTGTCGCGGAAAAGGCTGGCGTCGTTTGTTTGGAGGCGTTCATGTACCGGTTCCACCCGCGCATCGCTAAGGTGCTGGAACTACTGGATTTAGGTGTCGTCGGGGAGGTACGATCGCTGTATTCGGCATTCACATTCAGATTGACCACCCCCGATAACATACGGCTCGATCCGGAAATGGGTGGTGGGTCGCTCATGGACGTGGGATGCTACTGCGTGCACGTGTGCAGAACGATGGTCGGAAGCGAGCCACTGGAGGTTCAGGCCCAGGCTCAATGGACGGAGAGAGGCGTGGATGAACAGATGGCTGGGATGCTGCGGTTTGCTGGCGGGATAACGGCCCAATTCGACAGCGCGCTGACCATGGAACGAAGGGAGTGCTTGCACGTTGCCGGCACGGAAGGCCACCTGGAAGTACCGAAAGTGTTCATTCCTGGAACGGATGACGTGACGATAGAGGAGTTCCACGGGAGAGGGGAGTCCAGATCGCATGCTGTAAGCGGCGCGAACGAGTATACGGAAATGGTCGAACACTTCGCGAACTGTATTTTGACCGGTGAGAGAGTCAGATTTCCGTTTTCCGAAGCAGCCGCAAACCTCCGAGTTATCGAAGCACTGTACCGATCTGCCCGAAATGGCGGGGTTTCCGAACCTGTTGAGCAGGCGACATAGACAATCCCATGACAATATCACTGATACAGAGGGCTTCAGAGCACGGGAATCGACCTGCAGTGGTCGATTCGGACGGCCCATTCACCTATGACGACCTCCTACGCGTATCTGCTGATGTCGCGTCAGCTCTTTTGGCTGGCTCCGACGATCTCGGGGAAAAGCGAGTCGCGTTTTTGGTACCTCCGGGTTTCGACTATGCAGCAATCCAATGGGGAATCTGGCGGGCCGGTGGCCTGGCGGTCCCACTCGCGATGTCGCATCCCCCGGCAGAATTGGCTCACGTGCTGACCGATTCTGATCCCACCGTGGTGGTGGCTCACGCAAATTGCGCGGAACGGTTGTCAGAGGCTGCAGAGCTGCTTGGCCTTCGGGTGGTGTTGACGTCCGATCTTCTGCAATCCGAAACGACTACACTGCCGGACGTTTCCGAAACCCGCCGCGCCATGATGCTCTACACGAGCGGGACCACCGGAAAACCCAAGGGAGTAGTCACCACCCATGCGCAAATCAGGGCTCAGGTAGAGTCGTTGATAGAGGCATGGGGGTGGGTGGAAGACGACAGAATCCTGTTGGTTCTCCCTCTCCACCATGTGCATGGCATTGTGAACGTCTTGTGCTGTTCGCTTTGGAGTGGTGCTTGCTGTGAGATGTTGCCGGGATTCGACGCCGCGGACACGTGGGATCATCTGGTCAACCGACATCTTACGCTGTTCATGGCGGTTCCTACTATCTACCGTAGGCTCATCGCCGCCTGGGAGCAGGCGTCTCTAGCTGAGCAAGAGGCTATGTCCGCAGCCTGCGGGAAGTTGAGGCTAATGGTCTCTGGCTCCGCTGCGCTCCCTGTGTCGGTTTTGGAGCGTTGGAAAGAGATTTCAGGCCACGTGCTGTTGGAGCGCTACGGCATGACCGAAATCGGCATGGGGCTGTCCAATTCGCTCAGGAGCGAGCGTTTTCCCGGCTCTGTGGGGCTCCCACTCCCCGGCGTTCTGGCGCGGGTTGTCGACGACGACCTCGAGGATGTGCCACTTGGCACGCCTGGCGAGCTCCTAATCGACGGACCGAACGTATTCCGCGAGTATTGGCGTCGGCCTGAAGAGACTGCGGCATCATTTCACGGCAGTTGGTTTCGCACCGGCGACGTAGTAGTAGTGGAGGAACGCCGCTACCGCATAATGGGGCGACGCAGCGTGGATATCATCAAAACGGGGGGCTACAAGGTCTCCGCGCTCGAGATTGAAGAGGTTCTCCGCACGCACACCGCGATTCAGGAATGCGCCGTTGTGGGTTCTCCGGATATCGAATGGGGCGAAAAGGTGTGTGTGGCGGTCGAGTTGTCAGAGGCAGACACACTCAACATCGACGAGCTTCGCTCGTGGGCCCGGGACCTGCTAGCGCCGTACAAGATTCCCAAGGAGCTGGCAGTGGTCGAGGCGCTTCCCCGAAACGCAATGGGCAAGGTGACGAAACCTGCTGTCGCTGAATTGTTCTCGCAGGGAATGGAGACTGACTGAATGGTCATATATGGCGTCGCTTTGCTGGCCGGCTGCATGATAGCCAGCATTTTCGTTGGGGAACTCCTCGGAAAGCTGATCGGAGTGCAGGCCAATGTGGGCGGCGTTGGTATCGCCATGCTCCTGATGATTCTCCTTGCCGAATATCTGCGCAAACGCGATCGACTCAATCCTGTATCTCAACAGGGGATCATCTTCTGGAGTTCGATATACATACCGGTTGTAGTTGCAATGGCTGCTAAGCAGAACGTGATCGCGGCTGTGAAAGGAGGCCCCGCCGCCCTTTTGGCGGGAGCGCTGGCCGTGGTGGTGAGTTGTGCACTGGTGCCACTGATCAGTCGTATCGGAGCTGCTGCGCCTGCGGAGACGGATGATTCATCGGCGGATGGTGAGCGATGAACACAGTTCTCGATCTGCTCGCACAGGTGTTGATCCGTAATGGCCTGATTACGGCATTCGCATTTGTAGGCGTGACTGTGTGGTTCTCCTATTTCATCTCCAACAAACTCACTAGCGGCAGAATTCACGGTTCGGCGATCGCGATCTTGCTGGGGCTGTTTCTGGCGTATGTCGGCGGAGTGACGACCGGTGGGAGTCAGGGGCTGGCTGACATCGAGATCCTGGCTGGAGTGGGTTTGCTGGGCGGGGCGATGCTGCGTGATTTTGCGATAGTCGCCACGGCGTTCGGAGTGAAGCTGGATGAGATGCGGAGGGCAGGGGCGTGCGCGATAGTGTCGCTGTTTGCGGGAGTTTTGGGGTCGTTCGCGATTGGAGCTGTCGTTGCATATGCATTTGGTTACACCGACGCTGTTAGTATGACCACTATTGGTGCTGGCGCGGCCACGTACATCGTCGGCCCTGTCACCGGAACGGCGATCGGCGCTTCGTCTGAAGTGGTTGCGCTCAGCATTGCCGCTGGTCTTGTCAAGTCAATGCTCGTGATGACAGGTACCCCATTCGTTGCGCGTTACATAGGTCTCAACAACCCTCGTTCGGCAATGGTCTACGGTGGCCTCATGGGCACGACGAGCGGTGTCGCTGGAGGCCTCGCCGCCACGGACCCCAAGTTGGTGCCATACGGAGCCATGACGGCGACCTTTTACACTGGCCTGGGATGTTTGTTGGGGCCATCCATTGTATTTGTGGTAATACGAGCAATGTTTGGATAGGTATTGAGAACTGCAGAGTGCAGAAGGTCTTTGTTGCGAACAGCGAACAACGCGCAACGGTCCTACGGCTTAGGAATCCGCTATTCGCTGCTCGTTGCACGTCGCTCGGCGCTTCACCACCGATCTGCACTACTGCAATCGTATCCGTCTTTTCTCCTGTTACAAGGAGTCTTACCTGATGAAGAGAGTCAGTCGATTTTCGACGATGGTGCTGATGCTTGTTGCTGTCGCCTGTGTGCCCGGTACCCCGGACGATGCGGATGCATTCAACCAGGCGCTCGTCGAGCGGGCTGCTGAATTCGAGTTGGACACCGAATGGGAAACTCCACCTGGCGATCCGATGGAGCTTGCAATGTCGGGGTTCGCGAAGATTCTGTGTTCGGCCGTGTTCATCACTGGCTTGGATGTAGCTGAGGGCTCTGAAAATGTGGGGTATTTTGTCTCGAAGCTGGAGGAACGGGCCCTGGTGACCGACACCGTGGTCGATTTCGAGAACAAGATCGTACACCTAACGTTGAACACCGGCGTCACCCGTTCTGCCAAGTTTTACGGCGATCAGGGATGTGTGACATTGCCGCGGGGCGCCGAGTCAGTCTCGTTCACCCCTGTCGAGGTCTCGTCTGCTCTTCCCGACGCGATGACTACCCCCTGGCCGATGGGCGATGTGTTGCCGGATGCGCCTATGCCCGACCATATCGATGCAGAGAAAGTCGCCGAAGCCGTGGATGCGGCGTTCGATCCAGATTCGAGCATGACGGCGGCGTTCGTTGTTGTACACAACGGTCGCATCATTGGCGAACGTTATGGTGAGGGCCTCGACAAAGACACACAGCTCGAGAGCTGGTCGATGGGCAAGAGCCTCACCGGCACACTGATGGCAACGTTGGTGATGCGCGGGGTGTACGACCTTTGGGAGCCGGCACCCGTCGACGAGTGGCATCAGACATCGGGTGACCCGCGGGCCGAAATCAGGATTGGAGACCTCATGCGCATGTCGTCTGGTCTTCGGTTCGTGGCACCTCAGGACCCGGATTACGACTATGAGTTCGGCTATCCACAGGGATATCCCGACCATTACTACGTGTATACCGGGGCGGTGAACTCGTTCGAGTGGGCGATCACGAGGCCGGCTCAATGGCCGCCAAACACCGTCGGTCGCTACCGCAATTCCGATCCGGTCGCAACTAACTATCTGATACGAAAAGGCGTAGAAGAGGAGCTGGGAGAGAACTACCACACCTACCCGCAGCGCGCACTGTTCGACAAAATCGGCATTCGAAAGATGTATCTCGAGACCGATCCTTTCGGGAACTTCCTGCTTCAGGGCTACGAATTTGGCACGGGGCGAAACTGGGCACGGTTAGGAATGCTGTATTTGCAGGACGGCGTATGGGATGGAGAACGGATTCTGCCTGAGGGTTGGGTCGAATATGCCAGCACGGTTGCTCCGGCATGGGAGGCCGACGGGCAGCCCGTCTATGGAGGCTCGTTCTTCTGGATCAACGGCATGGGGTCGTTCCCGGTACCGGAGACCGCTTACTTCATGGCCGGCGCCGGTGGCCAATACACAATCCTCATTCCAACTCACGATATGGTCGTCGTCCGGCTGGGCCACTACAAGGGATCCGGGCCCGGTGGTCGAGCATTGAGAAATGCGTTGGCTCTGCTGATGGAGGCGGTGCCGGCGGAACACTAATGAATGCAGATTGTAGAATGCAGATTGCAGATCGCAGATTGTGCCTGGCGAAGATGCGAACGCAGTCGCCGACGCAAATCTGCAATCTGAAATTGTAGTTGACACCATGTTCTCGAGCTGCACCGTATCTCTCTTTTGGAGGTTCTCATGAACCGCCGCTGCTTCACTGTGACTGCGATGACGGTATTCCTGTCGCTGACTCTGTTCTCGGCCGCCTCGGCCCGACAGCAGGGGCTCGATCCCAACCAGACGCTGCCGGTCGATCCGCAGGTCACAATAGGAACGTTGGACAACGGCCTCACTTACTATGTCAGGGTCAATCAGCGACCTGAGAACCGGGCCGAGCTTCGCTTGATAGTGAGGGCTGGCTCAGTGTTGGAAGACGAAGACCAACTTGGGCTGGCGCACTTCCTGGAACACATGGCGTTCAATGGAACCGAACACTTCGAGAAGCAGGAGCTCTTCGATTATATGGAATCGGTTGGAATGCAGACCGGTGCCCACACGAACGCGTACACCAGCTTCGATGAGACCGTCTACATGCTGCGGGTTCCCACCGACACCGCCGACGTTGTGGAAACGGCGTTTCAAATCTTGGAAGACTGGGCTCATCTGATCGTGCTCGATTCGGTGGAGATAGAGAAGGAACGCGGCGTCGTGATCGAGGAGTGGCGCCTTGGACGCGGTGCGCAGGCCAGGATGCTCGACGAACAGTTCCCAATCCTGTTCAGCAACTCGCGGTACGCCGAGAGGCTTCCCATCGGAAAGCGCGAGAGCGTCGAGACGTTCGGGCATGAGTCGCTGAGGCGGTTCTACTCCCACTGGTACAGGCCCGACCTGATGGCAGTAGTGGCGGTTGGGGATTTCGATGCGGAACAAATTGTCGGCCTGATCGCTCAGCACTTCTCAGGGCTCGAGAACGCCGAAAATGTGAGAGAACGCGTTAGCTACGATGTGCCGGACCATGAAGAAATGCTGTTTGCCATTGCGGCCGACGCGGAGGCGCCGAACACCACCGTGGGTTTGTATCACAAACAACCCCTGAGAGATCAGAGTACCCTTGGGGCTTACCGTCAGATGCTCGTTGAGGGGCTGTACAACTCGATGCTCAGCGCACGTCTGTTCGAGTTGACTCAGCAGGCAGACGCGCCGTTTCTCTTCGCCGTATCGGGGCAGGGACGGTTCATCGGAACCAGCGAGGTGTATCAACTCTTCGCAGCCGTGAATGAGGATGGAATCGCAGCCGGTACTGAGGCGCTCCTCCGAGAGGGTGAGAGGGTGGCGCGGCACGGATTCGCGCTCACCGAGTTGGAGCGCCACAAGATCGAGTACCTGCGGAGTCTCGAACAGGCCCATGCGGAACGCGAAAACACCGAGTCGCGGACGTACGCCTCCGAATACATTCGGGCCTTTCTCGAGGGTGAGCCCATACCCGGCATTGAGATGGAATTTGCCATTTCGCAGGCCTTGATGCCCACAATCCAAATCGAAGAGGTAAATCGGCTGGCGGCCGAGTGGATAACCGAACGAAATCGTGTGGTCATGGTAAATGCCCCGATCAAACCAAATCTGCGCACCCCGACGGAGGAAGAACTTCGTACGGTTATGGCCGCAGTGATGGATGAGCAAATCGATCCATACGTGGATGCAGTATCAGACGAGCCTCTCGTGGCCGAGATGCCCACACCCGGCGAGATCGTAGCCGAGGAGAGTATTGAAGAGCTGAACCTCACGGAATGGACTCTGTCGAACGGTGTGCGCGTTCTGCTTAAACCGACCGACTACAAAGATGACGAGGTCCTGTTCAGGTCATACAGCCCTGGAGGTACGTCGCTGGCGCCCGACGAAGACTACGTCTCGGCCTTTGCGGCGAGCGACGTGGTCGGTCAAGGTGGAGTAGGTGTGTTCTCGCTGGTTGATCTCCAGAAAGTGCTGGCTGGCAAAGCTGTGAACGTGAACCCGAGCATCAGCTCACTGTACGAAAGTATCTCAGGGGCAGCGTCGCCAGATGACATCGAGACGATGTTTCAGCTCATCTACCTGTACTTCACGGCTCCTCGCAAGGACAGTACGGCATTTCTGGCGTTCCGTTCGCAGCTCCAAGGCTTTTTGGCGAATAGAAGCGCAAGTCCGCAAGCGACGTTCAGCGACACCGTGCAGGTGACGATGGCGCAGGGCCACTTCAGGGCCAGGCCGATCTCCGCCGAGCTATTCGACGAGGTAGACCTGAATGCTTCTTTTGACTTCTACCTCGACCGTTTCGCCGACGCCAGCGATTTCACATTCGTCTTCGTTGGGGCATTCTCAGTGGATTCGGTCAGACCGCTTGTTCAGACATATCTGGGTGGTCTTCCGTCGATAGACCGTGAGGAGAACTGGCGCGACGTCGGAATGGATCCCCCCGAGGGTGTGATCCGGAAGGCGGTACGTAAGGGCGTAGAGCCTCAAAGCCAAACTCAAATCATATTCACCGGCCCGTTCGAATACACTGCCGAGAATCGCCAGGTAATCCGATCTTTGGCCAGCACGCTCGAAAACAGGCTCCACGACGTGTTGCGCGAAGATCTGGGCGGTACCTATGGGGTGGGGGTGAGCGCTTCCTATGACAAGTACCCCGACGAGGGCTACGGCTTGCGGATCCAGTTTGGATCTGCGCCCGATCGAGTGGAAGAACTCACCGAAGTGGTGTTCCGCGAGATAGAAGCGTTCAAGAATCCTGGTCCGGACGCTGAAGACGTGAACAACGTGAGAGAGATTCAACGCCGCGCGCAGGAGACGAATCTCCGAGAAAATGGCTATTGGGTGGCTCAGCTGACTTTCGCCGATCAATACGGGACAGACCCTCGTTTTTTGGTGTCTTACGATCTGATCAACGAGATGACCGTGGAAAAGATCAGGGAGGCTGCGGTCAGGTATTTCCGCACAGGCAACTTCGTGATCGTGTCTCTATTTCCTGAGACTCCGGTGCCGTAGGGACGTTTTTTGGCGAGCGGTCGCGAATTCCAGATCTTCGCAAAACCGGGCGGGGCAGTATGCAACCTCGACTGTCGGTATTGCTACTATCTGGAAAAGCAGGGGCTCTACCCCGACACCGATGCGTTCAAAATGGACGAGGATCTCCTGGAGGAGTATATCGTCCAGCATATCGCCCTTTCGCCCGGAGATACGATTCGGTTTTCCTGGCACGGTGGTGAGCCCACAATACTCGGCGTGGACTATTTCAGGCAGATAGTCTCGCTTCAAGAGACACATGCCCCCCCAGAGAAACGCGATGTGAACAGCCTGGTCACCAACGGAACGCTTCTGGATGACGAATGGGGCGCCTTTCTCTCTCGAGCGGGATTCGCCGCGGGACTCAGCCTCGACGGACCTGCAGACTTGCACGATCGGTACCGCGTGTCCAAGAACCAGAAGCCGACGCATGAGTTGGCCATGCGCGGGTTCGAGTGCCTCGAGAAGCACGCGGTACCCTGCGACGTTCTCTGTGTCGTGCACGCTGAGAATGTGCTCGAACCGAAGCGGGTGTACCGGTTCTTCAAGGAGATCGGAGCATCATACGTAGGGTTTCTGCCTTTGGTGGAGCGACCCGACTCCGGCTCGAGCGATGTGCCGGAGCACTCTGTTCCGGCCGAAGAGTATGGCAAGTTCCTGATTACGATCTTCGACGAGTGGATACGGAACGACGTCGGCAGGGTTTTGATTCAGAACTTCGACGAGGCGGCCAGGCCAGTGCGTGGTCTCGAGCATGCGCTCTGCATCTTTCGCGAAACCTGCGGTGACATTCCAGCACTAGAACACAATGGGGATCTCTATTCCTGCGATCACTTCGTCGACAGCCCCCATTTGTTGGGCAACATCCGGGAGAACGAACTTACTGAACTGCTCTGCGGCGACGCTCATGAGAGTTTTGGTAGCGACAAACGTGACTCGTTGCCACGCTATTGTCTGACGTGCGATGTCCTACCGATGTGCAACGGAGGGTGTCCAAAGGACTGGTTCATCAACGCCCCTGACGGTGAGCAGGGTCTCAATTATCTCTGTTCCGGCTTCAAGCAGTTCTTCTCGCACTGCCGTCCGGTTTTCGAAAAGCTCGTGCCGCTGTGGAGGTCGGGGGCGAACCAAGAACAGCTGATGGCTGCCGCGCGAGGGGAGACCGACGGAAGCGGTGCCCGCGTGGGTAGGAACGAGTCGTGTCCGTGCGGGAGTGGGAAGAAGTATAAGAGATGTTGTATGCGTTAGAGTCGAAATATGTCCGTGTCGAACAACGAGCAACGTACAACGAGCAGCGAAACTGGAACAAAGAACTCGTTGTACGAACCGATCACCTTCTCATTCAACGAGGTACCTGTTCAAGAAGTCTATCGTCCTCCCCCACGCTAGAGCTGCCGCCTCGGCATTGTATCTCTCGCTCGTGTCGTTGTTGAAGGCGTGTTGCGCGCCCTCGTACATATACAGCTCGTAAGTCTTGTTATTTGACTGTAGAGCCGCCTCATAATCCGCAATGCCGGCATTGATGCGCTCGTCATCGCCTGCGTAGTGCAAACAGAGTGCAGCCGTGATGTTCGGCACCTGTTCGATAGCAACCTGCCGGCCATAGTACGGGACTGCGGCGTTCAGTGATGTTCCAGCGGCCGCGAGCTGGTTTGCGTAACCGCCGCCCCAGCAGAACCCGATCGCTCCTACCTTTCCGGTGGACTCGGGGTGGTCGGCGAGGAAGGGAACCGCTCCAGCGAGTCGAGGTAGCGTCTCGTCGGGGTTCAGCTCGCGCATCAGAGCGCGTGCATCGTCCTCGTTTTCCGGTGTGCCCCCCACCGGAGATAGGATGTCAGGGGCAAGCGCCAAAAAGCCCTCATGGGCCATGCGGCGAGTAACGTCTTCGATGTGGGCGTTCATCCCGCGATTCTCTGAAATCACAATCACCGCCGGCCGCCGTTCACCTCCGGGCAAACGTGCCATGTACCCCCTCATCGTCACACCATCCACATTCCACTCACCCTCTGAAATGTTCAGCTGCTCCGGGGGCGCTGGTTCATCGCCACCGTTCGCTTCGCAACCTATGAGCGGCAGCACTGCCACCGCTGCGGCAGTGCTACCCATCACCCTAGTGAGCCTGTCGATGAATTCACGACGATTCAACATGCCTCTCGCATACTGATCGCGGAGTGCGCGGATCGCCCTACTCTCAGGGATCTTCATCTGCGTTCCTCCTCAATGTGTGAGTAGTGGGTGGTGGATCGTAGATCGACCCTCCCACTCACTACTCACTCAACTACGGTATGAGCCTCGTGTTCGGTACTACTATCGCCGGTAGGTTGCCGAGCGTCTGATTGAGCTCGCGAATCGTACCGTTGATGATCCCTTGGAGTTCAGCTCGCCTCTCAGCCAATTCGATCTCGAGTTCGCCCGCTACGGTCATCTGACTCTCAGTTGGTCGCGCTTGAACACCGGCTACGCTGCCCATGAGCCTGCTGATTTCGTCGCTGAGCCGCGGGTACTGACGGTAGCTCATCCGTGGGGGAGGGCGCTGCATCTTGTTGTCGAACTCGCCCAATTCCCCAGTCGCCGTTTCAATGAGGCCGTTTACCGCGTCCAAGTCAGAGACGTCGGCGTCGTCCACGGTTTCTTTGAGCGTACCAAGTTGTGTTTGCAGCCCGGTCAGCTGATCCATCATCTGGTTTGCTTCAGAGAGCATGTCCAGCAACGCCTGAGTACCGTCATGCCAGGCTTGATAGTCGCCCTGCGACATCGTCGTAATCCGCGGATCGCCGCGCAACTCGAAGGTCGTGGATCCCTGCAGGCCTCCGTCGCCGACCATGATTGTTGCGGTATAGGAGCCTGGCACCGCGGGGGCGCCTAGGTTGCGGCTGAATCGTCCACCTCCGCCGCCACCTGATTGCCTTGGCGTTGCGCCGCTATGACGCAGGTTCCAGTAGGTACGGTTCACGCCGGCCTTTGTTTCCTGAACCGGGAACTCCTGCACCAGGTCGCCGGCGGAGTCGGTGATCCGGACTCTCACCGGGCCTTCGGGCGCCGACGCGAAATAGAAATTGAGCATTGCACCCGGCAATGCGTTTTCGCCCTGGTACACGCGTTGCCCGGCCGACGCGTCGTTGCCCCACTGCTGCCAGTGAGTTGCACGTCCAGCCTGGAACACGAACAGTTCCTGCCCCATTGCCTCGGAGAGTTGCTGTACTGGGGCGAGGTCGTCGAAGATATATGCGCCACGGCCGTGAGTACCGAGTACGAGATCGTTGTAGTCCTTCTGGATCTTTATGTCGCGAACGGAAACGCGCGGCATGTTCAGGCGCATGTCCACCCAGGTGTCGCCCCGGTCCCATGAGAAATACAAGCCGCGCTCCATTCCCACATAGAGAACGTCCGGGTTGGTCGGGTCTTCACGAATGACTTTCGTGTAGTCATTCTGTGGCAGGCCGGCACTCAACTTCTCACAGCTCGCGCCGTAATCGTCACAGCGCCACAGGTGTGGTCTGAAGTCGTCCAGCCGATGTTGATCGACATTGATGTACGCCCTGCCGGGTACGTGGTGCGACAGATCGATCTTTGAAACCCAGGCTTCAGCTGGGAAGTCCGGCAGGTTGTCGTTGATCAATGTCCAGTTTGCACCGCCATCGCGCGTCACCTGCACGTTGCCATCGTCAGTGCCGACCCAGATGACGTTGGATTCCAACTGTGACTCGCGAACGGTGAGAATCGTGCAGTGGAATTCTGCGGCAGTGTTGTCGAGGTACACTTCACCACCCGAATCCAACAGTTTCTCAGGGTTGTTGGTCGTGAGATCAGGGCTGATGATATCCCAGCTGTGCCCGTAATTGTCGCTCTTGAAGAGCACATTGCCGCCCCAATAAACGACACCCGGATCGCTCGGCGAGACATGTATCGGCGCATCCCAGTTGAACCGGTACTTCGCCTTATACATTCCCTGGCCCTGCGAACCGTGCATCCGAGGATACGGCTCGATACTGCGAGTGACTCCGGTCTGCGTGTCGGTAATCCGCAAGTATCCGCCCTGAGCATTCGAGTAAACGAGATTCGGGCTACCCGGAACGGGGTGCGTGTAGAAACCGTCACCACCCGACACGGAGTACCATTCGTCCTTCCGAATGCCGCCTGCTCTGTAGCCACCGTTATTCATGCGGCTGGGTCCACACCAGTTACCGTTGTCCTGCAGGCCACCGCATACGAAGTACGGATCGCGGTCGTCCACGAAGATCTGGTAGTACTGTGCCAGAGTCACGTTGTTGATGATGTCCCATGTGTCGCCACCGTCGAACGAGATCTGATATCCGCCATCGGAGCCTGAGAGCACGCGGTCGCCGTCTTCCGGGTCGATCCACAGTGCCTGGTGATCACCGTGAACGCCGCCACCGACCGACTCGAAGTTTCTGCCGCCGTCGGTCGACTTGTACAAACCGCCCGAGAGAGACCAGACGACTTCTGCATTGCTGGGGTCGGTGTAAATCTCGCTGTAGTAGAAAGGGCGGAAGTTGATGCTGCGGTTGCTGTTCACACCTCTCCAAGATTCACCGCCATCATCACTTCGAAACAGCGTTCCCTTCGTCTTTGTTTCGGTGACCACATAAACTGTGCTGGGCTCGCTCTGCGCGATCGCGATACCAATGCGCGCCATTGGCTCATCGACGACAGCGAGTTTGGCCCAGGTATCGCCTGCGTCGATCGATTTGTAAACTGCCGTTTCTCTTGCGCCTCCCTCGAAGTGCCATGGTTGCCGACGAAACGTCCACATGCCCGCGTACAATATGCGCGGGTTCGAGGTAACCATGTCGAGGTCGGAGCAGCCGGTGTCCTCGTCGATGTAGAGGACTTTTTCCCACGTCTCGCCACCGTCTGTGGTGCGAAATACGCCACGTTGTTCGTTGGCGCCCCACTCGTGACCCATCGCACACACATAGGCGATGTCGGGGTCGTTAGTGTGAATCCGCACACGTCGGACATGCTCGGTGTCTTCTAGCCCAATGTGCTTCCACGTGTTGCCCATGTCGGTGGACTTCCAGACGCCGAAACCGTAGCTGATGGAGTTGCGAGGATCGGCCTCACCCGAGCCAAGGTATAGGACGTTGTGATCTGACGGAGCCACCGATATCGAGCCTACCGAATAGGACTGTTCGTCCTGCCATTGGCCCTCGAATGTGGTTCCGCCGTTCTTGGTCATCCATAGCCCGGCGTCGGCACCGCCGAACCACCAGATCTTCGAATTTCCTGGTAGCCCAACGATAGAGCTGACTCTGCCACCCATGTTTGCGGGACCGATGTTGCGATATCTCAGGTTACTCAGCGCCTCTGCCTGAGGGCCGGTGATTTCACCGGTAGATAGGTAATGCTGGGCAGTTAGTGGAGGAGCGCTGAATAGAAAGAGGGTGTGAGTGAGCGCCAGAAAGCTCAGGCGAAGATGGTTCGTACTCATGGACATACCTCCCTGGAGGGGGTCAGGCACCGACTGAATCCTAGGTCGCGTTGAAAGATCGAGGTTGTTCGTCGTGTACGTCCTTAACAAACACCGGGGACACCTTTTTTCAAGGGGGCGTTGCTCTGGACGAAGGGGGGGATTTGTCGTATTCATAACGCTGGATCCCGGATGGCAAACAACTCAGGCATTTTTTTTGGTCTGTCAGGAGGTGCTGCAATGCGCCCGTTCTCCTTAGGTGTTACCACGCTAGTGCAGGGGCTCTATGCTCTACTTTGGTTGATTGTGCTAGCCGACGTTTGGTCTCCCACATTCAACATCGAACAGTTTCCCGATTGGAGCGGCATACAGGCCTTGGGCGTTGCGGTGCTAGTTTTCGTAGCATCGGCCGCACTTGGTGTCGTAATGCACACGATATCGAGAGCGGTCTTCCATCCGCGCAAACAGGAATGGACTCTCACCATACTTTCGAGCCCAACGATCAAAGAGCGTTTTGCGGAATTGGGATCTGCCGGCACGTTTCCGTGTGGTGCAAGCTACGAAGGCATATTCGATGAAAAGACTCCAAGCAAGGTGAGAGCGGCTAGTGCCTATCTGCATCAGATCGAATACCAGATCATGACTCGGGCACCCGAGGTCTTTCGAACTCTCCAGGTCTACCGGGATCAGTACAGGTTGGCGCGCGCGTTCATCCTTCCCTCCGCTGCGATGGCGCTATTCCTTCCATTCTGGGGACCTTTAGTTGCACTCGATAACGCAGGTGCTATCGGGCCGTTTCCGATCATCCGCACGCAGATGTTCCTTCTGAGCGTATTAGCGGCTCTGGTGAGCTATGTGGCGTTTCGCGAACGCTCGCACCGCTATGCGGCGGCAAAAGTCCTTGCGTTTACGACGCTAGAGGGCAACAAGAAGCGGGAGAGCGCTTCAGAAGGGTAAAGAGTGGAACTTCCTACCAGCAGGCGACCTCACCACCAGAGGTGGTCGCCGCGTTCGGAGGTGCTGCCGATCCCACATACACGCCACAGGCCGAGAAGTCGACGAGCCCCGTGTGAGTGGCGGTGGCGGACCAACCAAATGCAGACACGTCAGCTACGGTGATAGTCGCACCGCGCGTTGCGTTGAATCTGTTTTCGGCGATCAATTGTGCTAGGTTCGCGTACGTGTTGTTGTCGGTGAAATACGATTCCTGGGTTGTCACGAGATTGCGTAGATCGCTCTTCAACGTCGCGGCGAATCCCTTCTCCTTTACCTTCGTGAATTTGGGTATCGCTACTGTTGCGAGAATCCCAATGATAACGATCACGATTAGTAGCTCGATCAGGGTAAAACCGCGTTTGGCTCGAAACATCTCGTATTCCTCCCGTCCGGCCCGATGTATTGACGCTGCCGGCCTATTCGTGATGTATCACCAAACCGGTAATTTCGCAACCGGTGTCCATGTCGTCGAAGCTGTCGTTACAAATGACGTGCATCCGCTCGTGCAGCTGGACGGCTAAGATTCTTTGTCATCGTTCTCCTGCTTCGCCGGCCTCGGCCGGTGAACCTTGAACGTCATGCCGTTCAAAAACGTTTCCTTGGTCCGTTCGACCTCGTGGTGCGTTTCCACCAGGTACTCCAATACAGCTTCGTCGCAAGCAAGGCCCGTGCTGGCCATCAGATCCATCCACTCGCCATACGCCGTCTCGTCCGGCGCTTCTGTGGTGGCAGACCAAATTGTGACGCGGGGGTTCGACATTGCTCCGCCGCGACCTTCGCCCGTTGAACCCGTCAGAGCAGTGTAGATCAGTACCGAGTCGGAGAAATCCAACTTGAAATTGTCTTTGTCGAATTCGAAGGCATACCGACGATATCGATCGTACGCGCGCCTGTTGAGGTCGCGCATCGCAGAAACGCCGTTCACCTTGTCCGTAATACGATCTCTGATCTCGAATGCTGCCGCTTTGTGATCGGGGAATTCGGGGCTGTCGACGTAGTTGAAGCGTGGCATGAACCACCCGCGCATTCCCCACCAGCTTCGTGCCTCCGTCGCTCTGGTGCGCACCCAAGCGGCGTACTCGGAGAACAACTGCACCCATTCGTGTGAAGGATACCCGTGCGGATTCATGTAGATGTCGGGTAGCCACGTGTTCCACAGCTTGGGTCGTACCTTTGCTTCAGGGTAGATCGGGTCGTCCTCACCCTGGCCTGCCGTCGGCCCCACTCCGAGTGAGCCGAGGTAGGCGGCGTGCACCATGTGGTCGGGGGTGATCTGGTGGAGTTCGTGCTCTATCTGTGCGCCATCGGCATTTGTGATTGGATGGATCACGATGTTCACGCTGTCCAGAACATGGTCGTATTCCGGATCGGTGAGCACGAGTTCGGCGAGTCGCAACAGATGACTCGTTGACGAGACTTCGTTCGCGTGCTCTCTGCCCGAGTACATCACGGTCGGCTTTAGTGTAGAAACCTTTGCCTGCGACCAATGCGATCCTTCGAGTGGGGCCATCAGATCCAGCGCCCAGATCTGCTGCCCGAGATAGCTCTCGCCCGCCTTGTACGCGCTGGCTTCTGGGAATGTGGACATCCTGGATAGAATCTCTGCTGCCTCCACCGGGTGAATCGGTGTGTCCCACTGGACGATTCTCTCTCCGTTCCACCTATAGTCGCTGTCGCGGTAGTCGCCGATGTTTGGGAATGCTGCAGGCGCCCCATTATCAATCATCGATACTGCAACGGATGAGTCTGTCTCGAACTCGTGTCCCCAGAATGTGGTAAGACCGATCGAACCCAATCCGTGGTAAGCGACTTGATCTCGATACAAACCAACGTCGCGCAAATCCTCTGCAATTGTGAGTATCGTCGTGAGCTGCTCAGCTGACGTAATTCGCCCGTCGATGCTTCGTGCACTGGTGCGCAACACGAACTCCTCCCGACGATCTTCCGAGAAGTTCACTTGTAGGCGGAATCCCAACTCGTCGAGGCCGGTGTTGTTTGCGCTCACCCTTGCAGCCAATGGCATGGGCTTATCCATTGTGACTGGAAGAATGAGCCGACGCTCTTCTTGCGGGAACCCGCCCCGCTCCGTGTAGGCGAGTTTCACCATCGGTCCGGAAGCACCGAAACCGGTGAACGTGATCTTTGCATGGCCTGCGGCTCCGTCTCCCTTCGGGCGTACCACAGGGATGACTCGTCCGGGGAAGTTGAGGCCCTGGCCCCGTGCCATCTGCCCCATCACGTCGAAGAAATGGAGCACTGCGAAGTAGATCTCTTCGTGCAACGCTTCCATCGAGGAGATCTGTTCCTTGTCCACGCCTATCTGGTAGTCGGGTTCGGAAAGAGAAATGTCTACCCGCAACTCGCCGAAATGTGGTGCGTCAGATGCCCTGGGCTTCCCATCGCCGTTCAGCATGACGTAGTCGTAGATCTGCATCAACGTCTGCGACTGGAAGTGGTCCCAGAACCGCTCCACGTCGGTCACGATTCGACGGCTCACTACTTCGTCGCCTCCGACACTGGCAGTTATCCACCCGGTCGTTACGCGGGCCATCTCATAGTCTGGGAATCGATCGAAGTACGGACGCAGCACGTACTTCGGATCGAACTCCTCCCGGCAAATTTCCGCTCCTCCTGGCGCCGTAACGATGACCTCATATGTGGTCGACCCGATGGGCATCTTCTCGAACCGGATCCGACCGAGTTCAATGCCGAGCTCACGAGCGAGCACCTCGTCAATAGGGAAGATCTCGAGCAGCCATCGAGTGGGAGTGTACATCGCCTGCTGAGGCCATTCCTCGGGCGGTCCGATCTCGGCAAAGCGGATTACCACGGAGTCGATTTCTTGTTCTAAGAGGGCGGGGCGCACCTGGTCGTACAGCCAGCTGTATCCCTGTTTGTACGCAGAAAGTATGGTGACGGAGGTGGTCGCGGGGTCAGCCCCGGCGGTTACCAACTCATCCGTGACCTGTTGTCGTATCTGTGCTCTGACCTCCGGTGGTTCGCTGAGTAGAGTTCGAAGAGTTACAGATTCTCCGTCGAGCACTCGGGGCAGCAGATCGGAACGGAAGACGCTCCAGAATTCCTCCACCTCCGAGGCAACATCGAATTCGTCGTCGATCAGAAGTTGGGCGTTTTGGACGTCCAGGTTGTCGACGCTCACGCCGACACGATCGGCTCGAAGCCTCCCGTCGACAAAAGTGCGCACGAAATCTGCCAAACCATCGTCTGCTTTCTCGACATGAATGCTGACTTCGGCGTTTTCGAGATCGGTTCCGCTGAAGGTTCCGATCAGTTGATCGAGTTTGTAGAGCGCCGTAGCGGCCTGACCGATAGGAGAACGGCTGGAAAGAGCCATCCACAGATCGTGCGTGACATCGTCGATCGTCGTTCGATCTTTTCCTCGCTCCCATACATGAGGGAATCTCTCTGCGACCTGCCGTACAGCCCGCTCTAACCCTGCATCGTCCGCTCCCAAAACCACCATGGCGGATTTGTCGTCGAAGGCCTTCGGTATCACCTGAATCCAACCCTCGCCTGGGTTGAGTTCGGGCATTTCGAGCTTGGCGCTGTCAACCAACCGCTGCACGATTGGGTGCGAGTTGCCTATCAAGACCAGCGGAGGTTGATCCTCGGGTTTCTCGATTTCATCTGGGGCAATCGCGATCGGAATGGTGACACCCGCCGCCTCGAGGGCCAATCGCGCGGCGAGATCTACTGTGGCCCCGCTAGTTTCGCCCGCGGCACTCAGCAAAACGTCCACACGGTCCGGTATGAGGTTGCGATCGTTGTCGCTGAGAAAACCGTCTTTGGTGAAGAGGTTCGAGAGATTCAGATCTTCCTTGTCACCGCCGCCCGGACGTCGCCCAGATGCCTGCTCGACTGACTCGTCCGTTCCGGATATGTGGATAATGGTGGGTTCCGCACCGTCGGCATTCAGCTGTATGCGCAACAACCGAAGGCCATCGAACCGCAACGATGGAGGCGTATCGGAATCTGTCTCCTCCTCTCCCTCCTCCTCCCTCTCCGTCTCCTCCCTCTTCTCCCCCTCCTCCCTCAACACCATCTCCGCCTGCCCAAACGCATCTGCTCCCACACCAACATCCAGATCCAACCGCCTCAATCCAGCGACGTCATTCTCCACGACTATCCGGGTCACACGGGCGTCCACATCAGTGACACCGGCAGCCTCGAGCATCTCTCGTGCTGTTGTGACTACGTCCGAGAACGTCGCACCTTCCGGATCCCATATGTGAGGCGCATGTCCGCTGAAGGCCAGGGAGGCGGCTGCGGTGCCCGCGTTGTCCCCGCCAGCGACAACGAGCGTGCCGTCCGCCTCGTTGTTCAGAATCGTAACCACGCCTAGGCCAGGTTCGAGATCAACGCCTAGCGCGTCCGATCGAATGGCGAGAGCCTCCAACGCCCCTTGCCCAATCGCGATCGCTACACCCGCCGAGCCTCCCGTCATCGGGAGGTCCATGGATGTTGTCTCATAACCGAGCCTGGCAGCGACGTTTGCAGCCGCAACGATATCTACGTCGGTCGGCGATTCGCCGAGAACGACATGCGCATCTACGAAGTCGATGAAACCATCGCCGTTTCTGTCTTGGAGCAGGGGACCATGTTCGAATACGGATTCCAACCCTATCGGGTCATCGGGAGCACTTTGCTGCCAGTGGATTGGGAGAACCGGAATGGCGACAGCAAAAAGCGCCAGTGCAACGAGCCCGGCAGACACGTTCTTTTCACGAGATCTTTGCAGCATTTGGTTTTCTTCTGATTGGAGTTGCAGAAAGGTATTTCGGGTGCGTGGCGGGAGCCACCGCGGATCAGAAAGCCAGAAGTTTGGTCAGCTTTGCAGTAACGAATCGCTCGAGCACGCCCCCGCCGTTCGTCATGTCGCGTCGTTCGGTGTATACGAGGAAAAAATCGCTGAGAGGAGCGTGAATGAAGTTGAGGCGGATGTTCGTCACGAACTGTTCTGTGGCGTGGTTGTACTGCACGTACCCGCGCAGATAAAGCTTGGTTGAATGGGAGTATTTTACCCTGGCGCTGAACAGGTCGGCGTTGCTCGAATTCCCTTGGATTTCCAGAGCATTGTGTGTTGCCGACAGTTCGAACGACACATGGTAATCGGGGCGCCATGTGAGGCCGGTGGATATCGTGCTGCGTGTACCACCGAAATATCCTCCGCCGGATACAGTGAGTCTTCCCGATAGCGCTCTTCCCCCACTAGAAGTGTACGAGGCCGATGCTTCTCTGAACGAGTAGTCACCGGCGGACACCGTGTCGGATCCCACTCTGAAGTGACTATCCAAATGTTCGAAGCGATCTGACAACTGCAGGGTGAGCCTGCTGCCGTCCATGAGTACCGCTCCCAACCCGGCTCTTCCGGTTCGAGTCTCCAGCAGCCCATTCAGGTTGGTGATGTAGTGACCCTCTACATACGGGTTCAACGTCATCACAAGCGGAATTGTTGGCCGGGGATGTGCTCCAACAGTTGCATAGTACTGACGAATACCCTCGCGCCTCACGTACCCGATGCCCGGGTCGAAGTTGTCGCCGAAGTACCTGAACAGCACAGATGCATCCCAAAGCCTATCTCGCCATCCAACCGACAACCTCCCCGCTTCATCGTCGTCACCGTCGCTACTGCGGGTGAGGGCAAAGTAAGAGTTCACGACGAGGTTTCTCAACGGCCGCACATTCGCATCGACGCCAAAACTGCGATTGTACGCTCCGCCGCCATCGCCAGTCGCTTGGCGGTTGCCGAACATGAAGCCGACATCGGAGGCACGGAGCACCTTGCGGCGAACTCGAACGACGGAGAAATTCTCCGCGGGGTCACCGTCGAACGCCGCTGTCTGAACATTCAACAAACCGAGCTCGAACCGACCAGCTCCACCGGTGAGACGCCCACCTACCTCCATAGGAACTGGACTACCGCTACTCAGCCCGATCTGGCGGGAATGGAACAGGGAGAAGTCACGTAAAGAAGCGCCTGTCCGCGGATCGCCCGACATGCCTCGCAAATCACCGAAAGTGAACGTCCCTGAATTTTCCAGGAAGAAGTCGCGTCGTTCCGGGAAAAACAGTGGAAAACGTGTCAGGTTGATCTGTTCCTGGTCCACCTCGACCTGAGAGAAGTCTGTGCGATAGGTCAGGTCCAGCGTCATTCGAGGTGTGATGCCGTACTTCAGATCCAGGCCGCCGTCGTAATCGTTGCCCCTATCCTCTTCCGCCAGGTTGCTTCCAGTGCTTCTGAGCGCCCGCACGTACGGCTTCAAGAGGAAATTCCGACCGGGTCTGATTTCTTCGAGGCCTCTCAGCGTGCCGGCCCTCGACATCTTGTGGATGTATTCGCGTTGGTCTAGCGGCGACCAGTAAACGTCTTCGTTTTTTCGTCGAATTCGGCGGTTGAGGTTCACACCCCAGGTTTGTTGGTCTTGAGAGGCGTTGAAGCGCAGGGTCGTCCAGGGGATTGCCATCTCGACGACCCATCCGGAATCGGCAACAGTTGTTCTAACGTCGATTATCCCGTCCCATGCGTCGTTGCGGGTGCGGCTGTCGTCGAATGCCTGTGCGTCCCTAATGGCACCTCGTGGATTGATCCAGAAGATGAAGCCGTTTCGCCTGTCCAGGAACGTGTCGAGAGAGATGCCGAAGATGTCGCTGTTGAGTGTCTGAAAGTCACGTTCTAAACTGGTGACAGTCACCTTGTCCGGGGAAGACTCGTAGCAGATCGCACCTACGTAGAGATTCTTGTCGTCATAGAGAATCCGGACGAGCGTATTTTCGGTTGCCGGGTATCCCGTGTTGGGCTTGGATTGTACGAACTCGGTTATCGGTTCCGCATCGCCCCAAGCACTCTCGTCTAGTCTGCCATTTATGCTGATTTCAGCGGTGGTACGGCTGGCGAATGTTTCTGGACGCGTAACGGCTTCAGGATCGATGGGCTGTTGTGCGGACTGTTGGGCTTCCTGTGTCACCTGTGCGCTAACGGCATTCACGCATGTCAAACTCAGACAAACGAGCAGAAAGCGCTTTCGCAAATCACATTCCGTGAAGTGCCGTGATCGATATGCTTCGCGGAGCTCCGGGGTTCCTCTCCTGCACGTCAACATAGAACCGATTGAAGAGGTTGGCGAACTTCAGCTGCCATATGATCCCGGCCAGGCGATAGCCAAGCCTCACATCCACTATCGTGATGGCCGAACGTGGATCGAAAGGATAACCCAGCACCTCTTCTACGCGACTTCTGTAGCGTGCATCAACTCCAGCCAACCCGCCAAACAGATTCACCGTACCGGTCACGTTGTGCCTGGATCGGTACGGTAGAGGTTGATGCGCCATTTGATCCTCTGTTGAGAGGAAGAGGTAGCCCGCCTGCATCTCTACTACGTTTGGGAGAAGCTGCGCGTTGACACCGAGGTCCAATCCAGCGACCCGGGCACGGGAGACGTTTTGGAATTGGAATACGAAGGGGCGGTTGGGTACCACGGCCGGCCCGATGAGATCGTGGTAGAAGCTAGCGAAGAACGCTCCGTCTATGCGCACTCTGTCGAGCAGTGTTACCGTACTGCCGATCTCGCCCGACCATGCTTGCTCACCCTTGAGACCTGGGTTAGGCACCACCTGAAAACCGAACTGATATGTGGACACGAATTGTTCGATAGCACTCGGCGCACGATACCCGCCACCCACCGACATGCGTATGGTGGCTTGCGGTGCCACCCTCAGCACCAGCCCTGCCTTGGGACTAAAGGCGAGCTCTGCCTCGCCTGCATCGACCTCGTGACGATCGAGGCGCACCCCCAATGAACCCTTGAGGTTGTGAGCCAAAGGGAACTCGTCTTGGGCAAAGACGGCAACGTCGAAGATCTTTGGGTCTCCCAGGAAGTTCGACGTGACCCATGTGCCGGCACCATCTGCGCCGATCGTGATGGCATGCTTGCTCTGCGTGTACCAGGATAGCTGTGCCGAGAAGCCGGGTTTGACCGCTCTATGCCAATCCTGATTCACGTTGAGGTAGTTCTGAAGCGAGTTGATGTTGAAGTACGGGCTCAATCTGAGAAGCGTATTGGCCCGCGCGATCGGCGTGACCGTAGCTCCAGTCAAGACTTTGAAGTCAACGCTGTAGTCGCCCAATTCATTTGGTGCCACCCGGTACGGCTCCTGAGCGGACCGCCAGGTGAAGAACTCTCCGGCACGGTCGCGCGAGAACACTCCGTATACATCCCATGGATGATGGCTGTTCGGACCCGACGTCAGCTTCACCCGGCCGGTTATCCGTCTAGACTCCCCGTTTTCCGTGAATCCTTCGGTGCCTTCATAGCCGACTGAGGCGCGTGCGCCTATCGACCCGATACGACGTGAGTGCTGCACGCCAGCGCCAAGAGCCGAACGCAACTCACCAGCCCACTTGTACTGAGGTTGGTATACGTAGGCGTCTGCGTGGCCTCGGAACACGGTTTCCGGTTCATCCGCGACCGGTTTGGTGATGATGTTGACGACGCCACCGACGGCATTGCTACCATACACTGCCGAGTATGCGCCTTTGACGATCTCGGTACGATCTAAGTCAAAGAGTGGAATCGTACCGAAGTCGACCTCGCCCCCATCGCCGCTCAAAATCGGATGCCCATCCAGCAGCATCAGTACCCTGCTGCCGACGCCGCGTGAAATGCCCGCAGCGCCACGGATGTCTATTTGCTCTTTGCCGTTGAACGTCACGCCTGGCACATAGAGGAGAGCTTTGTCCAGTGTGGTGACATTCCGCTGCATTATCTCCCGGCTGGGGAGTGTCGATATGCTGACGGAAGATTCGTCGTGTCTTTGAGCAATCCGATTGGCCGTAATAATGACTTCCGGAAGCACGAGGGACACACGGTCGAGATCCAGCGTGACCTCCCGCTGTTCGTTACCCGCAATTGCGATGCCGGATACGCTGTCTGACTGGAACCCCATCGCCAACACGCGGAGATCGTATTCACCCGCACCGAGCCTGGTGAGGACGAACTCACCTCTCGCGTTGGTGACCGACCTGAGCGGTGTGCCATCGAGAAACACGGTGGCACCTCGAATCGGCTCACCCGACTCCCTTGCCCGCACCACGCCAGCAATCGTTGCGTTCTGACCAGAAAGGCCCGCCGCCCTCCCAACGAGGAGGGCGAAAAGCAAAACCGCAGCCTTGATGGTCAGAATCCGCATGTCATCAGGTCCTTTGGAGAACCAAGACCGTACGGACGCCCTGTGCTGTCGTGTCCAACGTCAGGCGGTTCGTAGTCGCGTTCCAGGTGTAGGTCCCTTGGTACTGTAAATTCGGATCGTCAGTCGATTGCTGAGTGAAGTCCCCCGACGTGGCCGTGCCGATTGCGGTATACGTTCCGTTGTCGTCAATGGCGACCGGACCGATAGGAATGTTGATGGAAACCTGGTAGGTGGTTGCTGTCATCGTGAAGGTTCCAGTTGCGCCTGGCAGCACAGTCACGCTGCTCACCGTGCCCTGGGAAATCTCATGGAGCGTGTAGTTGCCGCTGAAGTCCTGCTCCTCGCCCTCGGGACCGCTGCTGTCACCGCATGCGGCAAATACCAATATCGTGCAGGCAGCTGCCAGAGCCGCAGATTTCTTACCGAAAGAGTGCATCAGTTCTCCGTTCTTCGCATGTGAAGATCTTCTTACTGAACAACCTGCGGATCCACCTTGTCATACGCAAGGGCATGTAGGGAGGATCTTACACCGAAATGGCCGTTTTGCGGCCGTTTTGTCGTTGGCCGAACTCCTCGTTACCCGTTCGTTACGTCAACTCGGATTCGACCAACTCGCAGATGATGTGCGCCGCGGTGATGTGTGCTTCTTGAATCCTCGCAGTGTCTTCGCTGGGGATACGAAGGCAATGGTCTGAAACTGCCAGAAGCTTGCCGCCGCTTGTTCCGGTGAAAGCAACGGTTGTCATATCCATCTCTCGCGCAGTCGCCAACGCACGATATACGTTTTCCGAATCTCCACTGGTTGAAAGGCCGATGAGAGTGTCTCCGCTTTGGCCAAGTCCGTGAACCTGTCTGGTAAAAACATCGTCGAACGAGAAGTCATTCGACAGTGCGGTGATCGTTGACGTGTTGACCGCCAGGGAGAGGGCAGGGAGAGGCTTGCGATTTGTGTAGAACCTGCCTACGAGTTCGGCGGCGATATGTTGGGCATCTGCGGCGCTTCCGCCGTTGCCGCATAAGAGGACCTTGTGTCCAGCTCGAATCGATTCGACCAGAGCTGAGGCGATCTCCGCGATGGCGCCAACGGTATGCTCATCGGAGAGCATGGCCTGTTTGACCGCGATGCTCTCATTCAGCCGCTTCGAGACTTTCTCCCTAGAAGAACCAGTGTCACTCATACTGCTGAGTCGTTCACACTGAGTTGATAGGGCACGGCGTGTCCTCGTTAGCGAATTCTGGGATTGAAGTTGCCATGTTGCCACATCCTCACGGCTCGGCCGTCGGGCCCGATTTCGAAGCGCACCTCTTCGCCCAGGGTATCATCATCGCGAACGCGCCGGAACGTGTGTTCGCCTGTCTTCTCGAGCCTCATCATCGACGCCAGAGGGTCGTTAGACGCAAGTGAGACAACTGCAAGCTCGCCTTTCCACACGATCACACCGCTTTCCTGTGACCATGGGGCTTCGTCGTAGGTACCAACGTAGGGTGCAAATTCATCCGCCGAAGCCACCGGGGCCACCTGATCCTCAGCCTCTGCGTCCTCTACTGCCGCTTCGATTGCCGGCCCGACGATTTCTTGCGCGCGTCGAGTGAACATGCTGCTGCTCACCCCGGAGGCATTGGTCATGAATATGGTTGCAACCTTGCCGACGGGATCGAGGTTGAAGTCAGATCTGTAGCCGGGGCAACTGCCGCCGTGACCGACGTATGTCTTGTCGTCTGCGCGCCATATGCCAAAGCCTAGGCCTCGCTTGGCGCCCCAGTCGCGGTCGAGCCACTGGACGCGCTGTATCTCTCTCAGTGTATTCCGGCTCAGCAACTCGTTGTCGCCGTGGTGCAGAACTCTGAATTGCCAACTGGCGAACTTCGAGAGATCCTCGACAGAGGAGGCGTATCCCGCTGCCGGTGCAATGCCGCGCGCTGCGAAGACCGTCACCGCGGGACGCGTGCCGTCACGCCGTTTCGTACTGTAGCCGACCGCCATGCGGCGCCCGTGTTCGTCGACGGGAATGTCCGTGTAAGTGGCACTCATTTCAAGTGGGTCGAGGATGTTGGCACGAATGTAGTCGTCGTATGCCTGTCCAGACGCTGCGGCAACTATTTCGCCAGCTAGAGTGAGGCCAAGGTTGGAATACTGGAGGTATTCGAACGCCGGGTAAAGCTCTTCCTGGCTAGAGAGACCCTCAATGATCTGCTCGCGGGTCGGGAAGTTGAAATCGGGAGCGGACCAATACGGGTGGTTTGACTCACGAGGGAGTCCGGAAGAGTGTGTGAGGATCCCCTCGACCGTCACGGGCGGCGCATCGGGATACTTGTCCTGGATGTTGAACCACTCCAAATGTTGCTGAACCGGATCGTCGAGTCGCACGCGTCCTGCATCTCGTAACTGCATCACTCCCACAGAAGTGAAGAGTTTCGAAATCGAGCATATCGAATAGAGTGTCGACGGTGTCGCCGGCACCTGGGCTTCACGGTTTGCCAAACCGAAGCCCTTTGACCAGATGACCTCCTGGTCGTAAATGACCGCCATCGACATGCCGGGGATGTCGTCATATGCCTGTTTCGCATCGGCCCAGAGCTCGAGGAGGTGCAACGCCTCTTGCACGCGAGGGTGGTTGGAGATATCCCCGTTCTGTGCGGCACAAGGAGTGGCTATCCCGATGAAAAACGCCAAAAAGAGCATGCGATTCACGGTTGGACCCCGCTATCTGGATGTGACCTCGTTTCGTGCAGCGTCCAACGTGCACCGAGCAGGGTGCTTTTGTCTCGTGCGTCCGTTGTACGTTGCTCGCTGTTCGCTGCACGTTACACCAAAACCAATCTGCAATCGCAATCCTTTTGCTGCCAGTGCTGCAGCTATGGGGCTTCAACCCGCTTCACCTCACATAGACTCGACTTGAACGGCGGAAAGCCGGAAATCGGGTCGAGCCCGTCGTCCGGAATGATCTCGTTGATGTCATGACCGATTCGGCTGTGCACCGCATGTACGACCCCGGACAACACCGCGTCGGTGATATCGGCCCTCATCGTCACAGCCCCGATCGGGGAACATATCTCCACCCACTCACCGTCACTTATGCGACGCTCCGATGCATCTGTGGGATTGACTTGGACCAAAGGATCCGGCTCGCGGTTTCTCAGCGTTTCCAGAAAGCAGCCCTGCGAATGCATATAGTTCCTGCTGCGGCCGCTACTGGTGAGCACCAGGGGATATTCGCGTGCGATTTCGGGAGTCGATGCCGGGCTCCAGTACGGTTCATTGAATATCGGCAGCCCTTGGTGGCCGATGTTCTCCAACTGCGTGGAAACGAACTCTACTTTCCCGGTGGGGGTGCCAAACCCCTTGGTAGCGTAAGCACGCTCCTCGCCAAACTCGGGCGTTCGATCGAGAGGTGTGCCGTCGGCTGGGAGTTCGTCCAAGCTCATACCGACGCCTTCGAGCCGTTCATTGAAACATGCCCTCATGTCTCCGTTCCAGAAGAGATCTCCGAGCCCCAGGCGTTCGGCGGTGGCGAACACCAACTCTGTATCGCCGATCGCGTCGCCGCGCGGCTGCAAAGCCACTGGCCGGTATTGAATCTGGCCGTATGGAGAGATTACTAGTGACTGACGCTCCAGGTGAGTGGCGGCCGGGAAAAACACTGTGGCGGCGTCAACCGTGGGGCTTGGAAAAAAGTCGCTCAACGAGAAGAATTCCAGAGACCGTAAGGCACGCGCCATGCGCTTGGAGTTCGGCCACATCATCACGTTCAGCCCTATAGAGAACACTGCCCTCACTTCACCAGACTCTATCTTTTCGGGCAGGCGCATGCCCTGCGCTTCTCCGAAACAGTCAATAAAGGCCGGGTGTTCATCGTTGCCCATCGGCTTGGCATCGGCCAACGGAATCTCGCCGGCCAGGCTGATGTTCTTGCCCGCAAGCATGGTGGTCCACGCCCTGTTGCCTCCTTCGACATCCAGATTCCCGCAGAGTGCCGCCAGCAAGAGAATCGCTCGGTGATTCTGAATTCCGTTGCTGTGGTGTGTGGTCGAGCTGGGGGAGATCGTGATCAAAGCCGGTCGTGACTTGCCGTAGAGCAGGGCTGCATCGACAATGGATTGCTCTGGGACGCCGGTTATGTCGCTGGTTTTCTCCGGTGTGAACCCAGCGACGTATTCCTGATATTCGTCAAATCCGTGCGCGTACTTCTCGAGGAACGGAGCATCAAACAACCCGTTTTCGACAATCACATGTGCCATGCCTAGCGCTAGAGCGCCGTCGGTTCCGGGTCTCGGTCGCAGGTGAATCGCGGCCAGTTCAGTCAGGCTGGTTCTCCGTGGGTCCACCACAATGGTGGGCACTGTGGGTGCGTCGACGAGCAAGTGATACTTGTCGTGACCCAGCATGCTCTCGGCGGGATTGTTGGACCATACGAGGCGGCATTCAGACTCGGGGCAGCGCCTACGCGACGGACCGAGAAAGTACCCGTACTCTTTTCCGAGCGTGATCTGGGCTGCAACGGCAGTAGCGGCAAAACAGCAGCAAGACTCCGTCATGTAATGCGGGCTGCCGAATGCACGAGCGAGCCGCTTGAGGTATGGCCGCACCTCCTTGGTGAACCCGACCGCAAAGACCACCGATTGTGGGCCGTGGCGTTCTCGGATCGCCAGCAATTCCTCGGCGGTTCGGTCGAGGGCCTGGTCGAAGGCCACAGCGTTCCACTCCTCGGTGTGATTGCCGCGCATCATGGCGTTGGTTAATCGATCTGGGCTCTCACGTTGCTCGATCATGCCTTCGGCGCGCACGCATTCCGGATGGTCTACGGAAACGATGCGATCTCCGTCACTCACGACGGCGATCGGGCAGTCGAGCGAGCACATGTAGCAGCTGGATATTGTTGTCTTAGGGGGCATGAGATTTAACCTCGCGAGGTTGCAGGCTCTCCGCTAGAGGGGTAATCTGGTGACGAGTGCAGGCTGCAGAGTGCAGGCTGCAGAGTGCAGAGTGCAGGCTGCAGAGCAGGAGACGGATCGGTCGACTGGGAACTCCGGGGAGACAGCGATGCGCATCGTGGGAGGCAAGTGGGCAGGCAAGGATCTGGTATCGCCCGGAGGTCGGGTGCGGCCGACGAGCGAAGACGTTCGCGATCGCTGGATGACGATGTTGGAACCGGAAATCAATGGGGCTTCCATTCTCGACCTGTTCTCCGGATCGGGAGCCCTTGGCCTCGAGGCGCTGTCACGTGGGGCCGCTAAGGTGGATTTCGTCGAGGATGGTCCGTCCAGCCTCCATTCGCTAAAGGCCAATGTTGCGAAGTTTCCCATCAAGCGCCGCGCGAGGATCTTCAAGAAGGACGCAATACAGTTTGTCGAACGACTCCCCGAGAATGCATACTACATGGCCTTCGCGGATCCGCCTTACGGCTCGCGCAAGGCGGATAGAATCGTGAAACAGTGGTTGGAAGTGCCGTTCTGCCAGGTTCTATGTGTGGAACATGCTCGGGATCACAAGTTACCGGGGAAGGGCAAGCGGTTTGATCTGGGTGGGGAGACGAGGGTGATGGTGTATAAGGTGAGGTGATGCGCGAGCGTCCGCCAATGTGACCAATATGGCCCGCCGCAGGTATTACCCATACATTGAAAGAAGCGGCGCCCGCGTCGCCTAGCCGAACTCCGTCGTTGGGAGAAGCTGGAACATGGATACTCCACGCGTGATGCCAAGTCCCCGTCGGTTTCGACGTAGAATGTGGATCGTCAAGGCGGGTCTCTCCATCTCGGTTTTCGGTGCGCTGGTCCACACCGCCTGCGGCGACCCGACCGCCATTCCCGACCCGGCCAACATGGTGTTGCACGTCGTATCTGGAGATTCCCAGGTCGGTGTTCCGTTCGAAGAACTTCCGAATCCGATCGTCGTCCAGGTGGTGGACACGTCAACACAGCGGCCGGTGTTCAACCAGGTCATCAACTTCCGAGTCGTTGAGGGCGGAGGTTCGGTCTACGCCGGGGTTGCCCATACAAACGATGCTGGAATTGCGCAGGAGTATTGGACTCTCGGGGCTCCCGGCCCTCAACTCCTAGAGGCTCGTGCAGTCACCGGTGAGGGCGAGAAAGTGGTCTTCGGCACCTTCTCGGCGCTTGCGATCGAACCGTTTGATTCGATTCCGGCGTTCATCCAATGCTTGGCCCCCGATCTGACCTGGAGACCGTTCCGCTACTGTGATTTCGGAATGCATTGGGTCGAGTCTGACGTGACTGTCTCGTTCCGCGTAGTGAATGCCGACACGGTGCCGCTCGAGAACGTGTTCGTGAGGTTCGTAGTAGATACGTCAGTGAACGATACCATGTATCAGGATGGTATCGTGTCTCCAGACACTGCCTCCACCGACAGTCTCGGAACCGTTACCACAACCTGGATGCTCGGCCAGAACCCCGGAGACAACCGTCTCATCGTAACAGCGCACGGATACGGAGCCACGATAGCCGAAGCGGCGTGGGCAACCGGAATGCTACGTCCACCGCCGCCCGATACCGTTCCCGCGCATATTCGCTGCCTCATGCCAAGCAGTTGGTGGCGGTATGATGGGGAGTGCAATTACGGACCTCATCCCGTCAACTCAACGATCCCTGTTTCGTTCCAGGTCGTTGCGAGGGATTCGACGCCGCTTCCGAACATTCCAATGTTCTTTGCGGTAGACACGGCTGCGCTCGAGAGCATGGCGCAGGATGGCTCGGTGACACCCGATTCGATGCTGACGGATAGCGCAGGTGTGGCCACTGTGCGCTGGACTCTCGGGCAGCAACCTGGCAGAAACCGTCTGATAGCTCAGGCGTTCGGAGCTGGAGTAACGTTGACCGAGGTGGTGGAGGCCACCGGGGTTTCAGATTCGATTCCCATCGACTCGGTGCCCGCGCTGATCCAGTGCCGAGATTACCATGGCATTTGGCGGACCGAAGGCCTTTGCGCCTACTACTCTGTGCCGCCAGGCACGACGTTCCCCGCGGCCTTCCGTGTGACGAATCGTGATACGATGCCGCTCGCAGACGTACCAATGGCATTTGAGATAACGCATGGCGATGGTGCGGTGGCACCTGACTCGGCGAAAACCGATAGCCTGGGCGAAGTCACGGTTGAATGGACAGTGGGCTCGTACAACGTAGGGCAGCAACTCACGGCTCGCGTGCCTGAGTGGAACCTGGAGGTGTCGGTGCGGGTCGGTGTGAACATGCCGCAGCCGGAGAAGGTGTGGTGGGAAAATCCGGCGGGCGGAGATTGAGCCGACTCCGCGAATTGGTCACGCGGAAGGGTCCCACATCCGGGCGACACTGTCCTAATCATGCTCCCGGGAACGTACACCGTCAGTGTCGAAGGAGTGGATGAGGTGAGTGTGGGGTTGTTCGAAATCGGGTCGGGTGATTCGACTGAATCTCAAACACTCGCAATCAATGGGACGGAGTTCGAGGTTGCCGGTTTTGGGGCCGTACACCCTGGCGGAGTGATCGGTGTGGATGGAGGCGGTGCGTACACCGGCTACGGTTTGCTCTTTGTGGTTGGAGGGGAGGTACATCTATTTGATGGCACCTGGGCCCATAATACGTCGCTAGATAGCGGCGCTTTTGTGTTCGATGGTGCTGAACCGAAGGAAATGAGATCTGCGCGCATCGTTGGCAACGGTGGCACCATGATCTGGCGTTCCCAGGACACACTGTTGGTGCTCGAGGACAGTGCGTCGATCTACCTGACAGGATCCGCCTTCGTCATTGAAGACACGCTCACGATCTTGGGCGGTCTGTCGAGCTACGGATTGGCAGTAGATTCTGCAGCGAGCCTCATCTTCAACGGCAATGCAGCCACATCGACGTATCTGCAGATGAACGGCATCCCGATTGGCCTCAATGGTGAGATAGCGATCGAGACGACGGCACTACCGGCACCCGGAACCGTGTTCGACCTGATACGGCTAATAGGGGGAGCGACATTCCACGGCACCCCAACGCTGGTGACGGATGGATATACGCTCGAGGTTAATCCTGAAGCGGGAGTGGGGCTGAGGGTAATCAAGAACTAGAAGTTCAGCGCGAAGCGCCGGCCCCTACCGCCCCCGCCCCTCCATCAGCGCCCTCGCTCCCTGTCTTTTCTGCAGGTACGGCACCCCGTACACCATCCAGTCGGGCGGCGGCGCACCATTCAGGTAGTGGTCGTAAAACTGCTCCATCCGGGTCATAAAGTCCTTCTGATTCTCCAGCTTACTCAGATGGTGGTCCTGGCCTGGGTACGAGGCGAAGATGATCGGCTTGCCCAGGAACCTGAGCGCGTTGTAGAACTCCATGCCCTGCAAATACTCGACAGACCCGTCTTCCTTGCCGTGCAGGTAGAGCAGGGGAGTGTCCATCGTCTCCACCCATGTGATCGGTGACTGGGATCTGTAGAGTTCGAAGTTTGTGAAGGGGTCGGTACCGTAGCGGCCCTGACCGTAGATGTCGTAACTGTGATTGTTCTGTCCGCTGCCATGGAACAGAATATTGAACTCGGCGGCCAGATCGATTGGCGCCGCGCCCGCAACGATCGCCGCAAACATGTTCGATCGCGTAGCGATAAAAGAAGCGCCGCCGCCACTATAGCTGTGTCCGTGCAGACCGATGCGATCGGGATCGGCGTAACCGAGCTCGATGACCTTTCTGGTCGCGGCCTCGACGCAATCCAGCATGTTGTCGTGAGTGGTACCGTTGGCGAAGTGCACATCGGGTAGCAGGACCAAGTAACCGTTGCTCACGTACTTGCCGAACATGGGGGTGTCTCTGAAGACGGCCCTGGGGTAGCGATACAGATTCTGGGAATTTTTCTCGTAGAAGTCGACCAACATCGGTAACTTCTCGCCGGGCTGGTAGCTGTCAGGGATGCTCAGCACACCCTGTAGAGGCACTCCATCCTTGTTCTGGTACTCGATGAGGATGCTGCGACCCCACCTGTACTCAGACTGCCACGGATTGGCGTCGGTAATCTGTTCATGATTCCGCATCCGCATATCACTGGTGTGGTAGTTCGGGAACATGCTGAATGTCTGTTTCGCGAACAGCACGCGGTCAGCGTCCTTTGCCCTGCGAAGGCCGGTAACCATCCTGTCGCCCCAGATGCGCTCCTCGAGGTCGCCGCCGTCTAACACGAAATAGCCGTAGCGTTTTGTCAGGTCGCCGTACGCAGATAGCACGAGCTCATCGGTCAGGTCGATGAACCTATCTTCCGAATCCAGCCTCACATATCGCAGCCGAACACGGTTTGCGTCACCGTAGCCTTCGGTGAGCATGGTCGCGGCGCTCCCGTCGAGCGGCTGCAGGTAGAGATCGTACCTGTGGTTGAGCACCACCGCGTCGCCGTCTTCGGTCCACCCCGCAACACCGTACGGAGGTTTCGTTCCGAAGCGGTCGAACTCCTGGTTCACAAAGCTGACCGGTGCCGACTCCGTGAGGTTGATGGAACGCCCCTCTTCGATTGCATAATCCCAGATATGGCCGTCTTTCCAGTACAGGAAGTGTTTGCTATCGGGCGACAAACCGAGCGTGCGTTTCTGTGCTTCGAACATCGGCGTCCGCTCACCCGTGCGGGTATTTACCCGGTAGTAGTCGGCACGCGATTCTTCCCAGTCGGAGATGTAGGGCCGATCGTTGTTACCGATGCCCCAGTTGCCGTCTCGGGTCAGGGCGATGTTGCGCATGCCCGAGTCAGAAAGCTGCACGAATCTGTCGTCTGAAATGTTGTAGACAGCCCGATACGTGAAGTTGCGGTCACGGTTCGCGCGGGCTTCCTGAACCGTTTGAATGCGATCGTCGTTCCAGTGGAAGATGTCGACGTTGGCGACAGGATGGTCTTCGTCCTCTTTGAACTCCTCTTCCTGCGCCTTGATACCGAAGAACACGCGCGAGACATCTTCGCTGAACGAAAGGCCGGCGCGGTTGCTGATCACATAGCCGGCTGGAAACCCGGAGAGGTCCGTTGGAGCCACTGCCACGCGCCGCGGGTTTTCGGTCACGTCGACAAATGCGACTAGGCTGTTCACCCGTTCCGTGAGGCTGTCGGGTTTCAGACCCTTGAGCGCCGCAAGCGCTGTCCCTGCTTCATTCCAGGTGATGCGCGAATACTCCAGCGTGTCGCTGTCCAGCACGTTTTCGATGCGGGAGGCCAGGTCGTAGAGGTATAGACCGTTTCCGTTTCGGTCTGCCGCATCGATCGTGTGTGCCAGATGGGTGCCGGGTTTGTTGAAGGAGAACTCGTTTACGTTGCCGATGACAGCGTCAAACCCTCCGGCCAAATTCCGCAGCACGAGGTCGGTACCGTCATGCTCGGCGTCGGGGTCGGCAGCATCCTTCTTGAGTGCGAGGAATCCCGATCCCTTCGAGAAGCCAAACGAATCGACGTTGTCCCAAGTTATGCGCTCGCCCGTAGCGAGGTTGAGCAGGCCGGCTTGCTCCGGCACCGGCTTCCGGTCCTTGCGGAGCTTCTCGGCTTCGCTGAATGTCTTGTCGAGCGAAAACGCCACCCATCGTGAGTCGTCAGAGAACGCCGGCTCTGAACCACGGGGTATCTCGTATTCCGCATCTGACTGCAGGCTTTTCACGTAGAGCGTGTCGTCGGAGCGATGCGTGCGATATCCGTAGGTCATCCAGTTGCCGTCATCCGAAATCGACACGGACACAATGCTGCGCCAACGTGCGTAATCTTCGATCTGCATAGCGCGCAGGCTGTCTTGCTCTTGAGCATACGCGAGCGAAGAGGCAGATGGAAACAGCAGCAAACACAGCGATAGGATAATCGAGAATCGTACGGTGGACCTCATCGCATGTCTCCCTGACGGGGTGGTTAGGTCAGCGGATGAGAAGCTAATAGAAAAGAGCGATTTCCGCCGGGGGCTTGACCGCAGGAAGAACGGGCGCAACGTTCGGTGGTATGGCGTAACTGCCATTGGTTGATAGGAGTGTACCGTGAGCGTACTCATGCTCCCCGGCGAACGCCGAGTGAGCCCCTTCAACGAGTCGTCGCAGCTGCTCGATGAGCGGGAAGAACTGCGCTCGGTTGCGAAAGATCAGGGGTACCTCCATTTTCGCGGTTTGATCCCCGAATCGCTGCTCGCACCTGTCCGTGCTTTCACTCGGGAGGCGTTCGTCAATGTCGGCTGGGTGCAAGAAGACGCAAAGAATCAGCCGATCATGCAAGCTATGCCAGACGCGAAACTATCTGGGAAAGGGTGGGACGACCGAGATTGGGTCAAGTTTCAGCCGGTTTTTTGCAAACACCCAGATTTCCTCGCTCTGGCCGAGGCACCCTTCATCATGGATATCCACGAGGCCGTAATGGGTGAACCGGCTTGGCTTGCTTCCATGAACTTCTGCTGGATCCAGCTACCGGGGTGCCCCGAACAAACGACGCTCCCGCACCAAGACGAATGGTACCTCCCCCACTGCGACAGCATGTGGACTCTGTGGGTGCCTTTGGTGGATATGCCGTTGGACGTAGGGCCGCTCGGCGTCGTGCCGGGTTCTCAGAGGCGCGACGTCAAAGACCACTTCACCGCATTCTCGGGTTTGCAGGTCGAACCAAAGGTTGACTGGGTCTCAAACGAGGTTAAGGCGGGTGACGTAGTATTTTTCTCTTCCAGGACAATTCATTGCGCGTGGTCCAACGTATCCCCGAAGCTCGCTCAAGTCTCCGCGGAGATACGTTATGAACCGCGCTCTGTCGGCGAGGACTCCAAGCTGCGGAGGCCCCGAAAGTAGCTAGGACGGGTCTGACGATCCCGACCTAGCCGCATCAATAGCCGCTCTGAGCTCGTTGTAGGCAGCGACGTCACCCTGTTGGAACCTTTCGACGTGCCACGCCACTTCGCCTTCCGGATTCACCACGACGACGGTACGTGCACCGAGGAATCTGTTCTCCCTCAGAGGTACGCCGTAGCTGGCGGCGACCGCCCAATCCGTATCCGTCGCCATCAAGAAGGGGAAATCGTCGTCTGCCGCCCACGACGCGAGGTCTTCTGGAGAGTCAGCGCTGATCGCAATCAAGACCACGTTGTTGCCACCTTCAAACACTGTCGCGTACATATCACGGTACGCGTGCATTTGAGCCGTTCAGCCACCCGTCCTGGCGCGGAAGAAGAATGCCAGCACTACAGTCTCTCCGCGGTAGTCGCTGAGACTGACCTGGTCGCGGAGTACGCCATGACGTGTCGCGCCGGGTATTGTGAAATTGGGCGCCTGCTCGCCTACGGCTTTCAAGCTGCTTTCTTCCTGAGCTCGTGCCGGGTGGGTCGCACAAACGACTCCCGCAAGCAGTAGTAATGTGGTGAGGTACTTGCGCATGGATGTTCCTCGTTGAAAAAAGGCTATTCAAGAGTGACAATATTTGTAACGATGCGCAACCCATCGTCTCCGTTTGAGGGCCCTAATCCTCCAGCGTCGAGATATCGCCCTCTGGTAGCCCTTGCGCCCTGGCCTTGAGAAGCCTTCGCATGATTTTGCCCGACCGGGTTTTCGGCAGGCTATCCACGAATTCGATCTCTTCAGGCTTCGCAATCGGTCCGACCTCACGACCTACATGGAGCACGAGCTCTTTCGAAAGCTCCTGCGTAGCCTCGTATCCGTCTCGGAGAATCACGTACGCATGAATGACGTTGCCGCGGACGTTGTGAGGAATGCCGATGGCCGCCGACTCTGCCACCGCGGAGTGGCTCACCAGGGCAGATTCGATTTCCGCCGTTCCCAGTCTGTAACCGGAGACCTTAATCACGTCGTCCGTCCGGCCGATGATCCAGAAGTAACCGTCTTTATCGACCTTCGCTGAATCTCCCGTCAAATACTTGCCGGGGTAGGTCGACCAATACTGCGCCTTGAACCGTTCGGGATCTTTATATATGCCGCGGAGCATCGAAGGCCACGGGGTCGTGATGACCAGTGCCCCCTCCTCTCCAGGCGGAACCTGATTCCCGTCCTCATCCAGCACCTCTGCTTGGACCCCGGGGAACGGTTTGGTGCCGGATCCCGGTTTGAGCGGTAGAGACGGAACAGGGGTGATCATGAAGGCGCCCGTCTCAGTCTGCCACCAGGTATCGATGATTGGGCAGCGACTCTCGCCGACAACCTCGTAGTACCAGCGCCATGCTTCTGGGTTGATCGGTTCGCCAACGCTGCCGAGCAGGCGAAGTGTAGATGTGTCGCGTTTCTTCACCCAGGATTCGCCGAACCGCATCAGGCCCCGAATGGCGGTAGGTGCGGTATAAAGGATCGACACGCCGTATCGCTCCACAACGCGCCACCATCTGTCGGGATAGGGATATGTCGGTGCGCCTTCGTACATCACCGATGTGGCTCCGAGAATCAGAGGCCCATACACGATGTAGCTATGGCCCGTGATCCATCCGGCGTCGGCAGCACACCACCACCTGTCTTCGGGTTTGAGATCGAACGCGTATTTCAAGGTGGTCGAGATTCCGACCTGATAGCCGCCGTGTGTGTGCACGATGGCTTTGGGTTTGCCCGTGGTCCCGGACGTATAGAGCATGAACAGGGGATCTTCTGCATCCATCTCTTCGGTGGGGCAGGTTGTCTCGTGGCCACGAGCTATGGGCAGCGTCATCAATTCGTCATAGAAGTAGTCACGCTCGGTTTCCATGGCGACTTCCTCGCCAGTGCGCCTGACCACTACGACATGTTCGACAGTACCGCAGCGCCGTAGTGCTTCGTCTGCGATCTCCTTGAGCGGAACGATCTTGCCGCGCAGATAACCGCCGTCGGCGGTTATCAGCACACGCGACTCGGAGTCTTCTATGCGGCCGGCCAGAGCCTCGACCGAGAAGCCGCCATACACGACCGAATGGACCGCACCGATTTTGGCGCACGCCAACATCGCCATCATCTGCTCTGGTATTCGCGGCATATAGATGGTAACACGGTCTCCCTTGCTCACACCCATGCTCTTGAGGACGTTTGCGAACTGGTACACTTCTCGGTTGAGCGCGAAGTAGCTGAAAGTCCGAAGCGTGCCGTCTTCGCCCTCCCAGATCAACGCGAGTTTATTCCTGGTGGCGTCGGCCTGGTGCCGGTCGAGCGCATTCAGGACGATGTTGGTCCTTCCACCAACGAACCATTTGAAAAAAGGCGCGTCGGAGTCATCCATTACTTTGGTCCACGGTTGGTACCAATCCAGCTCCCGCGCCATACGATCCCAAAACTCCGACGGATCGGCGGCAGCCTCAGCTCGCAATGCGTCGTAGTCGGGAACGTGGGATGCGTCGATGATGTCCTGAGTTGGCGGGTAGACGGTGCCTTCGCTGGGCATTGAGCCTCCGTGGTTTTAACGCGTCGGACGACTGGGTGCGGTGAACGGCCGAATCAACCGATTTGGAAATTATCCGGGTAAATCACCTAGAGCGCAAGAACGCGGGAGGTTGAACATCCGCCGGCGAACGTCCAACTTCAACGGCGAGCTTCGAAAGTCCAACATCTATGACCGAACGTGCAAAGTAGGCGGGACCAACTCATGACAACGTCACGCAGAGATTTTCTTCAAACAACTGCAGCCGCGGCACTAGGGCTGAGCGCGGTTCCACTGGTGGGGTGCGCCACAAGCAACGCGAACCAGGCGCAGCACCCACTTCGAATACTGGTTTTAGGTGGCACCGGCTTCATTGGTCCTCACCTCGTGCAGCATGCGCTGGATCGTGGACATACTCTGACACTGTTCAACCGTGGACGCACCAACACACACCTGTTCCCCGATGTCGAGAAGCTCGTCGGCGACAGAAGTGACAATCTCACGGCTTTGGAGGGACACACCTGGGACGTGGTGATCGACAACTCGGCGAGCCGGCCTACGTGGGTACGCGCGTCAGCCCAGCTGCTCAAAGACTCGACCGAGTCATATCTGTTCACCTCCACTAGGTCGGTGTACAGCGATTTCAGCGAGGTCGGGCTGAACGAAGAGACGGGGCAGGTCTTCGACCACGACCTGTCTATGACCGATCAAGAAGACGATCTGGGGTATGGCCCACGAAAGTCGCTGTGCGAGAGAGAAGCCAAGCGGGCGTTCCCGGAGCGCACTCTCATTGTGAGACCTGGCCTGATTGTCGGCCCGGGAGATCAAACGGACCGCTTCACCTACTGGCCTGCCCGTGTAGATCGGGGCGGGGAAGTGCTCGCACCCGGCGATCCGAACAACAACGTGATGTTCATCGACGTACGCGATCTGGCGGAATGGTACGTTCACCTCGTCGAAGAGGGAACGCTTGGCGTGCTCAACGCACTGGGACCCGCAACACCTCTGACGTTCGAAGGCATGCTAGATGGGGTTGATGCGGTTACGACCAACCCCGTCTCGTTTACATGGGCATCGACCGACTTTCTGCTGGAAAACGAGGTGCGCCCGTACTCCCACATGCCGTTGTGGATGCCTGCCCAAGAAGACCGCATCGGCTTTAACCGCTGGGACCTCTCTCGGCCGTTGGCAGCGGGCTTGAAGTACCGACCACTCGAGGTGACCGCGAGAGATACACTCGCATTCCACAAGTCACGACCAATCGAACGGCAACAAGAGCTGAGAGCGGGAATCTCTGCCGAGCGCGAATCGGAGTTACTTGCTGCGTGGCACCAGAGCAACGCATGAGCAGCTACAGGGTCGATTTCGATTCGATGGAGTGGAAAGAGCCGATGCCTGGCATCAGACACAAGATCGTGGTGCAGGACGGGAAGAAGTTGAGGCTCGTGGAATACTTCAAGTCGATGGAACCCCATTGGTGCAACAGAGGCCACGTGGGGATGATCGTCGAAGGGGAATTTGAAATCCGCTACGATAGCTGCACTGAGGTCTATGGACCAGGTGACTGTGTATTCATCCCATCGGGCGACGAACACCGACACATGGCGGTCTCGCTCACCGACTCAGTACGGGCTTTGTTCGTCGAGGAGGCATGAACGAAGATGCCCGCCGAGGGCACTTTGGCCGTCGGCGGGCACCCGCACTTACTACTCACAACTCACTTCCTAACGTATCTATTCCGCTCGTATTCGTTGAAGTTCTCCACCAACACACCCCGCAGTGCCGTACTGTTCATCAGACGGTAAAATGGGATGAGTTGTCCCGGAGGTGGTGGGCCTTCTATTCCTCTGCGCGCACGCATCTGTGCCATTCTTTCGATGTAGCGCTGGGTTTGTTCTTCATCCATTGCCTGTAGGAAACTGTCTAGGAAACCCCAGGTAATGAGATTGTCGTCAGTCTCGGGCTCCAGGATGTAGCTGATGAGGTTTGCCTTGGGCTGGCCCGAAGGTATGAAGAAAGAACCAACCGGAAACTCGACCGTCTCCGTCCGCTTTGAAGCAGTGACCTTGTTCAGATAGTGGCCCTGGAAGTACTGCGAGTTGTCCATGGACGTCGCGTAGTACACCTCTACCTCGAGGCTCGCGGCCTCGGTCAGCTCTTGAACCGAGATGTCGTGGTCCAAAAGCAGCGGAACGATGTAGGCGAGTTGCGGTGGCAACACGTATCCCCACGGCCGTGTGGTGGTGCGGGTGGGCTCGAACTTCGTGAACACCGGTAGCCGCAGCAGTTCGTACTCGGCAACACGATTGGGATCTCTGGGAGCATATGGGTCGCGGTCCGCACCCCACTCGGTATCTCTCCAGATGTCGGTCTCGAACTTGGCAACCTGCTCATACTCGAGCACTATCTGGTCGTTGTCGGAGTCGTCAGCGCCGAGGGCGGTCGCGCGCTCCTTAGCACCTCTGACCGTCTCGCGTACCAGCTCTGGATTCTCAGCCGCGAACCGAATCATCTCGCGCTGGGCAATATATTCGCCGCGCACTTGATGCTGATACCTCTCCTCACGTGGAATCGGAACCACTCTGGTGCCGTTGTCGACGACACGGTGAGTCCCGGACGGCGTCTCAAAGAGGAAGTCGATCATGTTCGAGAGCCCCGAGTACACATGCTGCTTCCTGGGCTCGACCGATGTTGGTGCCCAACCCTCGACTCCGTTGATACGGCGGGGACCTGAATACCAGAAACCGTCATAGTCTTCAGCGCGCAGGGCCTCACGGATCTGCGGGATGATCATTTCGTTCGCGACCCGCATGATCTCCGAGTCACCTGCCGGGTTCATTATCGTCTGGTAGGTGATGACGTATGGGGCGGAACCGCCATGGTGGGTATCCACCTGGATGTCGGGCTGCCACACGTTGATCACATTGGTCAGGAGCGCCTGAATCTCTTGCGACTCGAGCTTCAGGTAATCCCTGTTCATGTCGAAGTTCTGCTCGTTGGTCCTGCGCATTTCCTCGGCGCCGTCGGGGTTAATGGATGGGATGTTCAGTACGATGGCTTCGTCCAATAGGGGTCGCAGCTCACCCAGCACCAGATCACGCATGAGGATGAGGCTGGCTTCTTTACCTGCTACCTCTCCGCCGTGCACGTTGTTGACGATCAGCACGACCGGTTTGTCGGACCCGATCACGTCGGACGCCTGGTAAACCGGCGGGTTGGCCATGATGGCCAAAACCACTTCGCGTCCGCGAAGGGTCTCGGTAACATGCTGTACCTGCATGAGGGGACTCTGAGCGTCTAGCTCGTAGACGAATTCCAGCAGGTCCTCGTACATCGTTGGGCCAGCCCTGAAATTCGTGAGTTCGCCCGGGGTTTGCAGGGTCTGTCCCTGTGTCCCCACCGCCGCAAGAACCAGAAGCAGCGAAAGGCCCGCGATTGACTTCACAATTGTGCGTTTCATATGTTCTCCCGTTCGTTCGAACGTTTTCGTGTTTCTCACAGCAATCTGAATCTCGATGAGCGGCACAGCGGGCGCAACTTTCCCGATTACATTCATACGTCCAGCAGATAGTTAAAAAGCACCAATTCCATAATCTGAGGAGTCAGAACGTGTCCGACTCGAAACCGGCAATTCAGTTCCTCGTGCACGACACGGCGGACACTGTTGGAGTTGCCACTGTCGATCTCAAGGTAGGTCAGACCGCCAAAGGTCTATATATGGATTCCCAGGAAGCGATGGAAATCGAGATCCTGGAGGAAATCCCCTTGGGCCACAAGATCGCTTTGAAGGACCACAAGGTCGGTGATTCGGTCATCAAATACGAAGCCGACATCGGCAAGGTGGTAGAAGACATCGCGGCCGCCCACCACGTTCACATCCACAATCTCAAGACGAGGAGGTGGTAGTTATGAGTGATACCAAAGTCCTCGGATATCGGCGAGAGAATGGACGAGTGGGAGTAAGGAATTACGTCGCTATAATCCCGCTCGATGACCTGTCGAATACAGCATGCGAAGCGGTTGCAAACAACATCACTGGCACGATAGCTCTACCGCACGCTTACGGCCGCCTCCAGTTCGGAGAAGACCTTGAGTTGTTCTTCCGCACCATCATAGGTACCGGAGCAAACCCCAATGTGGCCGCGGCGGTCGTGATCGGTATCGAACCCGAATGGACCAACAGGATCGTCGAGGGCATCGCCGCCACCGGCAAGCCGGTCACCGGGTTTGCCATCGAACGCACCGGCGACATCGGAACTATCGCGGCAGCCTCTCGGCAGGCGAAGGAATACGTGCACTGGGCCTCGGAATTGCGTCGCGAGGAGTGCGATTTGAGCGAGATCTGGGTGTCGACCAAATGCGGCGAGTCAGACACGACCTCCGGCCTCGCGTCGAACCCCACGGTAGGCAACACTTTCGAAAAACTCGAAACGATTGGCGCCACCATATCGTTCGGGGAGACGTCGGAGCTGACCGGTGCCGAAGATGTATGTGCCGCTCGTGCCGCCACTCCCGAAGTCGGCAAGCAGTTCATGGACACATTCAACGAGTACAACAATTTCATCAACCGGCACAAAACCGATGACCTGTCCGGCTCCCAGCCGACGAAGGGCAACATCCGGGGCGGTCTAACGACGATCGAGGAGAAGGCGTTCGGGAATCTTCAGAAGATCGGCAAGAAGTGCAAGTATGTTGGCGTTCTGAAGCCTGCCGAAGAACCGAAGGGGCCGGGCCTGTGGTTCATGGATACGTCTTCGGCTGCCGCTGAGGCAGTTACCCTGTGGGCGGCGGCAGGATTTGTTGTACATCTCTTCCCAACCGGGCAGGGCAACATCATCGGCCACCCGATCGAACCCGTGATCAAGCTCTCTGCCAATCCTCTCACCTGTGAGACGATGAGCGAACACATCGACTACGATTGCTCGGCGATCTTGCGCGGCGAAATGACACTGGACGAGTCGGGCGAAAACCTGCTCGAGATGATCGTTCGCACCTGCAACGGTCGCCTGACCTCAAATGAGGTACTGGGTCACAGGGAGTTTGTGTTGACGAAGTTGTATCGGAGCGCCTGACCCTTCCCCTTTCCCCTTTCCCCCTTCCCCAGGGAAAGGGGAATAGGGAAGAGGGAAGGGTACCTCAATCCCAATACGAAGCCTCTCCAAACCGACCCCCCGGAACCGCACGCGGTTTCCTCACGTATAGGACCCTAGTTGCTGCACTCGTATGCCTTGCACCCTGGACGCGCAATTCAAAGAGGATCTCCAAATGAATCTCAAGCCGGTTGTTCTTGTTGTGCTACTCACTAGCACCTCTTCATGTACGCCAGATGGGATCCGCTCGGACGAATCGCCTGCGGAATATGCCGTGAGGTTGGCGGCCGAGCACGATGCAGAGTACTTGGTGCAGCGCCTGAACGAGCTCGCCGACACTCGAGGGGAAGAGAATTCGATTGACGGAGACGCGTTGACCGGGGCCGGATACCAACAGCTGATGTCTGGGCATATTGAGGTTTCTCACGTCGTGCAGGAAGCGGCGACCACCATGTTCCCCGATCTGGCTCGAGCGTGGGGGAATCTTGGGGAGGTGGCGATCTATTTGGAGGATCGGGACCTCGCGCAACGCAGTTTTGAACGCGCACTTGCGTTGGATTCGACCAACGACGCGCGGTGGAGGCTGCCCCGATTGGATGCCGCAATCCAACAAGCGGCTGCAGAGACCAAAGTGCTGAACATGTTCGAACCAGGCTCGTCGACAGGTCTCGATGGACCGTACTTCGGACAGCCGCTTCCCGGCACGGTTCCAGAGGTGTTTGCCCCCGGGATAGTGTCGACCAGGGGTGGCCACGAGTTCAGTTGCACCTTTTCAACAGATGGCAGGGAGTTCTACTTCAATCGAGGGTCCAACATCTACGTTGCCTACTGGCGGGAGGACGGCTGGACGGCGCCGGAGTATGCCCCGTTCAACTCCGATCGACTCGATCACGAACCCTTCATTCCGGCGGACGGTTCCAAACTGTACTTCGGAAGCGGTAGGGAGAGAGCGGGTGTGAGTGCCGACGAGGCTTACGGCATTTGGGTAATGGAACGGGCGGGGGAGAGATGGGGTGATCCAGCGTATCTCTTTCCCGGCATGTTTGTAACAACCGCATCGAGCGGGAACGCCTATGTGACGAATCTCGACTTCGCTGCGGGCGGCGGCCTCTGCGTTTACCGACCGGACCAGGGAGAGTACGGGGAGTGCGAGCGGCTCGAGGGTGGAATCAACTCGATACAGGCAGCCCATCCGTTGATCGCCCCGGACGAGACCTTTCTCATATTCGACGCTCAAGACGGCGGCCTCTACATCTCATTCCCGTTGGGGGATGGCGGTTGGTCGGTTGGGGCGAGGATCGACGAGATCAGTGACATAGGAGAGATAATGACCGCAGCGCTGTCACCGGATACTCGGATTCTCTTCTTCTACGCAAACCACGACATCTACTGGGTGAGTACGGAGGTGTTGCAGCCGTATGTGGCGGCGTCACGGGTACCCAGGCAGTAGGTTGTTGCCGCGGCTAAGAATTCACCACGTATGCCGCTCGTCTGACACTCTGTTCAGACACCTATTCGGAACTCCCGCGCAGCCTCTCGAGCACGGCGGCTCCTGCCGTGTTGTCGGGGTCCAACTCTACAGACCGTTGGTAGTTCACGATCGCGCGGCTCGTGTCGCCAGCCGCGAGATATGCCTCGCCCAGACTGTCGTACGGGTTCGAGGCGTCGGGGTATTCGGCAACGTTCAACTCGAATGCCACGATTGCGTCTTCGAGGCGCTCGTTGCGCATGAGGCGGTAGCCGAGTGAGTTGAGCAGGAACTCGTCGAAGGCATCCGCAGGTTCGCTCGCTTTGAGCTGGTGATATCTCTCAATTGCAGCGTTGATCCCTGCCTCGGCGTAAACACGCTCCAATTCTTCCCGAACGAAGCGCACTGGTGAATCGTACTGTTCGTATCCCAGCCACCCCGAAGCAGCATGCTCTCCGCCGAAAACCAGGCCGAGCATTCCATTCAAGATCGTATGCCCGTGCTCGCTATTGGTGAACCACACGACGCCGATGCCACGTTCCGGATAGGAAAGCGTGTAGGCTTTGTATCCTGTGTTGTCTCCCCAGTGCCAGAATCCGCGGCCGAATTCGTTGTCTTGCAAGCCGATGCCGAGGCCCCAGGTGACGTTCGAATCAACATCGATCTGAGGAGTCAGCATCGCGGCAGCGGTGCTATCACCAAGTCCTGAGCCGTTCATGACGGCCATGACGAAGCGAGCGAAGTCTGGAGCGGTTGTGTGCAGGCTCGCCGCAGCGTTTCCTCGACCGGCCTGAGGCTTGTACTTCCTGAGTACCTCGCCATCCGCTCCATGCGGCATGGCAACCGATTCCTCGAACTCCTCTTGCCACAGGTAGCTGCTGCTTGGCATATCGAGCGGTTCGAACACCAGTCTGCTCGCAAGCTGCTCGAGCGGTTCTCCGGTCACGGACATGACCGCACGTTGTAGATATACGAATCCTTCCCCTGAGTAGCTGAATTCGCTGCCTGGCTCGAAGTTGATAGTGAGTTGCCCGCCACGAGGACGCCAATTGGGAAACCCGGGGCTGTGTGTTAGTACCATGCGGGGCGTGATCTGGCTGTACCGATCGTCGTGGACGATCGCCTCGTACTCGTAGGATTCGGAGATCGGTGTATCGAGATCGAAAACGCCGTCGTCAACCAGCTGTAAGAAGGAGTAGGCGAACACCGGTTTGCTGAGCGACGCAGCCTCGAAGACGGTGGATGTATCAACTGGCACATTGGTCTCGGCACTGCGAATCCCAAAGCCCTTGCTCCAGGCGACTCCCGAATCGGCAACGATCGCGAGGGACAATCCAGTTACCTCGCCGCTTTCCAGCAGCGTGGGCATCGCTGCTTCCAACCGAGTGTGTTCTTCGGCGGAAGCGAGCATTGCGAGCCTGTCCGGTTCGACATCGCGAGTGCATGCCGTCAGCAGCGGGAATACACAGATTGATAGCAAACATCCGAAACGCCGAATCGTCGTGGTCATATCTGAAGTCCTTCGTATGTTGTGAGCTACGCTATCAAACAAACGTTTGCTGCAGTGCAACGGTTTCAATGGGGAGACTCAATGCCTTGCAGCCTTTGGGGCCAACGTTACCTTTTATTCCTGCGCTATCAACAAATTCACATTGAGGGAGTACGGCAATGAGTGTCATCGGGAGCGTGAAGTGGTTCAACGATCAGAAGGGGTTCGGATTCATCACTCGCGAAGATGGTGAGAAGGATTGCTTCGTCCATTACACAGCGATCCAAGCTTCCGGCTTCAAGTCCTTGAGAGAGGGTGAACGTGTGGAGTTCGACGTCGTACAGGGCGATAAAGGTCCTGCGGCGGAGAACGTGAGGATGGTGGAAGAGTAGAGCGTCGTCGAATCAATTTGCGAAAGCGGGGCCGTCTCGAGTTCATCGAGGCGGCCTTCTTCATGCCAGACAGGTCGAGGTCTTCCCAAAACCCCTCCCGCAACTATTTTCTCCCTCGGTTTGCGCAAACAAAGCGCAGCTTTGTCCAATGCACAGCTTTGTCCAGAGCGTCGCTCTGTCTCGAGCGGCAACGCGCATCGATAACGGACAGGATCCGGGAGGCTAACCCGAATGCTCCGCCACGTTTATTTTACTGCCTTGATCGTAAGTGTCCTCTTGCTCACCGCATGCGAGTCGACAGAGCAAGACGAGACGACAGATAGTTCAATCAGACGAAACGGCTCACCCAATATCATCGTGATCGTGGTGGACGACCTGAGATGGGATGAACTCGGCATTGCTGGCCATCCCTTTCTGGAGACTCCCAACATCGATGCGCTCGCACGCGACGGCGTGCAGTTCGCCAATGCGTTCCATTCGGTGCCGCTATGTTCGCCGAACCGAGCCTGTATCATGACGGGTCAGTATCCCTCCAGACACGGGATAATCGACAATGTGGCCCGCAACCGCATGAGTCATCGCCTGGAGACCTTTCCGCAGGCGTTGCAGGAGCATGGGTACGAGACGTCTTTCCTCGGCAAATGGCACATGGGTAACGATCCCACTCCCAGGCCGGGGTTCGACAACTGGGTAGCGATACCGGGGCAGGGACGTACGACAAATCCGGAACTTTATGAAGACGGACGTATTCATGAGGTCGAGGGATACATCACCGACGTCTTCACCGACCGAGCCGTAGAGATTATCGAGCGAGAACGCGACAACCCGTTCTTCATCTACATTGGGCACAAGGCGATCCATCCTGATGCCGTACAACTCGACGATGGATCGGTCGACCTGAGTGTGCTGCGAGGCTATATGCCTGCACCTCGCCACAGAGGCCGGTATGAAGAAGCGGTTTTCCCCCCGCGCGACAATGCGCTCACCTCGCTCGACCAACTGACGGGCAAACCTGCTCTGCACAGGGCATTGAGCTACAAGTTCTCAGATGAGATCGTCGAGGAATGGGGTGAGGACGAGCTCGATCCGTTTTCGAGCGACGAGACAATCCGCCGCCGTGCTGAGATGATGTTGGCGGTGGACGACGGCGTTGGGAGGATAGTCGACGCACTCACCGCCAAAGAAATCTTGGATGAGACGTTCATCTTGTTTATGAGCGACAATGGGTTCTTCTACGGGGAGCACGGGTTGTCACTGGAGCGTCGTATGCCGTACGAGGAGGCGATAAGAACACCCCTGATCGTACGCTACCCCGCCGCGACTACAGCTGGAGATACTGTCGAAGGGCTGGTGGCATCGGTCGACATCGCTCCGACGGTTCTCGACATAGCCGGTGCGCCAATCGGCGATCACATCCAGGGCCGCTCGTTCGTGCCGTTGATGTTGGGCAACGACGCCGGATGGCGTGAGTCCGTGCTGATCGAGTTTTACACCTACGAGAACCCGTTCCCCTGGCTCGTGGATATGGATTACAGAGCCATCCGTACCCACGAATACAAGTACATCCATTGGATGCAGCATCCCGATGAGGCAGAGCTCTACGACCTGGTGAACGACCCTTACGAGATGCGGAACTTGATAGACGATCCGAGCATGGCGGGGCTCATCAGTGACCTACGAGCTGAATTGGCGTCGTCCATCGTCGACGCGATAGGGATTCCGCGGTAGGGGGTTCTGCCGCTGAATCGTTCGATTACACGTGGAATTCTTCTCCGGTCTCTTTGCGGCGAAAACACACACTTCTGCCGGCCATGCTATTAAGCGTGATCGCGCCCGGCTCGGGACACGCGGAGACACAGCTGCCGTCGTACCAACACTCGGACGGATAGACCAAGATCGGTGGTTCCCCCACTTCGGGATTGGGCAGCATTATGTCCACCTGACATACGTCAACGCATATGTTGCAGCCGATGCATATGTCGGAGTCGAACGTGAGCGGTGGAGAAGTCGCCGGTTCGGGGGTCACGAACGCACGCTCCTCCATCACACTTCCCCCCCGAGCCTGTAAGCAGCGTTGTGAGTCAAATATTCGCCTTCAATATCTCCGTAGTAGTCGATCGCTGAGTCACCCCGTGACACGCAGCCGTCTTCGATTCGCACTGTGACGAACTTGTGCCACTCCGGTGGGTCTTCCTCTGGGAAATCCGACCGACTGAACAGCAAGTACCTTGCGCTTGCCTTTCGAGCCAGGCACGCGTGAAGCACCAACTCCGCATTCGTGAGTACGTTCAGGACTTCGAGAGAACGGGTCAGTTCGTGCGGGTTCTTGGCATGTAGCAAACGAGCATCTCGTTTTCTGAGATCGCCCAACGCTTTCAAGCCGGATTCAAGCAAGGCGTCGCTCTTGATTGCGCCACAGTGCTCTTGCATGATCTGTGAGATCGCCGCGTTGACTTCCTTCCAACTCACTCCGTCACCCTCGCCCAGCAGCGAAAACACACGCTCCCGTTCGCGTTGGACTTGGGACTCGTCTACGTCATGTGACGGGGCAGCTTCGGCATAGCTCGCCGCATGCCTTCCCGCATAATGACCGGTAGCCGCGGCATGACCGTGACAGTTCGAAGCGAACAATTGGTCTCCGGCCGCGTAAAGGCCCTCCAAGTTGGTCTGCAAACACCAATCGTTCATCAAGCCGCCCGGAAATCCAAACAACTGCCGCTCGTTGGGCTGAAATGCCGCGGATTGCCAGCCTTCTCCGTAGCTTTGCAGCAAGTCTGTGTCAGGATCGAATCCAGCGCGTGTGTAATTGTGGAGGATGGGGATCTTCGTCTTGCCTTCTTCACCGACCATGACGCCCCAGATGGCTCGCCGTTCGTGTTCCGGCATCGACGGTAGATCGGCGTACAGTGGCAACTCATAGCCTCGCCTTAGGAGCTCGTCCACAGGCAATATGTCCGGACCCATGAATTCGTACGAAGGTATGTCCGGATCGCAGCCACCCTTTAAGTAGAGTCTCTGACCTTCGGCCGGTCTGTAACGTTGGGAAAAATCGCTGAGGATGTTCCCATCTCGATCGACCCAAGGAATCTCCCGGCCCTTGGCGTCTACCATCGAACACGCATACCAGGTGTTGTGCGTGTTGCCGGTGCCGTATGGGGGGTAGCTTCGATTGCCAGACCACTCGGCCCTCACCGACTTCTCCATCATTGCGAACTCGGCGCCGGCGTTCCAGGCCATGGCGTGCCCGTCGCCATTGCACTGCGGGGGTCGAAATTCAGACACGCCGGGCAGATCGGTCGAGAACAGCCACAACCTCGATGGACGCGACATGCAGAGGACGGATGCCGTTGCCTGAAAGACAAAGAACTCGCCGGTTCTCGTGTGAACACCTGTTGCGCCTGCAACTCTGCCACCCTGCCGGCCTGCCTCCGACAACAAAGTCGTTGCCATCGTCCTGTCGAAGATCTTCACACCGAGTCTTTTGCATTCACCGTACAGCGCAGACTTAAAGGTTGAACCCCATACGCGAAGGGTGTACCTGTTCTCATAGTCGTAGGCGAATAGGAGTTTGGTGGCTTCGTCTCGGAAATCCGCTCCCGCGAACTCGTCGTCGGTGTCGCGGATCTTGCCGCCCATCTTCTCGAGGTCCAAGAGACGGTCGTAACCTTCTCGGCATTCTATGTAGTGTGAGATTCCGTTACAGTATCCGCCGTGACTGTCGACAAGCGCGCGTGTGAGTTCCTCAGGAGTGACGCGCGAGCACGGGTTCGTGGCTGCCGACTCCCAGTGGTCGCAACCAGACCCGCCCGCACCGCTCGATATAGTGGCACCTTTTTCGACCACCACGACGTTCGCGCCGCTCTTTGCCGCGCCGATAGCTGCCCAGCAGCCAGCGATTCCGCCGCCGAGTACCAATACGTCTGCAGCTACAGACTTGGTCTCGTTCCAGCGGATCGGATAGGGCCACTCTATGGCGTTTACGTCTGCGTTCATTCCTGTTTTGATTGTCGCGAGGTGTAAAGGCTGACGGTGACGAACACAATTGCCGAAGCCATGTACGCGGTGAGCAGGCCGAGGTCGACGTTGAACAGCCCCTGCATCCGGCCCGGCGCACCAACGACGAACGCACACACGCCTATTATCCCTCCCACGAACATAGCGGCGATTGCCCCCTTGGCAGTGGCGCGCGGGAATAACACACCGCCCAGCAACGGCACGAGCATGCTGCCCATGTAGGGGTAGTTCCAGATGATGATCGTGTCCAGGATGCCACCGCCGCGGCTAGCGATCATGATTCCAGCGAGTGTGGCGAACGCAATCACTGCTCTCGCGATGATTTTCGTGTGTTTCAGTTCGTCCAAACGAGTGCCCGGGTTGAACACCTTGTTGTACAAATCTCTCGTGAAACACCCTGCTAGTGAAATCAGCAGACAGTTGGAACTCGACATCACCGCGGCGAGTAGAGCGGCGACGACCAGGCCCGCTGCCAGCGGATGCAACAATGCCTCGACCGTGTGTGGCAGCACTGAGTCGGGAGGGATATTGGGAAACAGAGATCGCCCCACCGCGCCGATGACGCCGACACAGAAACTCAGCACGATCACGATGATTCCTGCTAGTATGCAGCCCCACTTTGCAACGGACTCCGACTTGGACGACTGGTAACGCATGAAAGCGTCGTATGATACAGAAATCGAGAGTAGGAAGGGGACGATCAGGAAGATGGCGCGGGTGCCTAACCCCGAAGGTACGAATGGCGCCAGCATAACATCGCTGGCAGCGGCTATTCCACCGGCGCTCGCCAACGTAACGACGGCGACGAGCGGAATACCGAGAATGATCGTGCTGAGTTGAACGAAGTCGACGGTAACCACACCCCACATGCCGCCTAATCCGGCATACAGCATGATCGCTACTGCAACCAGGACGATCCCCTGTGTATATCCGAAACCGAAGATTGTCAGTATCGATCCCGCAGCCATCAACTGAGCCACAAAAATCCCCAGCAGGCTTGGGATGTTCGACAACCATCCCCAGGTTCGCACCCACCGTCTCTCTCCGTACCTCGCGCTGAAGAAGTCGAGTGGAACGTACCCGCCCTCGCGGCGCATCCGAGCTGAGACGAGGAGCCCTGCCAGTATCAGTCCGCCCCCGCATCCGATGCCGTACCACATCCCCGGCCACAACCCAAATTCTGCGGCCATCGCGGAGCCGCCCAGGATCACACCCGCACCGAGTTGAAGAGCCGCCAGGGTCGCAGTCGTGAGTGCCAGACCCAATTTGCGCCCGGCAATGAGGAAGTCCGAGGCGATGGACACCCGCTTGCTCATGTAGACGCCTACTCCGATGAGAAGCAGCAGATAGGCGAATACTACAAATGCGAGAAACAAGCTGTCGGGCATGACAATTCCTGTTTTTGATTCAGATGCCGTCGGGCAGCGGTAAGGTATCTGCGGGCATGCAGTCTGTCGACTGATTACACTTTCTCTTGTGCCTACTCACGCCGCCCCACGGGTTTCGGTCCTGTTGCCGTGCCGAGATGCAGAAGAAACTCTGGACGCAGCGTTGCAGTCCATGGTTGACCAGACCTTCGAATCGATTGAGATCATAGCGGTTGATGACGGGTCGACGGATCAAACGAACACCATGCTGAAAGAGTGGGAAAGCCGCGACCGCCGGCTTAGGTGCATCGAGACGCATCCGCGGGGAATCGTGAGCGCTCTCAATCTCGCGGCGGAGACGGCCCGCGGTGAGTTGTTGGCCAGGATGGATGCGGACGACATCGCCGATCCGCTCCGTCTCGAGATGCAGGTCAACCTGCTCGACACTTCGCGACAGATGGCCGCGTGCGGGACACTCATCCGATATTTCCCACGATCGAACGTTCGTGACGGGGCCAGACGATACGAGAAGTGGATCAATGCGGTCGTGTCTCCTGAGGAAATCGAGCGCGACATGTTCGTTGAATGCCCGATTCCTCATCCTACGCTCGTGCTCAGGCGAGACGCATTCGAGTACGTCGGAGGCTACCGGGCGAACAGCTGGCCGGAAGACTACGACTTGATTCTCCGGTTGTGGGAGTCAGGCCACATACTCGGCAAGGTGCCGATATCACTTCTCGAGTGGCGTGAGTCTCCAAATCGCCTGTCCAGAACCGATTCTAGATACGGCGAGGTCGCATTCAGAGAGTGCAAAGCAAAATACCTTGGGAAGCGCATTGCCGGCCGAAAGGTCGTAGTGTGCGGTTCCGGCCCGGTGGGCAAAGCGTTCGGTCTCGCACTTCAAGCCAATTCACATGTGCTCGCCGCATTCGTCGACTTGGACCCACGAAAGATTGGTCAGACGATCCACGGCGCAACGGTAGTGCATCCCAACGCAGTTGGGGATTTCCTTGACTGCTATTTTCTGGCCGCTGTAGGATCGGCAAAAGGGCGCGGTGAGATCCGGTCGATGCTGATTGAAGCAGGCCTGAACGAGCCAGCGGAATTCTGTGCTGTGGCCTGATGCGGTAAGGTGACCTGGTGGCGTCCGATTACCTGGTTGCATACTCATGTGGGCAAGAACATCTTCAGCGCAACTTCAAAGGATCAATCGAAATGAAGTACCTCCATCAGATATCCGTAGTAGTGGTTGCCGTAGCGGTATCACCGACAAACAGCATTGCAGCACAAAACCCCATTGAAGCCGCGCGCTCATATGTCGAGGCACACCGTGCCGAAATTGTGGCCGAGTTGCGCGATTTCGTAGCGATTCCAAATGTCGCATCTGATGACGTCAACATAAGACGCAACGCAGAAATCCTGGTCGAGATGATGGAACGCCGGGGAATGGCGACGCGGATGTTGGAGGCAGGAGGCCCACCGGTCGTGTATGGCGAGATCGGAGATCCGACTCTTCCGACGATCCTGTTCTACTGTCACTACGACGGTCAGCCGGCCAACCCAACCGAGTGGGAACAGGACGATCCGTGGAGTCCGATTCTCCGAAGCGAATCGATGGAGGCGGGTGGACAACTGATGCCGGAGTGGCCGCAGCCGGGAGATGAGGTCGATCCGGACTGGCGTGTGTATGCTCGCGGAGCTAGCGACGACAAGGCACCGATCATCGCGCTCTTGCACATGCTCGACGCCTGGGGTGAAGCAGGAATTTCCCCTCCAAATCGGGTGAAATTCCTTTTCGAAGGCGAGGAAGAAGCCGGGTCACCGCATCTGGGTGAGCTGGTGCGACAGAATCGTGAGCTCTTTGTGGCCGATCTCGTTGTGATGGCGGATGGGCCGATCCACCCGTCGAGGCGTCCCACGGCGGACTTCGGTCTCCGCGGTTTTGCCGGTGCGACATTGACGATGTACGGCCCGATTGTGGCGCTGCATTCCGGACACTATGGAAACTGGGCTCCGAACCCGGCGATGCGCCTTGCCCAACTGCTCGCGTCGATGAAGGGGCCGAATGGCGAGATTCTCGTTGAAGGATGGGAAGATGACGTGGTTCAGTTTGGCCCAGAGGAGCAGGCCACCCTCGAGAGGTACCCGCACGACGACGAAGCACGCCGATTGCAACTACAGCTCGGTTCAGTTGAAGGAAACGGGGAAACGCGATTGGAAAGGGTGTCGCGGCCCTCACTCAACGTGCAGGGGTTCCAGAGCCTCTTCGTTGGATCCCTGTCGCGCAACGCCGTACCGGATATAGCAGTCGCCGAACTCGACCTGCGCTTGGTATCGGGGAATGATCCCGCACGCCAGGTCGAGAAACTCGTACGGCACATTGAGCGGCAAGGGTACACAGTCGTGCGAGAGGACCCCGATTCGACGATGCGCGTCAACACTCCAAGGCTGGTCAAAGTCGAATTTGGAGGAGGCTATGCGGCAGGGCGCACTCCCCTAGGTTCGCCGCCGGCACAAGGTCTCATGGCGGCGCTCGAGAGGGCCGGCCTGGGCGAACCGGTGATCAGCCCCACAATGGGTGGGTCCGGCCCGGCGTGGGTGTACACCGAAGTACTGGGTGCGCCTTTCGTGGTAGTGCCCACGGTGAATCATGATAACAACCAGCACGCAAAGAATGAAAATGTGAGGCTCGGCCATGTGTTCCGAGCCGTGGAGATTCTTGCGGCGACCGCAAGCGCGATGTTGAGGGCGGTGCCGTAGGAGACAGTCTTTAGTGCGGATGCACTTTCGGTCAGACACTTAGTCAGCAACCGTAGATGGAGATACAGGTCATGAAAAACACTCCTGTGTTGATCGCCCTATCGTCATTTCTCCTGACCTCGCCCGTTGTGTCGCAAGATCAACCGAACAGAATGAACTCCGCGACATTCGATGGTTTGGAACTCAGGAACATCGGGCCCGCAATGATGGCCGGTCGGATTTCAGATATCGCGATCCACCCAGACGATCAGAGTACCTGGTACGTCGCTGTGGGGTCGGGTGGAGTCTGGAAGACAATGAACTCCGGTACAACCTGGGACCCGATCTTCGACGAACAGGCATCTTACTCCATCGGTTGCGTCACCCTAGACCCGAACAATCCCGAGATCGTCTGGGTTGGAACTGGTGAAAACGTCAGCGGCCGCCACGTGGGCTATGGGGACGGTGTCTACAAGAGCCTCGACGGCGGTCGTACCTGGACCAACATGGGCCTCCGAGCGACGGAACACATTTCGAGAATCGTGGTCGACCCGCGCAACTCGGATGCGGTCTACGTGGCAAGCGAAGGGCCGCTCTGGGCACCGGGCGGAGAGCGCGGTTTGTACAAAACCCAAGACGGTGGTGCTACGTGGGACCACTCGTTGTCCATCAGCGAGAACACTGGTGTGGTAGACGTAGAGATCGACCCGCGCAACCCCGATGTGGTTTATGCAGCTGCTTACCAGCGGCGCCGATCTGTCTGGGCATTGCTGGCGGGTGGTGAAGAGTCGGGAATCTTCAAGAGCACCGATGCTGGGGAATCGTGGCGGGAAGTGACAAACGGGCTCCCGAGGGGGGACATGGGCAAGATCGACATATCGGTGTCTCCCATCGACCCCGACGTGGTGTATGCCACGGTCGAGGCGAACAGAGAGGAGCGGGGATTCTACAGGTCAGGGAACAGTGGAGAGTCTTGGGAGAAGCGTAACAGCTTCATAAGCGGAGGAACCGGCCCACACTATTACCAAGAAATTTTTGCCTCACCACACAAGATCGATCGGGTCTATCAGATGGCCCCGTACACCAACATCACCGACGATGGAGGCTGGACCTTCGCGGAGTTAGGCGAAGAGTACGCACATGGTGACAACCACGCATTGGCGTTCGATCTGGATGATCCTGACTATCTGCTCATGGGAAGCGATGGTGGGCTCTTCGAAACATGGGACCATGGCAAGAACTGGAAGTTCATTGCCAACTTGCCTGTAACACAGTTCTACAAGTTGGCGCTCGACAACGACTACCCCTTCTACAACGTTGGCGGCGGTACCCAGGACAACAACACGCAAATCGGCCCGTCCAGAACCACCAACCTCAACGGGATTCGCAACAGCGATTGGTACAACACCATTGCCGGAGACGGGTACGCGTTGCAGATCGATCCTGAAGACCCGAACATCATCTACACCGAATGGCAAAACGGCGGTTTGATGCGCTTCGACAGGAGGAACGGCGAACTTCTCGACATAAAGCCTCAACCTGCTCCTGGCGATCCCCCAGAACGTTGGAATTGGGATGCGCCAATTCTCATCAGCCCCCATTCGCACACCCGCCTGTACTACGGCTCGCAGCGCTTGTGGCGTAGCGACGACCGTGGCGATTCGTGGACGGCATTGAGCGAGGATCTATCGCGAGACCTGAACCGGTACGAACTCGAGATGATGGATCGAGTCTGGAGTGTAGACGACCTCTATGACAACGGTTCAATGTCTCGTTACAGCAACCTGACGACGATCTCCGAGTCACCACTCGTTGAAGGTTTGATCTACGTCGGTACAGATGATGGCCTCATTCAGGTCACCGAGGACGGAGGGGGCACCTGGCGTCGCGTTGAGACGTTCCCTGGCGTGCCTGAGTTCGCGTTCGTGAACGAGATCAAGGCCTCGGTTCATGATCCCAATACCGTGTTTGCGGCTCTAGACCATCATAAACAGGGTGACTTCGCACCCTATCTGATCGAGAGCAATGACCGCGGTCGCTCGTGGCATTCAATGAGCGGTGACTTACCAGAGAGGCATTTGGTTTGGTCGATCGTGCAAGATCACCAATCTCACGACCTGTTTTTCGCGGGCACCGAATTCGGAATCTTCTTCTCGATCGATCGCGGCGAGCATTGGATCGAGCTGAACGGTGGCGCCCCGACGATTGCGTTCCGCGATCTGGAGATTCAGCGGCGCGAGACCGACCTGGTTGGTGCGTCGTTCGGAAGGGGCTTTTTCATCTTCGACGACTACTCGGCGCTTCGACACGTGGACGCGGATGTATTGAATGGCGAGGCGGCGTTGTTCCCAATTAGGGACGCTCTGCTCTACGTGCCGTCGATTCCGTTGGGGCTTCGCGAAAACTCGAATCAAGGCAATGCAGCATATATGGCTCCGAACCCTCCTTTCGGAGCGATTATCACATACTATCTCGGTGAAGCGCTGCAGACCGCAAAGGATAGGCGACACCAATCGGAACGCGATCTGCGCGAGGCGAGGGCGAATGTGCCGTTCCCCGGGTTTGAGACCATCGAGGAAGAAAACCGCGAGGATGAGCCTACAGTAGTCTTTACGATTCGAGACGAAGATGGTGAAGTGGTACGGCGGATCACCGGGTCGGCTCGCAAAGGATTCCACCGCGTAGCATGGGACCTTCGTTTCCCACCGCACACACCTACAGAAGTAGACTCGGCTCCGATCGGATCGTTGTGGGCAAATACACCTGCCGGACCGATGGTCGTACCGGGCACCTACTCTGTGAGCATGGCGAAGTTGGTGAACGGAAGTTTGGTGGAGATGAGTTCGCCTCAGCAGTTCGAAGTGACGGCGCTGGACAACTCCAGCTTGCCAATTGCCGACAGAGAGGAAGTGCTAGCGTTTCAGCGGGAGGTCGGCGACCTGTATAGGCAGGCTCTCAGCGCAGCAGCAGCGGCTCGAGATGTCGCCGAGCGGCTTCCATTCATCAAGCGGGCGATTCTGGAGACGCCAAGCGCACCTCCTGCATTGTTGGAGCGAACCCGTGACATCGAGTTGCGGCTGGCGGACATCCAGAAGCTTCTCTCTGGCAATCAAACGCGGGCGCGGTATTGGGAGTTTACCGTACCTTCGGTACTTGGCCGAATAGCCGATGTCGTCGGCGGTCGCAGGAACTGGGCAACGACATACGGTCCGACCGCAACTCACCGACAGAGTTTTGAGGTGGCTATGGAGCAATTCGAGGAAGTGCGCATGCTGCTTCGCGTACTCATCGAATCAGATCTCAGCCAACTCGAGGCAGAAATGGAAGCCGCCGGAGTGCCATGGACTCCAGGGCGGATGGTTCCTGGCACGAGTTTCTAACGCAATAAGGAAGGGAAGAAATCCAAAGATGCAAATGACGTTCCTGCGTCAATTGAAAACCGCCGTGTGCATGATGGCTCTTGCGTTTCCACTCGCGGCACAACAGCCCGGACTCACGAGTGAGGACCTGCATACACTCAAATCGGTGGGCGATGTGCAGCTGTCGCCGAATGGCGAACTGATCGTCTACAGCTTGACCAGCCGAGAAGGAACTGGTCGGTCTTCCTCCAGACTCTGGATCTACGATCTCGAAGAGAACTCGACCAGCCAGTTGCTCGATACACCCGGGTCGAATGCACGCTGGTCACCCGACGGGTCACAGATCGCATACGTTGGTGATCTGAACGACCGATACGGGTTGGTCGTCATGCAGCCTGACGGCGGCAATCCCAGATTCCTCTCCGAGGTTTCGGGCACAAATCATCCGCTTCCATCGAGCGGCGAACGGTTCACATGGGCGCCCGACGGCAGTGCCATCGCATTTGTGTCTACGACGCCGGGACCGGAATCGGAGGAAGCGTCTGGCGATCCTGTGGTGATCACGCGGTACCTGTACAAACCAACCGCTTCAGAGGGACTCACGCGTTTCAACGACAATCGTCGCGCACACATCTTCATTGTCGACGTCTCGAGCGGGGAGACACGTCAACTAACCGAAGGCGTTTATTACGAACACTCCCTGGATTGGTCTCCCGACGGCAGTGAGATCTTGTTTGTATCAAACCGCGAAGAAGACCCCGACAAGTTTTTCAACTACGACATCTTCGCAGTGCACGTGGACAACAGTGCGATCAGACGACTAACAACGACGGAGAATGCGGAATACCGTCCTCAGTGGTCTCCCGACGGCAGTGAGGTGGTATATCAAGGCACGAAGCGTGGGCTCACGTCTTCCGAGACAACCATGGAAGACACGCATGTGTGGGTGATGAATTCTGATGGATCCAACCGAATGGAACTGGGGCAGGGGATCGACAATCGCCAGGGTGCGCCACAGTGGGCGCCCGACGGACGCTCGGTGTACTTCACCGTGCAGAACCAGGGCAGCGTAGGCCTGCATCGAATCGATTCTGATGGCTCCAATCACGGGGTTGTAATCGGCGACCCCGGCGGCGTGGGCAGTTGGTCGGTGAATGGGAACGGAATGGTTGCGTTCGCATTTCACTCGGCTGATGATCTCGCGCAACTCTTCATACGTGACAACCGCGCCACCCGCCAGCTTACAGACGTGAATCGCGCGTTGCTAGACAGTCGATTCGTGGGACCTATAGAGTCACTACGGTTCCAGAGCTTCGACGGACAAGAGGTTGAGGCATTCTTCACATACCCCAGAGGCCTGTCCGAAGGAACCACCCACCCGCTGATCACGATGATCAAGGGTGGACCTCACGGTCAGAGAGGCCCGCGATTCGATCACAAGGCCCAGGTTTACGCGGCACAAGGTTGGGCGGTTTTGACGGTCAACTATCGTGGATCAACAGGATATGGGCAGGCGTTTGCCGACGCCATATTCGGCGATCAAAACGGCGGCGAGGCCAAGGATGTGATATACGGAGTGTTGGCGGCAATCAGGAGGTTCGATTGGATAGATCGCGACAGACTCGGCATCGAAGGCGGCAGCTACGGTGGGCAGTTGACCAACTGGATCATCACGCAGACAGACATATTTGCCGCAGCGATCCCGATTGCGAGCATCTCGAATCTCATCAGCTTCAACTATATGGCCTATTACCATGACTACCTCGCGGTTGAGTTCGGCGCATACCCGCATCAGGAAAACCTGATGGACGTATTGTGGGAACGATCCGCACTCAAGCATGTGGCCAAAGTGCGGACTCCGACGATGCTAGTGCATGGTGAGAACGATAACGACGTGCCTATCGCCGAAGCCGAACAGTTCTACATCGCGCTGCACGACGTGGGCGTGCCGTCGGTGATGGTACGCTACCCGAGGGAAGGACACGGTGTACGTGAGACGGGTCACGTCGTGGACTTGATCGACAGGAGTGTAGAATGGTATCGGCGTTGGTTCAACTGAGCGCCTCCTTGGATGCTGAGTTCGGAGTCCGTGATGTGCGGTCGGGAGGGGTACCGCCCTACCACCCTACCGCCCTGACGCCGTCGTCACTGGCGCTTCGACTCCCCGATTGCGACTTTCACTCATCATGAGCATTGCAATCGATCGTCTCAAACTCGCCCTCGCCGGCAGCTACCGTATCGAGCGGGAAATCGGCGCCGGCGGCATGGCTACCGTTTTCCTCGCACACGATCAGAAACACGATCGGCCAGTTGCTCTCAAGGTCATGCACCCAGAGCTGTCCGCCGTCATGGGATCGGAGCGGTTTCTCCGCGAAATCCAGATTGCCGCAAACTTGAACCATCCACACGTGCTCGCGTTGTACGACTCCGGCCATGCAGATGAGTTCTTGTATTACGTGATGCCACTCGTGAAGGGCGAGTCCCTGCGCGCACGCCTCAACCGAGAACGAAGCATCGGGGTGGAGGATACACTCGCTGTCACCAAAGACGTTGGCGATGCGCTCAGCTACGCGCATAGGGAAGGTGTGGTGCATAGGGACGTGAAACCGGAAAACGTCTTGCTTACTGAGGGACACGCTTTGGTGGCGGACTTCGGTATCGCCAAGGCAGTGACTTCAGCCACCGACGAGCCACTCACGCGAACTGGTTTCCCGCTCGGCACGCCTGGCTATATGAGTCCCGAGCAAGCAGCTGCCGGTACAGACCTGGATGCACGCTCCGATACCTATAGCCTCGCTTGTGTGGTGTACGAGATGTTGATTGGAAGCGCGCCCTCGCGGTGGATTACTGAGGGCGAACTCCGGGCAGGCAAGTTCCTCAAAGCACCGCCGGGGCATCGTGAGTCGTTCGCAGCAATGCCGGAATCGATCGAGGCGGCGCTCGTACGCGCTCTGGCGATCGATCCGGATGAACGCTTCGAAACCCCAGATGAGTTCGTGGGCGCCCTCTCGGATTCGAGTGTGTGGAAACGTCGATACGCAGAGAGCGAGGCGAACGAGATCATTCGCAAGGCAGCGTCTCTAGAAGCTGCAGAGCCTACCGGGGCGGGAGACTTCTCGCTCACGGGCGTGAAAGAGCTTGCCGCAGAAGTAGACATCCCAACTCGCCACGTGCAGGCTGCCGCAGAAGCTCTCGACCAACCAACTTTGCCTGCTCCTCGAGTGCTGGGGATCCCGGCGGGGACACACCTAGTTAGGCGTGTGAATGGGGAAGTACCCGAGTCGGAGTATCCCATTCTGCTCGAGATGATTCAGGAGACAGTGGGTGAGGCTGGCAAAATAGAGGCTGCCGTAGGCAAGGTCTTCGCATGGACGACCGAGAAGTCGGGAGACAAGACGTTTGTAACGCGTGTGCAAGTGAGCCCGCGCGACGGCAGCACCAAGATCACCATCATGGAGGATCGTAGCGGACTGATAGCGATTACGGTCGGAGTTGGCTCGGTAGTGGTCGGTGTGCTCGTATTGCCGATCGTCGAGTCGGGGCTTACCGCTTTGCTTCCCGCGGTGGGTATAGTCGTCGGGGGAGCCATCGCATTTGTTCGAAAGCAGTTCAAGAACCGCCGCCAAATGCTCACGAGCTTGATGGATCGCTTGACTCTGCATGTGACTGGAACGGCGAAGAAATTGGTGCCATGAAGCGGGCTATAGCTCTTTTTGGAGTGGGTCTGTTGGTCGCCTGTGCTGGTGAACCCAAGACTGCGGACAGCTATTACCCGCTTCCAGGCGTTTGGGAGACGCGCACACCCGAGCAAATGGGGATGGACGCATCGATCTTGCAGGCCGCAGTCGAATACGCTCAAACGCACCCGACAACGCAAATCCCCGATGATCCCGGTGTGTATTTGCGAGAGCGGTTCGAGGGAATACCGCACCAGGAAATCGTCGGCCCCACTGCGCTTCGTGGTGACGTGAACGGGATCGTGTTGAAGGATGGGTACATCGTTGCTGAGTGGGGAGACACCGATCGCGAGGATATGACATTTTCGGTCACGAAGAGCTACCTGTCCACGGTGGCCGGGCTGGCTTGGGATGACGGGCTGATAAGCAGTCTCGACGATCACATTGGCGACTACGTTGCCGAAGGCTCGTTCGCGTCTGAACAAAACGCACCTATCACTTGGCACAACCTTCTACAGCAAACCAGCGAGTGGGAGGGAACGCTCTGGGGCAAGCCGGATCTTGCCGACAGACGCGAGGGGATCGATCGCCAACTGAACGAACCCGGGACATTTTGGGAATACAACGACGTTCGTGTGAACCTCATGGCATTTTGCCTCCTTCACGTCTTTCGGAGAGCACTACCAGAGGTATTGAAGGAACGGATCATGGATCGCATCGGTGCCTCGACCGATTGGAGATGGCACGGCTACGAGACCTCTTGGACTGAAATCGACGGAAGGCGTACTCAATCCGTGAGTGGTGGCGGACACTGGGGTGGGGGTTTCTTCATCGACACACGCGATCACGCCCGCTTCGGGCTCTTGGCACTGCGCAAAGGCAAATGGAACGACTCGCAACTTGTGTCCGAAGCCTGGTTCGACCGTGCGATTAGGCCGACAGACATCAAGCCGGACTATGGGTACATGTGGTGGTTGAACACGGGACGGGAGTTGTTACCGGCGGCACCCGAGTCAGCGTTCTTCGCGCTTGGCGCCGGATCGACCAACGTCATCTACGTCGACCGAGAAAACGGCTTGGTTACGGTCACTCGCTGGGTGGACGGCGGTGAACACGTAAACGAGTTCATCCGCCTGGTGTTGAGTTCACTCGAGGACCGGCCCTAGCGGCAATTGTCAGATCTCCAAAACCCACTCACCGCTCACTCATATCTGAGAGCTGTCCCCGGATCCACGCGCGTCGCGCGTAGTGCCGGAATCAGAGACGCCATCAGGCCCACAATCACGATCGTCAGAACAATTGTGACAAACACCGCTGGATCGCGCGGTTCGACCTCGAACATGATCATCGCTACCATTCTGGAGACTGCGAGAGCGAGCGTTAGCCCCAACGAGAGCCCAATAGCGAGCTGAATCGCTCCCTCTCTTACTACGAGGCGGATGACATCTCTGCTCTTTGCGCCGAGAGCCATGCGAAGCCCCATCTCCTGGAATCTCCGACTCACTGAAAATGCTAACACACCATAAAGACCGACTGAAGCCAGGAACAAGGCCGCCACTCCAAAAGTTATGAAAAGCGTGCCAAAGAAACCGTAGATCCAAGTCTCCTGGTGAATCACCTCGTCCATGTCTCGCACCCAGTAAATGGGCAAGTCACGATCGACGGCTCGAACTGCAGCCCGGACGTCGGGCGCGATGTTGAGGGGTGGCCCGCCCGCAACCTGTACGGCGATGCTCACGAAGCGACGGTCTTGCTGAGCCAGTGACAGGTAGAACCCTGACGGGTCCGTTCTGTCGGGATCGAACCCTTCCATCTGCAGATTCGGCACTACGCCAATGATCGTCTTCCATTCGTCTTGGCGCTCGGAGGTACCTTGGCGTAAACGGCGTCCAATCGGATCTTCACCGGGGAAAAACCTGTCGGCGAAGCCCTGGTTCACTATGACAACCTCAGCGGCGTCTGCATCGTCTGACAAGCTGAAATCCCTGCCCCTCAGCACAGAGGTGCCGAACGTCTCGAATAGTCCTGGTGTGATCGCAGCTGCGTTGACGATCGGATAGTCTTGGTCTTCCTGGTATTCCGCACCCTCGATAGAAATGCGATACCTGCTGCAGCAAGACGCTGGAAGCTGGTCGGTGAGTGCCACCGATCGCGCACCTGGAATTCCCTCGAGTCGCTCTTTCAAATCCCAGAAGAATCGTTGCCTGTCTGCAATTTCCGGATAATCGGTTTCGAATACGCCGACGCGGGCCGAGAAGATCTGATCGGTGTCGAATTGGAACTCGTAGTTGTTCAGCTTGATGATGCTCTTTGCCATCAACCCGGCGCCCACCAATAGAGCGCACGACAACGCTACCTCTCCGACAATCAGCACTTTGCTGAGTTTGCTTGCACGGAAGCTCGAAGATCCGCGATTCTCGTCTTTGAGAATCGAGTTGACATCGGTGCGTGCGGTCTGTATCGCTGGTGCGGCACCGGCAGCGACTGCCGTGAGCGCTGTGACGGCAAGTACAAACCCCAATATCGGCAGATCGACTGCCATGACCATGAAGTAAGGTCTTCCGACTCCCACCGTAGCTCTGTCGATCATCTCGACACCGACAAATGCGATGAGGATGCCCAAAAATGCGCCCGCGACAGCAAGTGCGGCCGATTCTGAGAGCAACGGCAGCGCCGCACGCCATCTACTGGCGCCAAGGGCAGATCTAACGGCAGCCTCTTTTGTGCGAAGTGCTGCACGCGCAAGCAACAGGTTCGCAACGTTGGCGCAGGCTATGAGGAGGACGAAGGTCGTGGCGATTTGCATCGCCACGAATATCGGCATCGCTTCTGGTCCAATGCTTTGTTCTATGAAGGTTCTGAGGCGCACGCCGACTCCTTCGTTCGACTCCGGGTACTGATCCGCGAGGTTCTGCGCTACCAGAGACATGTCGAGAGTCGCCTGTTCGATGGTCATTCCTTCACGCAGCCGACCGAACGCGGTGAAGGACTGTCCGCTACCTCGCTCGGGGTTGGCCCCGCGGCCGTCGCGGCACGCCACCCAAATGTCTTCTTGCTCGGGAAACCTGAAGTCCTCCGGCATCACTCCGAGTATGGTCGCCTGCTCGCCGTTCACTCGAATGAGCTGACCTATAACACTCGGATCGGAGTCGTAGCGGTTTGCCCAGATGTCATACCCGAGGATGGCGGTCAATGGAGCGTCGGGCGCGTCATCACCGGCTCTGAAGCCCGTCCCAAGGATCGGTGGTTTTCGTAGTACGTCGAACAAGTTCGCAGTAACAAAGGCGCCGTTGTACCGGATAGGATCGTCGCCAATGCCTCTAACATTGACAGTGCCCATGTAGTACCCTGCTATGGCCTCGAACGATTGCTGTTGCTCCCGCCAGTCGTAGAAGTCGTGCTGATCGACAGACATCCGTTCGATGTTCCGCGAGGGGTTGGTCCGATACACAATTGCCAAGCGATCAGCGTCAGGTACACCAATACCTCTGAAATACACTCCGTAGATCATGCTGAAATTGGTGGTGCAAAGGCCAATACCGAGGCCGAAGGCAACCACGGCAATAACGGAGGATGCGGGCTTCTTGAACAAAGCGCGCAACCCGACCTTGAAGTCTTTTAGGAACGCGTCCATTTTGGGCCTCTGAGGGGGAAACTCGAGGTCCCTACGGCCCGTTAGATAGGCTCGTTTCAGGTCTTTTCGTATTGGAACGCCCAACAGGAGACAGACGATTCTACTCCGCTCTCAGTGCCTCATTGGCGTTGAGTCTCGCAGCCCTCCACGAGGGAATAGATGCTGCGAGGCTCGCAACGACGAGAACCGCTTCAATCACGCTTAGAAACGTCGATGCGTCGATCGGGTCGATTCCAAAAAGTAGTGCGGCCATAAGCCGAGTGGCTGTTGCCGAGACGGCGATTCCAATCGCGATCCCAACCGCTGCCGTCGTTATACCCTGACCGGCAACATGCCTCAGTATCTGTCCTGGTCGAGCGCCCAACGCAATGCGGACGCCGATTTCCTGAGTCCGCTCCGCAACCGCGTTGGCCAAAAGACCATAGACACCTATCAGCGCAAGGAACAGGGCAGCCAGCCCGAACGCTGCAACCAACGTGGCATTGAATCGCGGTTGGGCAACTGCGTTCGATAGCATGGTGTCGATGGGGCGCACCCAAGCAACCGGGAGTTCGGGATCTATGTCCCATACAATCTGGCGGAACACTTCCGCGGACGCCTCATTAGACAGAGCTGTGTTGGCTACAACGAAAAATCCGTGAGCGTTGTCCAGATCTTGTCGTTGCGAGATGTATACCTCCGGAAGCGGCGTTGACCTCAGACTCCAGCGCCTCACGTCTCCTACGATACCGACGATAGTGTACCACGGGTCCAGCCCGATGTGTTCCGGGGGTAGAAGGTGATCGGGCGCTGCCAAGCACAGGCGCTTGCCGATAACCTCTTCGCCCTGCAAATGAGTCCTCACAAATTCTTCGCTCACGAGCGCAACGAAAGGGCTTTCCGCATCGTCGCTCGCCTCGAGTTCACGTCCTTCGACTAGCGGTATGCCCAATGTGCGAACGTATCCTGGCGTGGAAATCGAAACGTCGATCACGGGGATTTCCGGAAGGGTTAGCGCTTGCCTGTGTTCCAGCGTGAGATATTTTCGCCACATGTCGTTTTGAAATGGCAGGCCTACCGAACTGCCCGACACTTCGATTCCCGGTGTTGCATCGAGAGTGGAGTGCAGCTCATCCAGGAATTGCGCCACCGATACCTGGTCGGGATACCGCGAGCTCGGGAGGTTGAGCTGAGTCGCGATTCGTCCTTCCGATTGGTAGCCTGGGTTCACTTTCAGCAAATTCGAGAAGGTCTTCAATAGCAGGCCAGAGCATGTGAGAAGTACGACCGCAATCGCCACCTCGGCAACTACAAAGGTGCGCTGGAGTTTGTGCGACGATCCCATACCAGGCGATCGACCGCTTTTGTTCAATGTGCTCTGTACGTCTACACGCATCGATCGTACTGCGGGAATGAGACCGAACAGCACGCCGGTGAACACCACACATCCCATAGTGAACAGCAAGACAGGCACGCTGATTTCGACTTCGCTCAAGCGTGGCAAGTTGGCGGGCCCCCACCGGCGAATTGCCTCGACTCCCCAGTATCCAGTTGCCAATCCCAGCAAACCCCCGGCCCCTGCCAGGAGCAGAGCCTCAGATAGTACGAGACTTACAATCCGCGACCTAAGCGCCCCGAGAGCAACTCGCACCGCCATCTCTCGTTCGGCTGCAACTGCTCTGGCCAAGAGGAGGCTAGCAACATTGACACAAGCAATCAGCAACACGAACCCAACGGTGGCGAGGAGAATCCAAAGCGTGCGGCTCGCGCCCTGGACCAACCATTCACGAGCTGGAACGAGTACGGTGCCAATGCCTTCGTTCCACTCGGTGTGCGCCTCAGCGAGACGAGACGCGATGACCGACAGCTCCTGACTCGCTTGTTCGATCCGGACATCGGTGCGCAGGCGTCCGTATACGGTCGTGTTGTGGTTGCTCCAGAAGCCTAGGTGAACCGGATCCAGGGGCAGAGGAGTAAGGATGCTCCGAATTCCAAAACGCGGAATAGCGAGGCCCGCCGGCATAACGCCGACCACTGTGTGGCTCGTTCCGTTCAGAGTGAGATGGAAATCTGTCAGGTCCGGGTTGGCGCCGAGCACATCCCGCCAAAATGCGTAGCTCACGATACAGACCGGTTCCGACCCAGGTAGCTCGTCCTCGAGACTGAATTCTCGGCCGTAAGCTGGCGTGGTACCCAGCAACGATAGGAGCGCCGCTGAAGTCTCGAGGCCGCTTGCACGCAACGGAGTGTCACGCCCGGTGAGGTTGTATGGGCGGACTCTTGCGGCCGCAAGACTTTGGAATGCCTCTGCCTCACTACGCCACTGCCGGAAGTTCCCAAGCGAGACCGGTTGCTGACGGAGGTTCTCGCCACGCGTTTCCCAGGCAAATACGATTCTTTCGGAGTCGTCGTAGGGCAGAGGATTCAACAATACCGAGTGCACCACGCTGAACAACGCGGTGTTGGCGCCAATGCCCAGCCCCAATGTCAGAACTGTGACAACTGTGAACCGAGGGCTCTTCCGCAACCGACGAACGGCAGTGTGATCGAAGAAGCTCAGTTTGCTCAAACATCCACAAAGGCGCCGCATCGCCGACTGCCGGGGTGAACCTGCCCTTTCCTTTCTTCGTCGGGATACGTTCTCTAGCGTCTGATATCCTCGCTCCAGGAGTCCGTTGAGCACGACGTCCCAACAAGCGAGACACCACAATCGCGTCTTGGACAAGATGGATCCCCCAGACTCCTCCATTTGGGATCGATGGTACGAAAGGATTTCTGCCGCATACGAAGAGCGGAAGCTCGACGGTAGAATCTTCAAAATGAGACGGAACAAGCGCTCCGGCACACTCAAATCTCTCTCGGTACTGTCTTTCATTTTCTCAGGCATCGGTTGGCGTGGGGGGAAGCAGGCCGTGCTGTCGCGCATCCAACACTAGGCTCTCGAGCCTCATCGCTTCCTGTCGAGCCATGCGGCGCCCGAGCTTCGTAATTCGAAACAGACGCTTCTGATCGCCATTGGACGGAGCAGGCAAGTGGTCGATCAAGCCGCGCTCAGCCAAATCCCTGAGCCGTCGATACAAGTTGGTGGGGAAAATCTTCGCTAGGCTGGAGTCGCGTCGCTCAACTTCCTTCGCAATTCCGTATCCGTGTAGATCGCCCTCCAGCAATACGAGAAGCACTCTGAATTCGAGCGTAGTCAAAGGTGTATCGGTGGTCCGCGCCATGGTTCCTCTCATATAATGCTTATCATTACGATAATAGTATTACGGTGATAATGCTGTCTGGGTTTCAGATTGACCTTCACGGCGTGCCAGGGCATGTTTGCGAAATGATTGATGCTCAACCCCCAGTTGCTCGAGTCGTGCCGAGAGAGCTCTCGGAACATGGCAATACTCGTGTGGACAACTACTTCTGGATGCGCGAACGGGAAGACCCCGAGGTGATTGCGTATCTCGAGGCAGAAAACGAGTACACCGACGCAATGACGGCGCACACCGAAGATCTGCAAGAACTGCTCTTCGAGGAAATTCGGGGCCGAATCAAACAGGACGATACTTCGGTGCCATTCAAAGAGGGGAACCATTTCTACTACACGCGCTACGAGGAGGGAAAGGAATATCCGATTTACGCCCGCAAACGAGGGTCGCTCGACGCTGACGAAGAGCTGATGCTGGACGCGAACGTTTTGGCAGAAGGACACGGGTACTTCTCTGTGGGCGCCTGGAGGGTTTCCGAAGACGAGCGGTTGCTTGCCTACGCTGTCGACACTCAGGGGAGACGAGTCTACGACGTTCGGTTCAGGGATCTCGAAACCGGGGAGTTGCTTCCCGACCGCATCGACTCGATCACACCCAATTATGTCTGGGCGAACGACAACCGTACCATTTTCTACACGAAACAGGATCCTGAGACTCTGCGGAGTTTTCAGATTCTCCGTCACGTTTTGGGCACCGAAAGCAGTGAAGACGAACTGGTATACGAGGAGCGAGACACCGAGTTCGGCGCTCACATCTCAAAGACGAAGACCAAGCGGTACCTGATGATCGGCTGCTATCAAACCCTCTCTTCTGAAATCCGCTATTTGGACGCAGACGACCCCCGCGGTGAGTTCGAGGTGGTGCTTCCCAGAGAGGCCGAACACGAATACTCGGTGGTTCATTTCGGCGACCACTTCTATATCGTGACGAACGACAGCGCACGAAACTTCCGACTCGTCAGAGCACCTGTATCAGATCCAGATCGTGAGCATTGGGAGGAGGTAATACCTCACAGAGAGGATGTTCTCCTCCAAGGCATCGAGGTGTTCAGAGACTATCTCGTGGTCGACGAGCGCAAAGATGGTTTGACTCAGCTCCGAATTCGGCGATGGGACGGTACAGACGATCACTACCTGGAGTTCGAGGAGCAGGCATACACGTCATACGTGCACGTCAACCGTGACATCGAGTCGGGAGTACTCAGGTACGGCTACACGTCGATGACGACTCCCAACTCGGTTTTCGACTACGACATGACCACCCGGGAAAAGAACCTCCTCAAGCGGGACGAGGTGCTAGGAGGCTTCAGTTCCGAGGACTACGTAACGGAGCGCAGATATGCGACTGCGCGGGACGGCGTACGTGTGCCCGTTTCCATCGTTTATCGAACGGGCACGGTATTGGACGGGTCGAGCCCTCTCCTTCTGTACGGGTACGGTTCGTACGGTGCCAGTATGGAGCCGACCTTCAACGCCGCCAGGTTGAGCCTGCTCGATCGCGGCGTCGCATACGCCATTGCTCATATACGGGGTGGACAGGAGCTGGGGCGTGCGTGGTACGAGGACGGCAAACTCTTCAACAAGAAGAATACGTTCACCGATTTCATAGACGTTGCCCTGTTCCTGATCAGGGAAGGGTATGCAGATCCAAAGCGGTTGTTCGCGGAGGGCGCGAGCGCCGGGGGATTGCTCATGGGTGCGGTGACGAACATGCGCCCCGGCTTGTGGCGCGGCGTGCTTGCACACGTGCCGTTCGTGGACGTTGTCACAACCATGTTGGATGAGACGATCCCGTTGACGACATCGGAGTATGACGAGTGGGGCAATCCGAACGAAGTTGACTACTACAATTACATGCTGTCGTACTCTCCGTACGACAAAATAGAAGCAAAGGATTACCCGAATATTCTCGTGACCACAGGACTGCACGACTCACAGGTGCAATACTGGGAACCAGCGAAATGGGTGGCCAAGCTGCGCGCCATGAAGACTGATTCCAACACCCTGATTCTGAAGACGCATATTGAAGCGGGGCACGGTGGCGTATCCGGACGCTACAGGCGTTACCGCGATACGGCGTTTCAATACGCGTTTCTGCTCAACCTGGCCGGGTTGGGCGAGCAGCTGTTTCCGTAGTAATCGCACCGACGGCCTGCGAGCGAATCACCCGACTCTGATCCGGGTGTTTCGCGCGCAGAGACCGTTCGACGCAACACTCAGTCTGGTGTAGGCGATCCGCGGTCGATGAATGATGCGACCAGGGGACTCTTCACTGTCAGTTGAATCTCATCACCGTCAGCAATTTCGAGTACCTGAGTCTTGACTCCAGCGACATGGTTGTCGACCACCGACGCAGGCATTGCCCTGGCAATCGAGTAGATCTTCAGTCTGAACGGAGTGCTGTTGGCGACCAATCCTTCTGGGATCTCGAGCGTACGCTCTGATGCTCTATGCACGGTGCCGAGCTCGTAACGTTTGCCCTCTTCCGTGACCGCGAAGACCTGAACATCCAGAGAGTTGTAGTTGCGAACTACAACTGTGGCGTCCGCGTCAGGCGGGTTGTCGGGGGTTACAGGTTGGCTTGTGGCACTGGCGGGCGCCGTGGCCAGCGTAGCGGCGAGCGCCGCCAAGAACATCGGGTGGCATTTCTTGACTCTCTGCATGTTTCCAACTCCTCCCAAACGGCTCGTTCAGGTGGGGGGAATCAGAACCACGCTACATAACTGTACGTTTCCAGCAGGCCGGAGGTTTCGGTAGGTGTATTGTTGGGATCGGTGGCTTACACCATCTTTAGCGCCGGCGACTTTACTTTTGAAGTTTGCGTACGGTCGCGAATTTCGAACGGACACCAACGCTACGCGGGGGATCTATGAGGATATTGTACGTGCTTGTTTGTCTGGCGATACTGGCGGCGACTCCAGGCTCAATGAGAGCGCAAGAGGGTGGACCTGCAAGAAGTGCCACCGCAGATCCCACTCCGTCCAACTGGGAGAGTAGCCATTCGATAGTCGTTGGCGGAGAGACCGTCGAGTACAACGCAGTCGTTGGAAGCTTCATCCTGCGTGACGAGGAAGACAAGGCGACGGCCGAGTTCTTTTATACAGCGTACATTCGCACGAACGGTGGCACCTCGTCTGAACGCCCCGTCATATTCGCTTACAACGGCGGACCTGGGTCTGCGTCATTCTGGCTACATATGGGCATCATGGGGCCTAGGCGTGTGATGACTCCAAACGTCGGACAACAGGCTCCGCCACCATATCCGCTGGTCGACAATGAGTACACCCTACTCGACAAGGCCGACATCGTCATGATCGATCCTGTCGGCACCGGGTTCAGTCGTCCGGCTGGCGAAGCAGAGGGCAAAGATTTCTGGGGCCTCGACGAAGATGCGGCGTCCATCACACAGTTCATACGACGTTTCCTCAGCAAATACGAACGTTGGAACTCTCCGCGCTACATACTCGGCGAGAGTTACGGAACGACACGGTCAGCCGTCTTGGCTCGACATCTTCAGCGCGCAAACATCGACCTGAACGGCATCGTGCTCGTGTCCGCAGTTCTGGATTTCAACACAATTCTCTTCGCCGAAGGCTCGATCGTTCCGTATGTGGTCAACGTGCCGTCGTTCGCAATAGTGGCCGCGTATCTGGATGCACTGCCGGGTGGCCCACCGGCGGATCTCGACGCATTCATGGAGGAAGTGGAAAACTGGGCGCTCACGGACTACGCATCTGTGTTGTTCAAGGGCGGTGCGGCCGAACCGGCCGAACGATCCCGCGTGCTGGAGCAAATGCATCGGTACACCGGATTGAGCCACGACTATCTCGAAAAGGCAAACCTCCGGGTGTCGGCTCCCGAGTTCGAAAAGGAGCTGCTGCGGGATCAGGGCTTGGTTGTCGGTCGGTTGGACGCGCGTTTCACTGGTCCGACGGGTGACATGCTAGAGACCACGCCGTCGCACGATCCCCAATCGACCGCGATCAGTTCAGCGTACACGTCGCTGTTCAATACCTACTTGCGCAATGAACTCGGCTACAATGGCGATAGAGAGTACGTGCCGAGTGGTAGAGCAGGGCCATGGAATTGGAATCGTCGCGGGCAGAACATAGGGTTTGGCTTGGGTGGCATACCCAACGTTGCTCCCGATCTTGCATCGGCAATTCAACGCAACCCGCGCCTCGAGGTCTTACTCGTCAACGGGATTTACGACCTTGCAACGCCATACTTTGCCGCTGTCTGGACAATGGACAACATGGAGCTACCCGCTGACCTGCGCGACAACATCCAGCGCGCCGATTTTGCCGCTGGCCACATGATGTATGTCGAAGAAACTCTGCTTCCGCAGTGGAAAGAGACGCTGGATGCGTTTATCGAGCGTACTTCCAGGCCGGCGTTGATTCCCTGACCTTTCGAATCAACGTCGTAGGTAAGCCGTGATCTTGCCGCTGGCGGGTGTTCTGCTTGCCCTCGGCTCGGCCGTAGCGTGGGGCTTCGCCGACTATTTCGGAGGGATTGCGAGTCGGCGAAGCAGTCACGTAGAGGTCCTGGCCCTATCCAGATTGTCGTTGGTGTTCGTACTCACTTCCATTGCTGTCGCTACAAGAGATCCTATCCCTCCCGCACAATCGGTGATCTGGGCAGCCGCATCAGGTCTGTTCGGAGCTTCGGGCATCGCATCTATGTACAAGGGCCTGGCCGTGGGTCGTTCGTCGTATGTCGTCCCAACTGCTGGGGTGGTCGGAGCAGCATTGCCGGTGTTGTTCGGTGCGGTCTTCGAAGGGGTGCTGCCGATCATACAGCAGGTCGGGTTGGTGGTGGCGCTGGTCGGCATATGGATGGTGAGTAAAGGGGATGGTGAGGAGGATGCCAGCCAACCAAGTGGAATCAAGTATGGTTTTTTGGCGGGGATGGGGTTTGGAGGATCGTTCATACTGCTGGGACAGGTACAACCCGGGTACATCTATACTCCTCTCGCAATAGGCGGAACCGCTGGCGTTCTGATTGCCATTGTCGCATTGACTGTGTCTCGGACACGGTTGCCGGTGCCGACACGGAATCCGGGAGCACTATTAGCCGGTACCCTCGACGCCAGCGGCATCGTGTGCTACATGCTGGCAATCAACCTGATTCGCCTCGACATCGCGGTCGTACTCGGAGCATTGTACCCGGCTATAGCTGTATTGCTCTTTTGGCAGCTGAAGAAGGAACGCGTCGCAAGAACTCAGTGGGTGGGACTCGCGATATGCATCCTGGCGATCTCACTGATCGTCGTGTGACGTACTGATCCTCTTCGTCCCCCCGGACCGGAGGTGAGCTGTGGCAAAAGTGGAAGAACTCTTCGATGCTGGGATGGCGTAGCGATCGTGCAGACATACGATTGCACGACCGAGGCGTGGATCTGGATTGCCTTGCACGACGATACACTTGGCCGACCCGTCGGAGGCACACGTATGCGCGTCTATGAAGATCCGGCTGACGGGCTCCAGGATGCCATGCGGCTCGCCGAGGGTATGACATACAAATGGGCCGCGGCGGGCGGCAGCTACGGGGGAGGGAAAGCCGTCTTAGCTCTGTCCCGAGAGTTGAGTCACCCTGAGAGGGTCGCGCTTCTCATGAAGTACGGACGGCTTCTCGAATCTATGAAAGGGATGTTCTCGACCGGCCCCGACCTCGGAACGACCCCGGCAGACATGGCTGAGTTGGCAAAATGGTCGCCACACGTTCACGGAGTCGATTTCAAGACCGGGGAGGCAGAGGACACCAGTCCGTATACGGCCGCAGGAGTATTTCACGGAATTCGTGCAGCCGTGGAGCACGTGGACGGGTCGGATTCGCTCGTAGGCAAGACGGTTGTGGTCCAAGGGGTGGGGAACGTTGGAGCAACGCTCGCCCGGTTGGTGACGAACGCGGGAGGAAACGTTGTCGTCCAGGATGTCGACGAAGACCGGGCCCGCGCACTCGCTTCCGAGATCGATGCGAGAGTCGTGCACGAAGAGGACGTGTACGGAGTCGAATGTGACGTGCATGCGCCCTGTGCTATCGGGGCAACGCTGAACAATAACTCCATTCCCCGACTGAGATGCCGGATGGTCGTGGGTGGAGCGAACAACCAGCTTGCGGAGCCCGAGGATGCACTGTTGCTCCAGGATTTCGGTATCGTCTATGCGCCGGACTATGTCGTCAACGCTGGCGGTGCCATTGGGCTCGGCGTTCTCGAACACGAATCTGAAGAAAAACGCATGGCAGGAGTAGCACGTATCGGAGAAACTCTCCGAGAAATTCTGCGTGACGCGTCGGAGAGGGATGTCACGCCAGTTGAAGCGGCACAAAGTCTGGTGCTGAGCCGGGTGGAGGCCAGACGTCGGGAGGGCTTGATTCCGGAGAGGCTAGTTCGGAGGAGAAAATGAAGCGTCTAGTGTTCTGTTTCGCATTGGTATTCGCCGGCATGGTGTTCACGGCGTGCGGTGATTCCTCGGCAGATCTCGTGTTGCTGGGCGGCCGCGTCTACACGATGGATTCTACCAGGACACTCGCTCAGGCGATTGCCATCGATGGAAACCACATAATGGCCGTGGGTAGCGACTCTGAGATTGATCAGTATGTGGGTAGTGAAACCGAGGTCATTGACCTCAACGGTGCGACCGTCTTGCCGGGCCTCATAGATGGGCACGGCCACTACATGAGCCTCGGCGAGTCTCTAATGGGACTCGACCTGCGCGCACCGCGTTCGTGGGACGATATCGTGTCGTTGGTTGCAGATGCGGTTGCGGAAGCCGATCCCGGTGAATGGATCGTTGGGCGAGGTTGGCATCAGGACAAGTGGGATACACCGCCGAGGCCCGAGGTAGAAGGATTACCGGTGCACCGCGCACTGAGTGCCGTTAGCCCGCAGAATCCGGTGATGCTCATTCACGTCAGCGGCCACGGCGTGTTCGTGAATGGCAAGGCGCTCGAGGATATAGGCGTGACGCCGTCTACGCCGAATCCGGAGGGCGGGGAGTTCGTCCGGGATGCGTCTGGTGAAGCCACCGGCATGTTGCGCGAAACGGCACAGGACCTCGCGCGCAATGCATACGCAGAATACCAAAGCAGGCGCCCACCCGAGGCCATAGAGGCAGAGCTGCGCCACCAGGTGGCTCTCGCGGGCAATGAGGCCGTGGAGAATGGCATAACGACTTTCCACGACATGGGTGAGACCTTCGAGACGATCGACTTGATGAGGACGATGGCTGAGGAGGGCAACTTACCGTTGCGTTTGTACGTTCACGTTCAGGAACCGGCAGACGTGTTGGAAGAGAAGCTCACCGAGTACCGCATGGTCGGGCACGGCAACGGCTTCCTCACTGTTAGGGCAATCGGCGAGAAGGTGCTCGATGGCGCGCTCGGTACTCACGGCGGTTGGCTGTTGGAACCGTATTCCGACATGCCGCGGACTGTTGGGTTCAACGTAACGCCGGTGACAGACATTGAGAGGTCTGCCGAGTTGGCTGCAATGCACGGCTATCAAATGGCCATTCAGGGTATCGGCGATCGCGCCACGAGGGAGCTCTTCAGGATCTACGAGGGAGTGTTTGACAGAAACCCAGAACTGGACGACTTGCGTTGGCGCATCGAGCATTGTCAGGTGATCCACCCTGACGATCTACCGAAGTTCGCCGGCCTTGGGGTAATCGCTTCGGTGCGGGGCATATTCGCCACGTCGGATGGACCATGGGTTGAGACCAGGCTTGGTGCGGAACGCACCCGCGAACGCGGCTATCAGTACCGCGGTTTGTTCGAGAGTGGTGCTGTTGTCATCAACGGAACCGATCCTCCAGTCGAGGATATCGACCCCATCGCCAATTTCTACCGATCAGTTACGCGAATGATGGACAACGGGGCAACGTTCTATCCCGAGCAGCGGATGACGCGAGAGCAAGCTCTTGCTTCGTACACGGTGAATCCCGCATTTGCTGGTTTTGAAGAGGATCTGAAAGGCACGATCGAAGTCGGGAAACTCGCAGACATTACGGTGCTATCGAGTGACATAATGACGGTGCCCGATGATGAGATTCTCGGTGCAGAGGTTGTGTATACGATTATTGATGGTGTGGTGAGATACTCTAATCGCAAGTAGGATTGAGCAACTCGCGCAACGTGCAACGAACAACGAGCAACGGTGAGCCGAAACCCTGAGCCGTTGCTCGTTGCGCGCTGCGCATTGTTCGGTCCTTACTCTCCGCCCGGCCCTGACCTCTGCGGTGTGCGGCACTCTGGCCACGAACCCGGCTCGCCAGTGCGTCGATTGACGCCCGGAATACGCCGATCGCGCGGCATCGTTTCAGGATCGTCCGCAGCCAGGTATACCAGCATGGCCGTTACCACGGCGTTCCACTGCACGTTTTCCATAACGACCTTGTCGAACGTGTCCAGGTTCGTATGCCATGTGTAGGAGAAGTAATCCCATGCTTCCTGGCCCAGTCCGAAAGCCGGCGCACCTGCGCAGGCGAACGACGCGTGATCGCTTCCGCCGCTAGACGGATTTCCCGGTACGGAGATACGTAGGTTTCTCGTGATTTCGTCGGGAAGTTGCCCGACCCAACGTCCGAGAAACTCGCCTGCGCCCAACAGCCCCATCGCAGACACACTGGTCACGCGTCCGGTGCCCATATCCAGATTGAACAGAGCCTGCAATCCTTCCACCACCTCAGGATGGTCGGTGGCGTACGCACCGGATCCGTTGAGTCCCTGTTCCTCACTGTTCCAATGGCCAACGACGATCGACCGTTTTGGAGCGGGATACACCGACTGGAGAATCCTCATTGCTTCCATCATGATGACGGTGCCGGTGTTGTTGTCGCCGCCGCCGGTGCCACCATCCCAAGTATCGAAGTGCGCCGACATGACGACATATTCGTCTGGCTTCTCGGTACCTCTTATCTCGGCAATCGTGTTCACGGCCGGCTGGTCGCCGAGGAATTCCGACTCCGCTTGCGCACGAATCACCGGGCCCTGGTTGTTTGCGGCGAGGCGCGCAACGATGCCGTAATCCTCGCAACTCATGGCGAACGATGGAGCTTGTTCGGTGCGCGCCTGGAAGATGCGATGTACTCCATAACCGTTCGGCCATTCCGACGTGAGGACGCCGACCGCCCCAGCTTGTTCGAGCGCGGCGGGCAAGGTTCTCATGCCGTATCCGGTGTTCTCGACTCTCGTGCGCCAGGCAGCTTGAGCTTCCTGCCGCGCTGCCTGCATCCGAGTAAACACGTTGCCGCGTTGACCCCCACCCATCATCATCGCCATCATCCTCGACATGCCGCCTTGTTGCGCATACTCCTGCCACGCAGCATCTGGCCTGCAAGTGGGCTGCGGGAAGGAAATCGCGACGAACTTGCTTTCGACCTCGGGCAACCATGCTGTAAATGCGGCGCTGTCAGGCAGGTCCGGCAACAGGACCACTGGAGCTTCAATCAACTCACCATTCGGCGTACCGGGACTCCACGCCAGAGTCATCGCACTCATTGATCGGGTGTGCGGTTTGACCAGTGCGAGGTAGCTCGGCCCGCGATTCCACCCTAACCAAGTACCATACTGCTCCGTCCGAGCGGGCACACCCCATCCGGCGTATTTGTCGATTACCCATGCCGCACCTGCAGCGAGACTCGGCGAGCCGGTGAGACGTGGACCGATCGAGTCGTTCAGCGTCTGCGAAAGCTCATATGTCTGAGATCGGTTCATTCCTTCGTCCCAGATCGCGCGCAAGATTGGGTCGTCTGTCGGGAAGCTCTGAGCGAAAGCTTGGATCGGGAAAGCAATCAGGAAAAGCAGCAGCCATCGGCTGTTAGAGTAGCGCATGGAGTTCTCCAGAGTGTTAGTGTAGAAGTTGGTCATTAAAAGATACGGACAATCCCCGGTAGTGTGGTGGAGAGGCCGTTTACGTCAGTCATCTGACGGGACGGTTTTGACCTCATCGTGAGCGTGGTATTCCACTGAACCTCTAGGGAAGAGCAGGGCAACGAAGATGCCTATCACTGCCATCCCCGTCATAACCAGGTAGACCGTTGTCAGGCCCCCATCCAGGCTGGTGACAAAGGACTGTAGCATCTCCTCCGGCATGTGCATACGCGCTTCGGGATTGAGCGCCACATTCACGTTCATGTTCGCGCTCAGAGTCGAGGCAAGGTGGGAGTTCAGTACGGCACCCAGGACCGCTACAGCTATCGCCCCTCCTATTGTACGGAAAAACTGCACCGAACTCGTGGCAACTCCGCGTTGGCTGCGGGGCACCGCATTTTGGACGGCAAGAAGGTACGGGGTCGACATGAAACCCAATCCCGTGCCGACCAACAGCGTCGCCAACATGACTGCGGCGCGACCTGATTCGGGGTTGGCTGCCGACAAAAGGAAACATCCTATCGCCCCGATTCCTGCGCCCGCAATCGTAAAGGGTCGGAATCCGAATCGATACAAGAGCCATCCCGACGTAGTGCTCGCAATTGGCCACCCAATCGACATGGGCGCCAGAGTCATTCCGGCATCTATCGCCGAGCCACCCAACACGCCCTGCGTGAACATCGGCACGTAGGCCGCCGCGCAGAAGAGCATAGTGCCCAAAACGATGGATCCCATGCTCGAGACTGCGATTACCGGGTTTTTGAACAGCGCCAGAGGGAGCATGGGCTCGGGAGCTCGGTTCTCCTGCCAGAAAAACAACAGCAAACCGATCCCGGAAAATGCGATCATTGCGAGTGTGCGAGCGTCGAGCCAACCCCACGACTCGCTACCCTCGAGCAACGTCAGCAAGAACAGCGCGATCGCACCGGTGAGGCTCAACGTGCCCAAGATGTCGAGTTTGTGTTCGCGCCGCTGCGTTTCCTCGTGATAGAAAAGAAACAGCCCAGCGACGGCTGCAAGCCCGAACGGAATGTTGATGTAGAACACCCAGCGCCAGGAGAGCAAGTCGGTAATCAACCCGCCGGCGGCGGGGCCGATTATGCTCGACACGGCCCAAACCCCGGAGAAGAGCCCCTGAACGCGGCCGCGCTCCTGAATAGTGTAAATGTCAGCCATCAGAGTCACGGACACAGGCATCACTGCACCAGCGCCAAGCCCCTGAACGGCGCGATATACGATGAGTTGAGTGGGTGATGTGGACGTTCCCGCCAATGCCGCACCCAGGAGGAACAGAGTCACTCCGAAGGTGAAGATTTTCCTGCGGCCAAAGAGATCGGCGAGCTTGCCGTACATCGGAACGGTAGTGGTTGATGCCAGCAGGTATGCTGAGAAAACCCAGGAGTACTTTCCCATTCCTCCGAGGTCGGCCACCACCGTGGGCATGGCGGTGCCAACTGCGGTTGCCTCGAGCGCTGCGAGGAACATGGCCAGCATCAAGGCCGCAGTTACCAGTCTCCGTTCGCGTCCGGGTTCCATTTCAGGGGGTGTTCAATGCGTCAACGGGTTCGACGAACGACTGCGCAGCCGATTGCATCGGAAAGTTGCGGCATCAGCGACGAGTATTCGGTCAGGCCGCTAGTCACTCCTGCCAGCAGCTCCGCGAACTCTTCTCCGGCTGAGGCTACCGCTTTGAGCCCCCGGTCGATGAGCGCCTGTTCTTCGTACAGCAGTTCACAAGAAGGCTCAGTTCTGAGCCGGGTGTCAGCATCCTCCACGAGATAGGCCAAAGCGAATGCGAGCATCGCGTTGCCACGCGGTTCGTGCATGTCGTTGGGATCGTGTACGAGCGCCTTCTCCAACCATTGAGAAGTCATGAGAGCGGATTCACGATCCCGAACCAACTTGGAGCCCACATCCAGGTACACCAGACCAACCTGTTCCCACACTTCGTGGTCGACCACCGCCTGCGCTGTGCTTAGCAACAGTGAGTCTGCTCGAGAGAGCCTCAACGAATCCTCTGAGGTGAGAGCTCTGGTACCCAGAGAAGGGTCATCAGTGAGCATTCGAGCGGCGGCCAGTCCCGCACGCCAAAAACGAGCAGAATCTGCAAAGATCCCGAGGTACAAAGAGAGTGCCGAATCTGGCTGCCCCATATCTATCAGCGTTGCGGCGTTCGACATCCGCAAAGTTAGGCGTATCTCCTCCATCCGTTGGGCGGCCTGCCGCTGCTCCTCGACACGTTGCCAGGCGTCATCTACCAGCGAGTCCACCCGCCTGACAGCTTCTTCGGTCCACCAGATTGCAGTTTCCGGGTCTGAAGTCGTCTGAGCCAGACCGATCATCTGGAAGAAGAAGGCGGTATCTGCAGCGAGTGAAGCATCGAGGGCATACAACGCACCGAGGTTGTTCTGTGCACAGGTCCACATCTCGTATTGGAGACACATCCGAACGAGCATTCTGCGGAATTCGAGATCTTCTCCAAACCGAGCGACGCCATCCTCCATCAGTCGTACTGCCGCGTCTCGCTCACCCATCTCGTCGAGCAAACGTACTATCCGTAGTCGGCGCTGAACGTCGGCGGGGTCGGTCTCGACTTCGAGCGTGTGCGCTCGCACCGCTCTCGCTGTGTCACCTGCGTTGAGGTAGATGCCTCCAAGCTGAGCCCAGACTTGAGTAAGGGCAGAATCTCCCGCTGCCGCGTGTTCGAGTGCCCACAGCAGACTGTCGGGATTGCTTTCGGCTCCGTAGATGTATGCGAGACAACTCGCCGCAGAAGGATGGTTCGAGAACCTCCGCAGGGCCCCCATCGCTTCCTGTTTGCCGTCCTCGTATTCGCGTGCCGCGACGGCAGACCAACAGTTTCGAGCATCACGCGCCGCATCAATCGCACGTCCAATAGAGTCGCCGAGTACGCGATTCACCATGCCGGCGAAACTCTGAGCTGCGAGGTCTGCCTCCGCTTGCACCGATATACTGGCCACTCTGTGGCGAAATCCACCCTGTTTCCCTGTCTCAAACAACTGCAGGTTCACTCTAGGCGCGGGGTTCCGTTCGAAACTCCCGAACACATAGAAGTCTGCCCCGGCGCTGCGAGCGATGTAGTGGGCGGTCGTATCCGGCACTAACCACCCGCACGACTCGGTTGCCTCACAGTACTCCAAGTGTTTTGCCTCATGTCTGTGCCAACGACCGAATCGGTCTCGAATGTGGGAGGCCAACTCCACCGCGTATGACGAGTCGGCGTTCCTGTCTTCCGGTACTGGAACCATGAAGAGGAGGGCTTCCATGGGACGCGAGCGAGCATCACGCGTTGGAAGCTGCGCGACTGAGGCCGACGGTGTCAGCAGAGCAGTGAGGATGCCAAGATGTTTGAGTAGTTCTAAACTTCGGCTCATGGTCGGTGCTGCTAGAGTTCGCTTGTCATCTTTGATACGTTCGGCGAGCCAAGAGTGTTGCGCTCGCTTTGCAGCGTGCGGTCGAAAACCTGAGGGATTGCGGATGTGATGGCAAGGGGGAAGAGGGCGTTGGCTCAGCGGGTTTTCTCGTACGTGAACAGCCGGTGGCCATTCAGAATCAGCGTAAGGCCAGTGATCGCACCGGATACATCCCTATCTATTCCGTATCGGTACCCAAACGTGACCGAAACCAATAGGCTGTCTGAGAGGGCCCTAATCTCTTGATCAGGACCGCCTTCACTGTGTTGCTGAAGCCGCCCTTGTTCCAACCTCAGCACCCGATCCCGTCCGCGGAACGAATAGACGCCTTCCAGCTCCCTCATTGCGTCGTTAGGGAGGGTTGTAAGATCAAGCTCTTCGGGGAGTAAATTCGGCCACCCGTACTCGATAGCAATGGCGCGCAAAATGTGCACCTTTACCCCCTCACCGTTTGATGAATTGGTCATGACGACCGCACCCATCCCTTGTGACACGTATGCAAACAACTCGGTGAGAAAGTTGTTGCCATGGCCTTCGAGTTTGAAGAATCTCCAGTCTCCTTCTCCACCGACCTCGAAGCCGAACCCACGGCCCTCGAACTGGCGCGTCAACATCTCACATGCCGTTGTTTGGGAGAGTAGCTGGTTCGAAGTCCCTGCGCACGCTCGTTGCAGCGCCAATATCATCTTCGCGAGATCGGAAGGCGTGGTCCACATGCCAAGCGCCGCGGTCTCGGGGTAGATCCGCCAACGGCCAAAGACCGGTTCATTCGTTGTTTCGTGGCCAGTGGCAGCGTTAGACGCAAGGCTGTCTGGCAGCGGCTGGTAGTGGAAACTCCTATGCATGCCGAGCGGTGCCAAAACGTTCGAATGAATGAAACTGGGGTAGCCAAAACCCGCGACATCCTGCAGCAGGTTCTGGAGAACTACATATCCTCCGATTGAGTATTGCTGCCCTGACCCCGGTGCCGCGAGAACCCGCACAGGCTCATTTGAGGCCGGTTCTTCGCCGTCGAGTATCTGAGCTAGGGTGGGGAGAGGTTCTCCCTGGAGATATCCGAGCGAATGACTCATTGAGAGGCCTGACGTGTGCGTCAGAATCCTCCTCAAGGTCACCTGATCGGAGTGGGTGAACTCGTTGTCTGGAATGTGCCAGGTCAATAGGCTGGCGTTTATGTCCTCATCGAGGCCGATACGCCCACCTTGCACCAACTCGAGGGCGCTAATTGCTGCCACGCTTTGGCTCATTTGGCCTGCTAGAAAGAGCGTCTCCGTGTTCACGTCGGCGCCGCCCGCCTCAGACACTCCATACCCCTTCGCCCACTCGATGACTCCGTTGTTGATTACAGCAACGCTCACGCCGGGCACACCAAAGCGGTCCATGATCGCATCAGTTGAAACGGTCACCGTTTGTTCACCGCGTGCTACCACTGCGGGAACAATGCCGTGCTCAACACGTTCGATGCGCTGCTGGATATCGAGGTCTGCACCCCCGGTGCAGGCGCCACATAGGAAGGCTGGGATTGCGACTAAGGAAATACGAGCGATCGGATTCCCGGACTGCATTCTCGTCGGTCGAGGAAGAATTCTAGAATTCGCTTCTGCGTACCAACCGGATGTTGTACCAACGCGCTCCCACGTCGGCGCTGATGGCGCGACCCGTGAGCATGACGCCGGGTACTACGTCGAGCAAATACGCGGTGGAGCGCCCGGCGTTGGTAGGGCAGCCAGACCGAGGGCAAGCGATCGCCATGCGCACACGGTCACCGCGCATACGCATAATCGGCAACTCATAGCCGTCCCAGGGACAACGTTCGGCAGTTTCGTGCGTCGTTCGCACCCATCCGCGCCACGCTTCGTCTTGCCAAAAGATGTGGACGAGGCAGGCCGTGTTGTTGCCGTACGCGTCAACCCAATCGTAGGTGCCTCCCATGTTCAAGCGTTGGGGGGCCAGATCAGAACTGCCAACGTTCGCGAGCGTGCCGCAGGATACGGTGGCGCAAACGAGGAGGACCGAGAACAGGGCTTTGGACTGTCGCATGGTGTAGCTGCCGTTCGATTGGAATGTCACTAGGTAACTGGATGCGGCGTTTTCTTCAACGCTGCTCCAACAATGAAGTTACCAACTGACTGGGTAAGTGAAAACAGGCCAGCAGGCCCGGTTCCTAATTCGAACCTCGTGTCGTGCGTCGCTCGAGTTCTCGAAGAAGGGGTGCAAGGCGCGTGGACCACGTTGCACTGCTGCTCGAGCGATACCGGCGAGTCGAAGCCCACCGAGACGAGCAGCTACTTTCGGGCGCGGTTCCTCGCACGAATACCTCGGTCTCACCGCGGCATCCCGGGCCTCCCAGAAGCCCTGTTTCCCGGTTCACCTCGGCTACCTCGAGTCCCGACGGAACAGTGAATTCATCTTCACCGTAGGTACCTTCGGCATCTACCAGGAACTGGCTGAAGATCGGGAGAGCCGCTCTGGATCCAGAAATTCCCATCCGCCATCCGTCGTCAAAACCGACCCACACACCAACGGTGAGCGTAGGCGTATAGCCTATGAACCACGCATCCCGAAAGTTGTTCGTAGTGCCCGATTTTGCTGCGACGGGCCCGCGGAATCCGAGTGAACGCAGGGAGCTTCCCGTTCCGCGCTCGACCGCGCCGCGCAATGCTGAAGTAATGAGGTATGCTTCAGCTGGGTCGAAAACACGCTCGCCGGAGTGCTCCCGGCGACCTGTAAGGCGCCCCTCACCGTCGAGGACGCCGATGACGGAATTCAGGTCAGCCCGGTAACCGCCGGCAGCAATCACGTTGTACGCCTGAGTGAGCTGCAACGGTGTAACCTCGGACGATCCCAAGGCGAGACTGAGCACCGGGTTCAGATCGTTCCTAATTCCCAACGCCTCTGCCGTTCGTACAATATTCTCCGGCCCCAACGCCATACCTAGGCGTGCAAAGGGGACGTTCAACGAACCCTCAATCGCCTCTCGGAGGGTCACAGGCCCGCGAAAATGGCCGTCGTAGTTGTCTGGTTCCCACAGACCCGCCGGCGTTTGCACAGACAACGGCTTATCCTCGAGAACCGAGGCGAGCGTAAAAACACGCCCATTGGTTGCGCTCTCTTCACCTTCCTGCGTCAGAGCAGCCAGCGCGACAATCGGCTTGAACGAGCTTCCGGGTTGCCGGTGCGCCAAAACGGCTCGGTTGAACTGGGATCGGCCGTAGTCGCGCCCGCCAACCATTGCGAGAACTTGCCCTGTGCTTGGATCGAGCGCCACCAATGCGGCCTGGAGCGGCTGACTATCTCGGGCCAAGCGCGGGTAGTATCGCTCCAGTTCGGCAAGGCCGTCCCGAACCGCCTCCTCGGCCGCCAGCTGAAGGTCCATGTCGAGTGTCGTGAAAACCGAGAGGCCTCGATGGTTGTTGCCCACAGATGCGTCAGAGTTCAGCTGGTTTGCCACGTAATCCACGAAATACCTGCCGCTTCGCGGCCGCCGGTTCTTCGAGCGCAAGCCGAGCGGTGCTCCTCGTGCTTCGTCGTACGCCTCGGGTGACAGCAATTGGAGCGCTAGCATACGATCGAGCACCAGGTTACGGCGCGCCGTTGCCACGTTCGGATTGCGGAACGGCGAGTAGAGGCTGGGGCCCCTTATGATTCCGGCGAGCAATGCAGATTCTGGAACGGTGAGTTGACTGACGTCCTTCCCGAAGAAGTATTGGGACGCACGCCCAACGCCGTGGATTGCCAGAGCACCTTCCTGCCCTAGGTAGACTTCGTTGAGATACGCCTCCAATATCTCACGCTTGTCATGCCGAAGCTCGAGAGCGCGTGCCATCGCTACCTCGCGGAGCTTCAGAATGAAGGACCGTCGGTGGGAAAGGAAGAGGTTTTCGGCTAACTGCTGAGTGATAGTGCTCGCACCCTGCACGATACGCCGTGCGCGAATGTTCGCTACTGCCGCTCCCACCACTCTGCGCGGATCGAGTCCGTCGTGTTCGAAGAATCGCTGATCTTCGATAGCCAGCACCGCTTCGACCAGATGTGCGGGCGCGTTGTTCAGGGTTACAGGTATGCGGTCCTCATACATATGCCCGTGCAGGCTGCGGATCACCTCGGGCTCGAGAGCAACGGAGCGGATGCGCGAGCCGTCAGGGGACCTTATGTTCGAGACTCGGTCGCCGTACCCGAGACGCACGACAACGACCCCGCCGGGATCCAACTGATCGGCGATGCGGAACGCACGCCGACCTATGGTCCACTGTCGGTCGCTGAGGTTGTACTCGCCGATTCCCACATCTCCCGAGCTGACCTTTTCATATCCCATTCTCTGAAGTGTGCTCTCGATTCGCCGTCGATCCAGCTCCACACCGGTTTCGAGAAGTATGGGCCTGGCGTAGAATCGCGATGGTGCATTCACGATCGAATCGGAAAGTCGAGCACGGATCAGAGCTTCGCCCGAGATGGCTGCCGTCACAACGACCGCCAGGGCCAGAATGGCCCTTGTCGCAACCTGCAGCTTCTTGTTTCCTCGCATGCGAATCTCCGTAACTCCAATTGGGATATGTGGTTCCCTACGTGATTCGATGTTTGGACGTTTCGGATTGTTCGTGCGGAGACGGCGCTGCGATTAATCCAGGCCAACCATCTCCATGAGTTTGAGTGCGTTCGTCGAGGTGGCTATGCCTGGCCGCAATAGGTAGTCGAACGATAGAGACACGCCTTTCGCGGTTTGCTCGGCAGTCTCTCGGAAATGGACTATTTCAGCCGCGTCCGACAGTTGCGGTACGTCTGGTACGGTGAGTTCGTGACTCGTTACTGCTCCTATTGTTCTGCATTCGAGCAGCCGGCGGATGATGCGCCGCACCGCGATTAGCCGTTCCGAAGAGTTTGTGCCCTGGAGAATCTCATCGAGAAGGAATAGTGCCTGCGGCTTGTGCACGTCGGTGGAAGCCTCGGAAGCTCCATCCACAATCAGCTTGAGCCGATTCAGCTGAGCCATGTACTGCGATATCCCCTGCTCGAGTGAATCGGCCACGCGCATGCTCGTAAACACCGACACGACCGGCAATCTCAAATACGATGCATACACGGGGCCACCCGCCAGCGCGAGTACCGTGTTCACGCCTATGCTTCTGAGAAGGGTGCTCTTTCCCGACATATTGGAGCCGGTGACGAAGAGGAACTTCCCTGGAGGTCCCAGCCGTACGTCGTTGACGATGCATACATCTGCGGGAAGAAGTGGGTGCCCCAGCCCTGTGGCGTCGAAATCGGGCATGTCGTCTGTTTGGGATACTTCGGGGAACACCCAGTCAGGATGTGAATGAGCAAGAGCAGCCATGGCTGAGAGAGCCTCTAGCTGACCGAGAGCCGCAATCCAGCCTTCTATATGCGGTCCTGTATTTCGCCTCCAGTGCTCCAGTTTGCAGAGCACATTGTGATCCCACATTAGAAGCGTCTGCAAGAAACCGTACAGCATGCCGGAGTACCTGACATCCGCATATCCAACGAGTTGGTCGAGCCTGCGCATCTCATCGGCCGCAGGCGCCATGTCGCTCACGAGCTGGCTCAGGAGCGGAGACTCAAATCGTTCTTCTGCTGCAGACTCGAAAACGGCGCCATACCGCCTCAAACCTGAATCCCCAGAGGCGACCGTATTGAATACGGCGTGCATTCTGGAATACGTCCGTAGTGTGATTGCCACGCTCATCCCGATCGTGAATGCCCATATCGGAAAAGTGACGGTGCCGGCGAGGTTCGCGACAATCGAACTCAGTGTGGCTAATGGCAAGAGGCGTGCGGCCCAGATTAAAACCGGCTTCGTCAGAATCCAATCGTCACCTTTTGCCCAAACAACAAACGCATGAAGGGCCTGCGGACGCTCGTGCCCTACCATCCGAGCGTACGCTTCCATCCGATTCCGATAGTCCAGATGCGGAGTGAGTTCTGAAACGGCCTGCTGGCGTTGCAGGACTTCTTCGCGGCCAGCCGGATCGATCAGCCAATCCCGCAGTGCTTCGCGACCCGGGATCGTGACAGCAGTTCCTAGTAGCTGAAAAAGTGACGCATGCCCAAACAGGTCCAGGTCGGCTGCGTATGGGTGGTTGCGAGGCGGACCGTATTCGACTTCCTCGAGCTCGTTCCACTCTCTGCGAAGGCGGCGCAATGCGTTTTCGCTCAGCCGGCGCATTTCGTCCTGAAACCGTCGGAGATTCTTCGTCTTGGAATGCTTCTTCACGAGAACTACGAATGCCGACAATAAGGCCAGACCGACACCTACGAGGAGCGCTCGCGTTCCACCTACCACGTCCCATGCCCCGATCAAGCAAATTGCACCCGCCAAAAAGCAAATCATGCGGACGTTTGCGAACCGCCGAATCTCTTTGTCCAGGCGATCACACTCCGCGGCGAAAGAATCGACGCGTTGACGGTATGTGTCTGCTGGGTTTGGGGTGGAGTTCCGCATGCAGATCTCAACGTGAACGTGAATGTGAATTCAAGATACTCGTCCCAACACCTCAACGACTCTCTGGATACCGTCCTCAGCTCGGATGTTTTCACCGACGCGCCGCGCGCGATCTTTCATTTGCGAATCGGTAGTCGCTCGACGCAACGCGTGTTCGAGGGAGCCCGACGTGAGTCGCTTGACCGGTATCGGTTTGGGCCCGGCATCGAGCGCCGCTACTCTGCTTCCCCAGAAGTACTGGTCGCCGAAGAACGGAATGACTATCGACGGGACACCTGCGCGGAGCCCTGCGGCAGTGGTACCCGCACCACCATGGTGTACTACCGCGGAGACCTTGGGAAAGAGCCAGTCATGTGGAACTGACTCTACCGCGAATACGTGATCTGGGAGGTTTTGGTGAGACAGTGCCCCCCATCCCGAAAGCAGAATTCCTCGTAATCCTACTCGCGTCAATCCCTCCACTACCGCCCCTGTGAGGATTTCAGCGCTCCGCGCGTGCATACTTCCGAAACCAACGTAGATGGGCGGCGGGCCGGAGTCCAAGAACGCGACGAGCTCTGGGGGTGGTTCCCAATCGGTTTGCCGTTCGAGGAACCAATACCCGGTCACGTGTACACTCTTTGGCCAGTCATTGGGTTCTGGTATTACAGTGGGGCTGTAGCCGTAGAACGTCGGTAAATCGAGAGCCCGCATGGCGGCCGCCCGAGATCGGACCGGCAGCTTTGGCAGATCGAGCACCTCGCGACGTGCCTGGTTCATCGATTTGCGGAAGAGAAGCCAATAAAGCTGTTCCCCAACGGAGTACGTGACGCGATTGAACAGTGCTCCAAGGTCGGCGTGTATAGGGAATGCGAAGCTTGGGAAGGCCTTGGTGGGAGTTGCCGGTTGGAGGAATGCCGCGTAACCGGGAATACCCAGTTTTTCGATCACGCTATGAGCGCCCAACCAACCCAGCACAGAGTAGAGCACCAAATCGGCATGACGACACGCCGCGAGACAGTCGGCCGTACCTTGCACCATCATTGGGCCCATCAGTTCGACCATCTGCCTGGTGAAAGCGACTGTGTTCCTCCCCGCCGCCAGCCACTTTTGCCCCAATTCACTCTCAACGGTCTCGCGCGGATTGCCCTCTACCGGAGAGAAGTCGAGCCCCCGTTCTCGAATGGCCGCTTCGAAGTTCTTGTGGGTTGCGACGCAGACGGAGTGTCCGGCCGCTTTCAGGCCGACACCCAGTGCTATGTACGGCTGGACGTCGCCGCGTGACCCAACAGTCGCGAGTGTGATGTGCATAGGTGCGGCGCAACGATAGCCAGTCTGCTGCCACAACTCAACACCACCACGACTACTCTGTACGGAGTGCTTCGACAGGAGTTATCCGACTGGCCTTTCTTGCGGGCAGCAGTATTGCTACCGCTACCACCGCGAGGAGCAGTGCGGTCACTGCGACAACGGTTGACGGATCTGTGGGTTCCACAGCATAGAGCAGAGAACGGAGAACGCGCGACACAGCGACAACGCCGGCGATGCCAATGGCTACGCCGAGCAGTGCAGGGCGAATACCTTGAGCCAGTACCAGCCGGACTACGTTCCGTGCGTCGGCCCCTAGGGCGATGCGCACACCAATCTCGTGGGTTCTGCCCGATACCACATATGCAACGACGCCGTAAAGGCCTACCGCAGCCAACGTCAGAGCGACTCCAGCAAAGATCGCGAGAAGCGTCATGTAGAACCGTGCCGGGCCCAACTGCCGGTCGACAGTCTCTTCCATCATCTCGACGTCGCGAAGCGGGACCGCGGGATCGAGATTACGCACTGCACGCCTGACCGCTGGAAGGGCATCAGTCTGACCGGGTGAAAGCGCGACGAGGACCCTCATATAGCCTCCTCCCATCTGAGCATGAGGGACGTATATCTCGGGTTCAGGTGCTGCAGCTATGGCCTCTGAGCGCGTATCATCCACAACGCCGACAATCGTCCATGGTTCCTCAGCTCCATAGCCAATATCCGCATCGATGACGATCTCCTTACCGATGGGATCCTGGCCGGGGTAGTGTCGCAACGCCAAAGATCTGCTCACCATCGCCACCCTCGTCACACCATCGCGGTCGGTAGCCTCGAAAAGGCGTCCCGAGAGCAAAGGGATACTCAACGCTTCATGGTACTCGGGGGTAACGATCCGGATGGCAATATTCGTTTCTTGCCCCGCAGGCGGCGCAGGCCGATCCTGGAAGTGTATTGAAGTTTGGAATCCGTCGTTGGTCAGCGGACTGCCATTCATTGCGGCGACCTCGGTTACTCCCGGCAACGCTAAAACTTCCCGCTCGAGAGACTCATAGAAACGAGTCCGACCCTCAACGTCATAGCTGCTGCGAGGTAACGACAGAGCGAAGGTGAGCACGTTTTCTTTTTCGAAGCCCAACTCAACGGCACTGAGTTTGGCGAAGCTGCGCAACAAGATGCCGGCGCCGAACAGGAGCATGAGAGACAGCGCAACTTCCGCCACGAGCAGGGCTGACCTGGACCGGTCTTTGGTCGGAGCACCAACTCCACCTCGCCGGCTCCGGGTCAGAGCCTCGCCAGCCGGAGTTGCGGCAAGTCGAAACGCGGGAGCCAGGCCGAAGACGATTGTGATGACAGTCGCTGTCGCCGCTGTGAACAGCAAGACTGTTCCATCAATAGTTACTGAATCGACTCGCGGAATCGTGGCCGGTGCGATCCTCAATAACCAACCAAGACCGCCACGAGCCATTCCCACGCCAATCACGGCAGCAAGGAACGCGAGCACTGCCGACTCCAGCATCAACTGAAGCACTAGACGAGTTCGCGTCGCACCCAACGCCGAACGCATCGCTACCTCGCCAATCCTTCTCGAAGATCTCGCGAGCATCAGGTTCGCCACGTTGGCGCAGGCGATCAGCAGAACGATACCAACCGACCCAAGCAACACGAGCAGTGCGGTGCGGACGTTGCCGACAACCGATTCTTCCAAAGACACGACATTGAATCGTTTCCCGTAATTCATGACCGGGAATCGTTCTTCCAAACAAGCTGACAGGCTAATGGCCTCTTCCCTCGCTGCATCTACGGCGTAACCGTCCGCCACTCGGCCTATCACACGCAGGAAATGGCAGTCGCGATTGCAGCCTTCTGTGTTCAGGTACTGCGGTATCCAGAGCTGCGCACGCAGAGGGTATTCGAATCCCGGGGGCGCGACGCCTACAATCTCGTATGACTCTCCAAAGATCTGTAGAGTAGTGCCCACTACGCCAACGTCTCCGCCAAGGCGCTCCTGCTAAAAAGCGTGGCCGATCAGCACCACGCGAGGCCCATTGGGCACGTTTTCGTCCGCTCGAATGTCTCTTCCGAGTAGCGGCGTTTCTTGCAACACCTCGAGGAGGCCATCAGTGACGCGGGCGCCGCTGATGATCTCCGCATCCCCCAACCCGGTTAGCGTCAACTGGCTGGAATGGTATCCGGCGGCGGACTGAATGGACCTTGCTTCTGACTGAATGCTCCGAAGGTCGGGTTGAGACATCGAACCGCGCAACAACCCCATTTCGGGATGCGCCGCATAGACCATCACGAGATTGTCGGGGTCCTTGTAGGGCAGGGGTTTCAACAGTATGCCGTTCACCACGCTGAAAATGGCCGTGTTCGCTCCAATACCGAGAGCGAGGGTCAACATTGCTGCAGTCGCGAATCCTCTCGAACGGCGGAGGCTGCGCAGCGCGTATCGAACGTCGTTCATAAGCATGTAACACCGCTCACGCACAGAAAGGCGAGGCGGCCGGTTCGTTTTCCCCCTGCCTCCGGTAGTCTGGCGGAAGCTCTCCGAATAAGCATGTGGGATTGCTATGAGGCTGTCTCGAAGGAAGAACCAGATTACCTTCAGGGACGATCGTTCTCGCTCCATTCGCCCCTCCACCACAGCGAGCATCTCCTCGCCAAACTCCCGGCGCATCGATGGCGGGTAGAGCAGGAGCAGTACTCGACACAACCGTTTCGCAAACGACCTTCTGTTTCCCACCATCTCACTCGACCCTCAGCGCATCGACAGGCGGAATACTGCTGGCTCGCCTTGCGGGCAGCGCAATTGCGAGCAACACGATGCCGAACAGCAGGGCTATGACACCCGCAAAAGTGGTGAGGTCTCCCGGCTCCACGTTGTAGAGCAATGCCTGAAGTACGCGTGATCCCCAGTACGCACCACCGACTCCCAGCAATATTCCGGCGACAGCCGGACGCATCCCTTGAGTCAACACCATCTTCAATACGTCACCGCTGGCAGCGCCGAGGGCAATCCGAATCCCGATTTCTCGAGTCCTCTGGGACACGAGGTAGGAAACCACCCCGTAGAGCCCGATACCGGCCAGGGCAACAGCAACGCAAGCGAAAATGCCCAACAACAACATGTAGAAGCGCGCAGGGCCGAATTGCCGATCGACGGTCTCCTCGAGCATTTCGATTCGGCGGAGCGGCACATTGGGGTCGATTGCTTGCACCTCTCTGCGAATCGCGGGAAGAACATCTGGGGCATTGGGTGCCAGGCGTACGAGCACAGCCATGTATGTCGCACCCTGCTGCCCGTGGGAGAGATAGATCTCGGGACGTGGGTCGCGGGTCACGCGGTGGGATCGCATGTCGCCAACCACACCTACAATCGTCCATGGTTCTTCTGTGCCCCAGGCCCAACCGAAACCCATCCTGACCTGTTCGCCGATCGGATCTTTGTCGGGATAGTACCGCTCAACTAGGCTCTGACTCACCAATGCCGCACGCGTCACTCCATTCCTGTCCGTCCGTTCGATGCTTCTCCCGTGGAGCAGCGGTACTCTCAGCGTCTCTAGGTATCCGGGAGTGACTAGCCTGGTTAGGAGCGTCTCCTCCTGGCCAGGGGGCGGCGCGGGTCGATCCAGGAACTCAGCTGATGTAGACGCAACGTTGCCGCCGAGCGGGCTCCCAAATGCTGAGCCCACGTTTTGCACTCCGGGGATCTCTGCAATGCGATCCTCGAGAGTTTCAAAAAAATGGACCGTTCTATCTCCATCTTCGTCGTAGGGGACTTCCGGAAGTGAAAGCTGAAATGTCAGTACCCGATCCCTGTCGAAGCCCAACTCCACCGCCTGAAGTTTCGAAAAGCTCCGTAGCAGAAGCCCTGCGCCAAACAGCAGCATCATGGAGAAGGCAACCTCGGCGACCAGCAAGGCCGAGCGCGACAAGTCTTGGTGCGCAGAGCCCGTTTTCCCGCGACCACTTTGATTCAGAACTGTCGCGACGGATATCTTTGCCAGTCGCAGAGCCGGCACGAGACCAAACAGAAGCGTGATCAGGATGACTGTGCCGAAGGCGAAAAGGAGCACCTTGAGGTCAACTCCTACGTTATCCAATCGCGGGATGCTGGAAGGTGCAAACCTCAGCAACGTGGACACCCCGACCGACGAAAGGGCGACACCGAGGATGCCCGCGATTGCCGCGAGGACCAACGCCTCGAGAAGCAGTTGCTGCACCAAACGTCCGCGCGCTGCGCCCAGAGCCGACCTAATTGCCATCTCACCGGACCTGATCGACCCACGTGCAAGGAGTAGGTTCGCCACATTTGCGCAGGCGATGAGCAGTACCATCCCAACTGCCCCCAGGAGCACCAGCAATGCGGTCCGCACATCACCCACCACATCCTCCTCGAGAGTCACAATACCCATCGACTTTCCGTAGTTGTCTTCCGGGTACTGCTCCTGAAGTTGGATCGAGAGCGCCGTCAACTCGCTGCGCGCGATACCCAACTCTGAACTTTCGTTGAGGCGCCCCACGACGCTCATATGATGACATCCTCGACCGCAGTCGTCGTCGTTGTTGTACATGGGGATCCAGATTTGAGCGTTCCGCGGGTAGTCGAAGCCCTCAGGTGCTACCCCCACGATCTCGTACACTGCGCCATCCAACTGGATAGTCTGACCAAGGACATCAAGACTGCCTCCCAGTCGTTCCTGCCAGAATGCGTGAGCGATCACCGCAACGCGTGGCCCGTCGGGGATGTTCTCCTCGGTGCGAATATCTCTTCCGGAATGCGGGGCTTCTTGGAAAACCTCGAGGAGTCCGTCAGTTACGTACGCACCTCTGATCGCCTCAGCGTTTCCCATACCGGTGAGTGTCAACTCGGTCGCGTTGTAGCCCGCCGCACTTTCGATGGAACGGATTTGAGCCTGAACGTCGCGCAGGTCGGGTTGCGACATTGTGCTGAGTGCCCCCGACCCCCCTTCCCAGATCACCCCAATCGTCACGAGTTCGTCGGGATCGTTGTAGGGCAGGGGTTTCAGAATGACACCATTCACGACGCTGAAGATTGCCGTGTTTGCTCCAATCCCGAGTGCCAGCGTCAAGATGGCGGCGAGAGCGAATCCCCTCGATCGGTTGAGACTTCGTAACGCAAACCTCAGATCACTCAACACGAGCAGAAACCTTTCACGAAGTGACAACCGTGACTCGCTTGTAGGGCGGCCACGGCGTTCGAGATATTCCATCCAGGAGGTCGCATACGCGACTGGCAGGGCTCGGAGCGTGTCTCGGATGAGCTGCCACAACGTTCGCATTGTGCCAGTCCGGCCTTCCGTCGCTCGGTTCCTGGCAGCACGATGGTCCGCTAGGTCGGCCATCTCGTCGCCAAACTCATGGCGCACCGATGCCGGATAGAACCAAAGCAGTATCCGGAAGAGAAGAGAGCGCCTAGGATTCATGCGGGCCGGGACTCACCTATCACGCTTTTATCGCGAACGGCAAGCATGACTCGGTCGAGCCGTAGCGCTTCTTGCTCTAGGAGACGCCGACCTTCGTCGGTGATGTCGTAATAACGCCGGCGGGGGTCGTCGTCCTGTGGGTCGGGGCGGGTGCTGGCAACCTCGATTAAGCCATCGCGCAGCATCTTCTTGATCGCGTTGTAAAGCGTACCGGGGCCGAGTTGGACATCACCGCCAGTACGATCCTCCACGTCCGCCGCTATCCCCAAGCCATGTCTTGCGGAATCCGAAAGCGCCAGGAGGATGTAAAAGACCGAGCTAGTGAGCGGTTTTCCGCCGCCAGCGGAAGCTTCTGTCATGGCCAAAACTCCAAATCAGGTAGAAATATCGCATGTCGATATATTGCGATACGATAGTTGTGGCGGATTGGTTTCAGGGTTCCGATCAGCGATCGTCGCGCATGGGAGGTGCGCGGTCGGCGGGAGGAGTGGCAGGTGATCCCTCACCCTCTCCTCCACTTCTCCTGCCCTTCTGCACCTCTGCCGCTCTGCTTCTGTTACCCACCCATTGACTTCGCCCCAACCGAAGCATACAATTTATACTCACGAAGTCTACTTTAGCGACTCCGGGGAATTCATGGCCAATTCGTACATAGGTGAGTTCGAGCAGATGGTCTTGCTCGCCATGCTGCAGCAGGGCGACACGGCATATGCAATCGATGTCCGCAAGGAACTAGAGCGGTGCGCCGCGCGGTCGGTATCGCGCGGAGCACTGTACCGCACCTTCGATCGCCTCGAGCAGAAGGGCTACATCGAATGGGAGCTCGCTGAAGACAATCCGGTGCCGGATCGGGGCGGGCATCCGATGCGCCTATTTCGCGTCACTGAGGCCGGTCTCGACGCGCTTCGAGCATCCAGGTCGGCACTTCTGAAGCTTTGGCGTGGCCTCGATACCGTCCTGGAGAAGCCGTGAGTCAAACGAAACACCCGCAACCGATCCCTCCTCGGTTCGCAGAAGCGCTATTGGCTCGACTTCTTCCCCATGGACCAGTAGGACGATGCATACTCGGCGATCTGCGGCAAGAATTCGCCAGCATCTACCGTGTGAAACGGCACTCGGCCAATCGGTGGTATTGGCGGCAGACTCTTGACGTTGGGTTGCGGTATGGGCTGGCGAAACTCGGTCGTGCGCCTCGAGCACCCAAGAAACTCAAGAAAGGACCAACCGGAGGGACTGTTTCGATGGGATCGTTGTATCAGGATTTGAGCTATGCAACCAGGTCGTTCGCGAAAAGGCCCGGCTTCTCTTTGACCGTTGTCGCGCTCGTGGCACTCGGGATTGGCGCGACAACGACGATTTTCAGTGTTGTCGACAACGTGATGCTCAATAGGCTGCCATATCCGGAATCAAGAGAGCTGGTCTATTTCGACAATGCCGCACACTCGGTTCCGCTTTATCGAGATTGGCAGGCACGCACTAACTCGTTCTCCAACATCGGAGCCGTCTGGGACGATAGATTCGACCTCACCGGTGTAGGGACTCCAGAAAAGATCTATGGCGGCAGGGTGACAGAAAACTTCTTGGAGTTGCTTGGGGCTCGTCCGGAGATCGGAAGGTTGTTCACACCCGGGGATTTCATTGGAATCCCTGCCCAAACGGTTGTTATCAGCCATGGATTGTGGCAGCGAAGGTGGGGCAGTGATCCAGGAATACTGGGCAGCAGCATTACCCTGAATGGCAACCCGATGGAGGTAGTCGGGGTAATGGGAGAGACATTCGCTCCCCCTGTGGATGTCACGGCAGACGTTTGGTTGCCCCTCGATGTCACTGTGGAAGATTTTCAACGTCGCGGGCGCATGATCCTCTCAGTAATCGCTCGCTTGGATGCTGGCGTTTCTATGGAAATGGCACAGAGCGACGTAGACCGCCTTTCGATTGCCCTCGCAAATGAATTTCCGGAGCGTTACAGGTTGGACGACGGTTCACCCAAGATCTTCCCGATCATCCCTCTCAAGCAGGCAACAGTCGGAGACATTGGAATAGCGCTCTACCTGTTGCTTGGTGCGGTAGGCCTGATGCTACTGATAGCGTGCGCCAACGTCGCCAACCTGTTTCTAGCGCGCGGAACGGATCGCACTCGCGAGATGGCGCTGCGTGCCGCACTGGGAGCCGGACGCGGACGTATTACAACACAGCTTTTGACGGAAAGTGTATCGCTGGCGTTGGTGGGTGGTGCGTTGGGTGTTGTTCTGGCAGTGTTTGGCGTCAACGCATTCGAGATGTATAGCCCGGGCGGTATCCCGCGAATGGAGAGCATTGCCATCGACTTGCGCGTGCTTGCGTTTGCACTCTGCGTGTCTGTCGGCACCGGAGTGCTGTTCGGGATAATCCCGGCAGTCAGTGCGGCCAGGTCGGATGTCAGGCATGCTCTTGGCGAGGGCGGTGCGCTAGGTATCGACAGGCGTAGGCCAGTGAGCATGAGAAGCGGACTCGTGGTGGCCGAGGTTGCGATGGCGCTCATGCTCTTGATGGGGGCAGGGTTGCTGTTTCGCAGTTTCGTAACTCTCAGCAAAGTCGATATTGGGTTCGATCCCGAGAATGTGCTGGTTCTGCCGCTCGAGATTGGCGATCGATTCCAGAGACAAGGGCGCATCGCATTCGCCAACGAGTTGCTCGAACGGCTGGAAGCCGTTCCAGGCGTGGAGTACGTAGGTGCAGGCACGACCGTTCCACCGACCGGCAGCTACATGTGCTGTCGGATAGGAGGGGTGCGCACCGACGACCAACCTGAGTTTGAGGATGAGTGGTCCACGGTCGTGCATCCCGTTACACCGCACTACTTCGACGCCATCGGAGCGGAGATCGTCCAAGGTCGAGGCTTCACGTCCGTAGACGCCGATCCTTCTCTGGTGTCCGGAATAATCAACGAATCGGCGGCTCTGTATCTGTTTGGTGAAACAAGTCCGATAGGCCAGAGCTTCTGGTTCAGTGACCAGCGCGTCTCGGTGGTTGGGGTCGTGAACGACATCCGTCACTGGAAGCTGAGTGGAGACGAAGAGTACAATTTGTATCTGCCGCACGCGCTACACGGGCAAATCTTCGGGCGGCTGGAGGTGGCCGTGAAATCATCCGTCGATCCCGGCGCGCTTGCAGCATCGTTGCGAGACGCAGTATGGGCCATCGATCCAGATCTGCCGATCGGCGAAATAGTGCAGCTGCGACACAAGGTCGCCGGCTCGATCGCACAGCCGCGTTTCCTGTCCATTTTGCTCCTAACGTTTGCCGCACTGTCAATCTTGCTGGCTGCCGGAGGGATCTACGGTTCGCTGCTCTACTCGGTGGGCCAACGTCACAAGGAGATGGGAATCCGGATGGCTCTCGGTGCGGGAACGGGAAATGTGGTCGGAATGATCGTGAGGAACGGCCTCGCTTTGACTGTTGCGGGCCTGGTGATTGGGCTTGGCGGCGCGTTTGCCCTTTCCAGAACGCTGGAGAGCCTGCTGTTCGGCGTCGCGCCTCTCGATCCGTGGACCTTTGCCAGCGTGCCTACGATTCTTGGCGCCGTGGCGATGGTTGCGTGCTATTTGCCGGCGAGGAAGGCCGCCAAAGCAGATCCAATAGCGACACTGCGAGTCGAGTGAACAACTCAGCCCTCGAGACGGTAGACCAACACTCTGAAGCTCTTGCCGACCTCGAGGGTCACGGTCTTCCCGTCCAAAAGCCTGAACCCGGCAGATTCGGCCAAATGGTCCAAGGTTTTGGGGTCGACGAGGCGAGCTACCGGTTCGAGGGCCTTTACACTCTCGATCGTGGTGTCCGATACGGATCGCCCGGTTTCTGATGGCAACTGCAGCACGGTTCCAAAAACGCCACCGGGTTTCAACCACCTGAAGACTTTGGCGATTACGAGCTTGGGGTCGACGTGTTCGAAAAACAGACCGCAAGATACGAGATCCAGTGTGCGCGGCTGGAGAACGATGTTTTTGATGTCGGAGCAGTAGAGTTGAAGGTTGGGAATTCTCCGTTCGAAGCGATCGCGGGCAACGTCGATGTACTCAGGATTGATATCGATGCCAACTAAGAGCTGAGTCACATCTGCCTGCACGTGCTCGAATCCATTCCCCGTGGCACACCCTAGGACCGCCACTTTCGCAGGACGATAGCGGTCCAGCAGTTCTTTGAACGCACTACTCAGGAGGGCGAGCTGCTGGGCACCGCTGCTGCCCATATGAGCCTCGTAGTCTGAGGCTGGGATCGACAACCATGGGTTACGATCGTCTTTGTCGTGCATCTGGCCACCTAGATGGGAAGCAGTGCTATCGGCTGTTGCGAGTTCCTAATGCGAGGAGCTTCTTGACCGACATGAGCAAGTTGTCCTCGTGAATCGGTTTATCCAGATATCCGTCGGGCGGAGGTACGATCCGCTGGTAGATCAGCTTTCGAAGTTCTGGTTGCCCTGAGATTATGCATACAGGGATGTTTCTCAGCGCAGGATCTTCGCGCATCTCCGCATATGCCTGAGCACCGTTCTTCTCAGGCATGGTGATATCGAGAGTCACGAGGTCCGGTTTTTCACGGCGAGCCAGCTCCAACGCCTCATTGCCGTTCTCGGCCTCTACTATCGTCGCGTTTTCGTCACCCAGAACCGTACTGATGAACTCGCGTGCGTCCGGATCGTCGTCTACGACGAGAATCTTGTATTCAGACAGATCTGCCATGGGTGTCTCGTGCAGTCACTTTTGCGATGCTATTTCATTAAAGATAGCGACCAAGGTGTCTGGCTCGTCCACGAACATCGACTTATCTGTGAGAGCCGACACCCGCTGCCGCAAATCGTCTTTCCGCGTGACGAAGATCGACCAAGTGTCTTCGGAGTGGCGCAAACACTCTTCGAGCATCGGCACATCGGAACCCGTGTCTCCGCAAACCAGATTTGGTCCATTGGCCAGGTCTAGGCCCAACTGCACGTTCAAAAACCCGACTCCGTTGCCTTTACTGAAATCTGTCAGGCCTTCTGTCGACCCGTCGCTGGGCACGGTTAGGATGATCTCTACATCGAGCCCCGTGTCTTCAATGCGAAAGAAACGCTCGTCGGGGTCGAGTTCCGCGACCAACTTTTCGAGGATCTTCAGAAAATCGGCAGATTCGTCCTCTGGAACAGACTGCGTCACATCTTGTCGGGCTATCGTAGTCTGTCCGAATTTTTGCTGAAACGCGGAGCCGATGAGTCCAAACTTCTCGTATTGTGGTGTCTCGAGGATTTTCAATAACCTCGAGTTGAGGCCGTCGAGTTTGTCCTGCTGGGAACGGTCTACCGCCAGCGTGTGGCGCTCGAAATCCAGATCTCGGTACTCACGTCCCTTGGAACCGGCATTGATGACTATACCGTTCGGTATGGTCGTAATGTCCACCAACCCGCCGTTCTCCAGAGGGGCCGATGTGAGAATCACCGCATTTTCTGTGCATGCCCGCGCGAACCTGGATAGGTATACCGAGTTGTATACCGATTGGATCGAAGAGAGATAACGGCCGCAGTAATTGTTGACCGTGCCGTCCCTATCTGTGATGAGATTTCTGAGATGCAACGGTGAGAGCATCGTGACACCCGCACGAACCTGATCCTCTAGCGTCGGATGGAGTTCACGAAGGTACCGATCAAAGGCCTCTTCTCCGTAGGTCAGGAAACGAATGTCTTTGTCCAGCTCAGTGATCTCGTAACCCAGGTCGATCGTTATTTTCCGGCTCTCGTCGAGGTCGACCTCGGCTCCGTCCGTTCCTGCAGGAATGGCCTTTAGGGCATCGAGTGCCATATCTAGTGACTCGATGGCTTCTTTCTTCACCTCGCCGCTGGCGAGATAGCTGGTCACAACGTCTAGACGAACCCGTCGAGTCTGAGACATGAGCGTGTAAAATTGCTGTAACGTCCGCACAGATTGGTTCTCGATCCTCATTCCGTCGCCTCCTCGGCGGCATCAGCGGTTGAGTGCTCGCACATCATAATAATGCGTATTGTGTTCACGATCAGAAACGACTCTCCGACGTCTCATGGAGCATTCGGGTCTCGATGTTTTCCCAGTGTACCGAGGCTCATGACGTGCACAGTAACCGCAATCGCGATTGCAAGGAGGATGACTCTCACCACCCAAGAGCTGATGACGAAGAACGCGGAATAGCAGATGGCAGCCCAGAGCAGTAGAAGGGTGAACACCTTGGTTTGCCAGGTTACCGCCCTGTGTTCGCGGTAGTTGCGTATGTAGGAGCCGAACAGGCGATGGCTGATGAGCCATTCGTAGAGCTTGTCTGAGCTTCTAACGAAGCAGGCCGCGGCCAGAAGCAGAAAAGGAGTAGTCGGCAGCAGGGGCACCACGATGCCCACGGTGCCCAGGGCAACCGAAATCCCTCCGCAGGTGATGAGAAGCACATTGCGCGGCCGTTCGGATAACATCATCAATGCTACAACTGACTGAATCCAGACTCAATGCGCGGATTCGGCGCGTTCAGAACTGCATCCCAAATCCCAAGTACAGCTGTGCGGAGACGCTTGAAGACGAGAAGAAGTCCAGAAGATGTGCTTCGACGAATGGACGGGCGAATCCTAGCTGACGATTCGCTCCAACCAGAATCATGTATCGTGTGTCTATTTCGACGTCGTCCATGACGGCCAGGTACGCCGGGTCAGGTCTGACCAGGACCGTTCCGCCCCCCAGGTAGAGGGGTACCGGACCGCTCAGGATCGTAGTCCTGAGTGCAAGCTGTGCCATCCAACTCGAATTCTCCGGAGTCTGGTACCTCGAAAAGGCGCTGGATACCACATACAGTGCCGGATAGAACTCGAAAGATCCTGCAAATGGCGTTATGAGGTGTATGCCGAAACGCCCTCCTACGAACGCTCCGCCGGCCACAGTGCCTCCGTACCGTACTCCCAGCTCAAAGGGAGATCCGGTCTCTCCGGGCTCACCCGATCGTGTCCATAGGGCAACTACGCCGCACTCGTTGCCTGCTCGCTGGTACTCGACAGGAGTTTCGACCGGTCTACCGTACGCCTCTATAGCCTCCACGGCATCTATCGGTAGTGTGTTGATGTCAATTCTCTGGCTGTTGCCGAGGTAAGCACCGTCGAGGTAGACCAATGGCGGGCACTCAGTGAGCGCACTGGTACGATGGTGCGGTCTTCCGGTCACATCGAGGACGTACTCCCGCATATCGGTAGTGCCGTCGGGGAGCAGGCGTCCGAAGTTCACGTTTGGAAGGACGGTGAACCCCCTCAACCGTCTGACCACATCCGTAACTTGCTGCGGGTTCCATTCCTCGAACTCTCGACGCTCGACCTGATCGCCCATGCCGAGCGACTCGTGCCTGCGAAATGTGGCGAGGAATCTCTGCACAGGCGGCGCTTCCACCACTATTGGTGTCAGTGCGTACGGAACACTTGGCTCGAGCGCACTAACTGAGGGAACTCGTATCACGACCGATAGGAGCTCGGGACCTTCGGGAGAGTGGAGAAGAGTGGTCACGGTTGGCGTGTATCCAATCCGAAGTACGCGAAACGTGTACGAACCCGGCGTGACCGCGACTCGAAACCGGCCACTCGAATCCGATATGGCCTGTGTGACAACCACACCGAGCGTATCGAGAACCGTTACCTCTGCGGCACCGATTGGTCGAGACGTTGAATCGTCCAATACTGTGCCACGAATGGTTTGGGCGAATGCCGGAAATTGAACGACAGAAGCGATGACCAGGAGTGTGGAGAGTATTCGAAAAGCGGCCATGATGCTCCTCTGACATTTGGATCCGTTGACGTGACGGTACACCGCAGTCACTCGATCGATCCTGTCAAATCCAGACATCGCTCGCAGCAGTCTTATTGCCGCCCGCGTCCCCGGTATTCACAGTGCCAACTTGTTCTATGACGAGCACGTGGCATTCATTCTTCGCATTCGGTTTGTGCTCGACACCTTTGGGTACGACGATAATCTCTCCTTCTCCGAGAGCGACACACCCGTTACGAAATTCGATCTTCATTTCGCCCTTCAAGACATGAAACACTTCGTCGGTGTCTTCATATAGTAACCTTGGCTTCCTCTTACAACGCCTTTGCTCAACACTTAGCTTTGAGCGAACGATCCAGGCATTCGACTTCACTCGGAGGACTTTATGCGCCGCGCCGTTATTCTGTCTTTTCTGTTCACCTGTACCATGCCGATCGTCGCCCGTGGGCAGGAGTGGTCGGCAGCTCAACAGGAGGCCTGGCAGACGGTAGAATCCTACTGGCAGTGTTTTGCCAATGGGGATGCGGAGTGTTTTCTCACATATCTGCACGACGATTTCAGCGGCTGGACCCACACGCAAGCTCTGCCGCGTGACAAAGAGGACATGTCCCAATATCTGCCGCTGGGTTTCGCCACGGCGGAGACGCTCGTGCACGACGTAGATCCGGTCGGAATAAAGGTTCATGGCAACATCGCCATCGTTCACTACTACTACTCCCGCACTTATGTGGAAAGGTCGGGTGAGCGTCACACCGATACGGGGCGTTGGACTGACATATTGATGAAACAAGGTGACCGTTGGGTGATGATTGCCGATCACGGCGGATCCGACGGCGCAACCTAGCATCGATCGGATCACTGTAGATAGAACTGGTAACGATGGTAGATAACGGGAGACACAAGATGAAGAGAGCCGCACTAGCGCTGTTCTTTGCGATGGCAATTGCCCCGGCACTGTCCGGGCAATCAGGCGACGGCCTCAAGGTGTTCATATCGGTCGACATGGAAGGCGTCACCGGTGTGGTGCATTGGGAGGAAGTCAGCAGGACCGGGAAGGACTACAACTACTTCAGAACCGTGATGACCAAGGAAGCCAATGCAGCCATCGAGGGTGCGTTTGCGGCGGGGGCTACTGAGGTTGTAGTCAGGGATTCCCATGGCTCCGCACGGAATATCCTGCCGGAGCTGCTCGATAGACGCGCGCGTTTGCTGCGTGACTGGTCCGGAAGCCACATGAGCATGATGGAGGGCATCGATGAGTCGTTCGATGCTGTGATGTTCGTTGGCTACCACGCCATGGCCGGTACTCCTGACGCACTTCTGGAGCACACGTCGTCGGGAAACGTCACCAGCATCGTGATCAACGGAGTGGCGCTTCCTGAGGCTGGGTACAACGCTCTCATCGCCGGCAACTTCGGCGTACCGATCGTGTTCACAGCCGGGGACAGGGCGATCTGTAATCAGGTTACCGAGTTGTTTGGCGAAGTCGAGACAGTGGCCGTCAAAGAGGGAATCGGCGGCGCCGCGCTGAACCTGCATCCCGAGGTGGCACGTGAGAGGATTCGCGCCGGTGTCGAGCACGCACTGCGCAACCTGGATCGATACCAGCCATACAGATTGACATCACCCTACACACTCGTCCTGACACTCAAGGACGAAAAGCTGGTTCACAGCGGTTCCTTCTACCCCGGTGCAGAGCGAACGGGTGATTGGGAACTCACATTCAGGCACGACGATATAATGGAGATCATCAAGGCCTGGATGTTCATGCGGCGTATGTAGGACAGGGAGGCCACCGTACCGGCCAGGTGCGGTGGCCGACGAACGCTAAATCTTGTCCTGCAGGATCTCGTCTCTCGGTTCGGGGATGACGACCTTCTCGGCCAGCAGTCCCTTGGCCTTCACAAACTCGGCGCCAGTCTCCACGGCCGTCGTCACTGCAGCTACGTCTCCGGTGAGCGTGACGTAGCCCTTTCCGCCGATCGCCATTGCAAGATAGATTTCCATTAGTTGGACCGCGGCTGCTTTGACCGCGGCATCGGCTGCCTCGATCGTCGACGCAACCGAAAACGTCTCGATGATACCCAGTGCACCAGTTTGCTCCAGCACCCTAGTACCGGCGATAGCCGGGAAAACTTCCGGATGTACGTTTGGAATGATCAGATCGTCAACGACGGCTTCTCCGCCGATTTCCAACCCGGTTTGGATGCTCGAGCTCACCGCTTCTGTTGTGCCGCCGACCATCACCATGAACTTCCCTGGGCAGATCGTGCGGTTGAACACGAGCTCAACCAGTGCCGCCTTCAATAGGGCGTCAGCGACTTCATAGCCGCGCGCTATGGAAGAGAGTTCGATTAAACCGATCGATCTATGCATGGTTGTGTTGTTGGTTGCCTCTCATCGATACACCACGATTCGATCGCCCACCGAAGTTACGGTTCCGTCGATGCTTGCGTGAACGGGGACACCCATCTCTCCTTCTGCAGGGCCTGCGATGATCTGACCCACCTCGACGTCGTCACCGATGCCAACCACAGGAACAGCTGGGGGCGCCGCATTCTGGTGCAGCGGAATAGCTACGTGTTCTGGTTCGATGTCGCAAGAAGCGAACGGAGCATCGCCGTCGAATGCCTGCAGGCCGAGCCGGCGCGTCAATCTCGATGTCGGAACGCTCCGGTAGGTCTTTAGGTGGTGGACATCTTTGGCCATACGCTGGAGTTCTTCCGGAGATACCCAGCCGCCTCGTTCCCGCAAGGCTCGCTTAGTTGCCGAACAAACCCCTTTGGGATCCAATCCCTCGGGGCATGCCCAAAGCGAGCAGATGTTGCATTCCGAGCACGCCTGTGCCCAGAAGCTGAGGGTTTCGCTCTCGGCATCGCTCACCTGTAGGGACCGCATGACCATGTGTGGCTTCACGGGGTAGCCGAGCAGGTACCGGGGACACATTTCGGTGCACAAGCAGCATTGGTCACAGGCAGACTTGCCGAAACGTTTCAGGCTCTGCACAGATTGTGACTTGCGAACACTCAGCGTCGATTCGCGCGCGACTGCGACCACACCGCTCGATACTGAAGTAACCGGCGTCGCCCAATCGTCGGTGATACTACCCATCATCGGCCCGCCATCCACTACAACGATATCGTCGGCGGTGGCTTCACCGGCGAAGCCCAACAGGTCGTGGTAACTCGTGCCGATAGGTATCCATGCGGTGAGCGGCTCTTGCACGAGGCCGTGCACGGTCACCATCGAATGTGTTACAGGATGACCACGGGCTGCTCGTTGTACGTTGAACAGTGTCTCGACGTTCTGAACCAGGACACCGATATCTGATGGGTACCCTCCAGCAGGAATTCGGCGGCCAGTTGCGTGGAATACCACTTCGTACTCATCGCCCGCAGGGTAGACATCTTCCATCTCGAAAATCGACACGTCTCCGGGAACATGGGGAGTGAAAGATTCAATGGCTGACCGGTTCTTGCTCTTGATCGCAATAATGCCGTGTTCCGCACCGACGTGACGCATGAGCAGGATTAGCCCATCCACTATTTCGGACGGATGTCGCTCCATCAGTACCTGGTCTTTGAACAGCAGTGGCTCGCATTCCGCCCCGTTGGCAATCACGATATCCGCGCGCGTATCGATCTTCTTGTGGGTTGGAAACCCCGCGCCGCCGGCACCGACGACTCCGGCGTCACGTACGAGTTGGACCAGATCGTGGTTGGTGGACACTGTTACAGGGTTGCGAGAGCTGGTTGGAAATGGCCGCGGAACAACGCGGAAGAACGCTGTCTGTTGTAGTGGGGATAACCCTTCAAGACCATCCGCGACCCTCCGCGTTTATCCGCGGCAAAAATACGCAGCCTTTGAACCACGCTCAAAGCTACGAATTGGCGCCTGGAAGCACAAAGAGCAGAACTGCAAAGAAGTGGCAGACGCTCCCTGCGAGCACGAATACGTGCCAGATCGCGTGATTGAAGGTTAGCCGGCGCCACGAATAAAACACCACCCCGCCGGTGTATGCCAAACCTCCAGCCACCAAGAGGACCAAACCGCCAAATGCTACGGAGCTCAACAGCGGCTTGATCGCAATCGCAACCAACCAACCGAGCCCTATGTAAAGAATATGCGAGAGGATGCGTACTCGGAGCTTTGCCACCGACTCCAACACGACACCGAGCACGGCCAATCCCCATACGGTGCCGAATAGAGCCCATCCCCATCCTCCGCGCAGGTTGACCAGCGTGAACGGCGTGTACGTCCCCGCGATCAACAGGAAGATGGCAGCGTGATCCAAGACTTGAAAAACAGCCTTTGCGCGCCGAGCCGGTATAGCGTGGTAGAAGGTAGACGCGGCGTACAGCAACACCAGCGTTGACCCGTAGATAGCGACCGATACGATGTGCCACGCGTCGCCGCGCCCGCTTGCGATTACAACTAAAACCACCAGGGCCACAACGCTCAGTGCCAGGCCGGCACCGTGGGTTGCAGCGTTCGCTATCTCCTCGGCGACTGTATAGAGGCGTTTTGTCGGGGGGGCAATGTCCGCTTCGCCATCGAATGACTCGGTTGGTTCGTGCACACTACAAGATAATGTGCCTGGTGGGTCTTCCGCCGGGTGCATTTCACACCCATAATGGAGCGGCCGCAGTATCCACACTCCACGTACGGAGGCGCGTCGATCATGAAATGTTTCCGCACCAAACTCACATCCGGCACAAATGTGGCTTTGCTAGGGTTGCTCTCACTAGTAATCGGCGCCTGCGAAACAAACGACCGAGAGGTCGAGAACCTCCGGGCCTTTGCGAAGCTGTACGGATACGTCAAGTACTTCCATCCGTCCGACGAGGCGAGCGCGATACCGTGGGATGCGTTTGCGGTGTATGGTGCCGAGCGGGTAAGAGGGGCAAACAATGCGGACGAGCTCAAGGCCGCTCTGGATTCGCTCTTCTCCCCAATTGGCCTGACGCTACAGGTATTCTCCTCGAACGATGAACCGCCGCCTGCACCGGATCTCATTCCGGAAGACACATCGGGTCTAGATCTCGTGGCGTGGCAGCACCGCGGTGTGAGCTTTGGGACAATGGCGTCATCGCCGATTTACCAAAGTGCTCGCCTTAACAGGAGAAATGTGATACCTGGTGCACGTCAGGGCATGGGTAACGTTGTTCGAAGTGTCGATGCAGTTCCGTTCTCGGGGAGACGAGTACGGCTCAGAGCATTTGTACGAGCAGAAGTGAGCGGATCACAGAACCGTGCGCAGATGTGGCTCCGTGTCGACAGGGAAGGGAATCAACGTGGCTTCTTCGATAACATGGGTGACCGGCCAATCTCGTCCAACGAGTGGCAGCAGTATGAGATCGTCGGAGAAGTCGCGACCGATGCCACGGACTTAGTGTTTGGGTGTTTTTTCCTCGGCGCAGGAACGATGTGGCTTGACGATGTCGAACTGGCGGTGACAAACGAACAAGGTGACTGGGTAGATGTAGAACTCGAAAATGCTGATTTCGAACAATCGGATGCAGATAATCTCCCGACCCACTGGTCAACTCGGAGCCCCGGATACCAATACACATTGGAGAGCGAAGGCCGACACCGTGGACAAAGATCGCTTGTCGTCAGACAGGCTGTCGGCGAGGAACAGTATTTCACCGGTGAACTATTCGAGGAACGTCCCGAAGCAGGAGAAGTGATTCAGAAGAGCTTGGGCGCAGGCCTATCGGCGAGAGTTCCAATAGCACTTTTCAGCGACAGTTCCGGCACGCTAGGAGTTGCGTCTGAGGGTCCGCTCGATGCGTTGCAAGCGACGCTCTCGGCTGTCGACTCTGATGCGTTCACTGCAGATAGCGCAGGCATTCGGCTCGGGGCCATAGTGGTCGCTTGGAACGTGTTCCAGCACTTCTACCCCTATTTCGATGTCATAGACACAGACTGGGACGCCGAGTTGTCCAAGGCCATCGATGGTGCACTGCGTGACGAAACCGCGGAGGACTTCTACTACACACTAAACGAGATGGTGGCGAGTCTACACGACGGCCACGGCAACGTATATCACCAGACACTCACTCGGATGGCTGGGATGCCGTTCCTGGTGGATTGGGTTGAGGGTGAAGTGGTGGTCACGACTGTCACCGACGAGATAAATCTGCTGCCCGGAGATGTGATTGCGGCGATCGACGGCGAGGCATCACAGCAGGCGCTGGTGAACTCCGAGCGGTACATATCCGGCTCGCCGCAGTGGATGCGGTATCGCGCGTTGCGGCAATTCGGCTTTGGTGAAGAAGGAAGCGACGTCGTTCTCCGGGTCGAGCGTGAAGATTCAACATTCGAGAGGACTTTCGTAAGAACGCGGCGGCAGGGGCCGATCCCGGAGCGCACTGAAGCGGCTATCCGAGAGCTCGAAGACGGCATTTTCTACGTGGACCTCGATCGGGCGCCGATGGCTGAGATATCGGACCGCATCAACGAAATAGTTGCGGCGCCGGGTGTGGTGCTTGACATGCGGGGATATCCGAACGGGAACCACGCTGTGATCGGACACCTTCTTTCAATTGCCGACACGTCAGATGCATGGATGCGTACTCCGCAGACCATCTATCCCGATCGGGAAGACCTAGTGGGCTTCGAAAATCATGGCTGGGGGATGACTTCGTTGGAACCGCACATTGGGGGGGAGGTAGTATTCCTGACGGATGGCAGGGCGATCAGTTACGCCGAGTCGTTCATGAGCTTTATCGAGCATTACGAGTTGGCGGAGATTGTTGGCCAACCGACAGCGGGAGCCAACGGGAATATCAATCCGTTTCAGGTACCTGGCGGCTTTCGTGTCGTATGGACCGGAATGAGAGTTGTGAAACACGACGGAACACAGCACCACACAATCGGTATCCAACCGACCATTCCTTGTAGCCGGACGATCCAGGGAATCCGGGAGGGCAGGGACGAGTTGTTGGAGAAGGCGGTGGAAGTAATCAACGACCGCAGGGGTACAGCTAACTAGGCGCAGGGATGTCAGGCAGGTTGGGTCAGCGCGCTCGCAGCTGCCCGAATGTTGGCCCACCTACGGTGAGGGTCTTTTTCCAAGCACTTGGTGATGGCGTTCATGAGGCGTCTAGGTACGTCCGACCTGAAATCGCGGAGTGGTGGCGGTGGAATGAAAGATTGCTTGTGGAGTAGTTCCTGCACTGACGCCCCGAGAAAAGGTGGCCTACCGGCCAGCATCTCATACCCGACGATGCCCCAGCTGTAGATATCCGATTTGTAGTTGATCGTCTTTGCTCCCGCTGCCTGTTCCGGACTCATGTATTCTGGTGAGCCCAAAAGCTCTCCGCTGATAGACAGAGTGCTTCCCTTCTTCGACAGCGCTTTGGCGATTCCGAAATCGAGAATTTGCACTCTTCCGTTTCTGTCGATCATGAGGTTCGAGGGTTTGATGTCGCGATGCACGACCCCGTGTTCGTGCGCGTATGCGAGTCCCTCGGCGAGTTCCCGCAGGAAGTGAATAGCTTCATCAAACGGCAGCTGGCCGAGTTCTGCGATGTGTTTCTTCACCGTCTTGCCGCGAACTCTCGGCATGGCGTAATAAACGAGGTCGATCTTCTCCGCCGAGAAGGTAACCGGGACGATGTTCGGATGATCGAGCTCTGATGCGCACTGAATCTCTCGTTGAAACCTCGACACGACGGCGCTCGACAGCATCAGGGCCTGGTGCATGACCTTTACCGCTAGGTGTGTGCCGTGCGTCGTTTCCCGGACAAGGAAGACCTTTGCGAAGCCGCCACTGCCTAGTTCACCCATGACGATGTAGGCAGATCCAAGTTCCTCCTGGAGACGCACCGCAAGCGGACGTCTGTCGGGATCTATCGCTTTGCCGCACAACTCGCAGAAGCGTGAACCTGGAGCGACCTTGGCGCCGCATTTGGAGCATGTCCTGAGGTTCATGGGTGGTGGAAGGTGACCCGTGCAGGACGGGGCGTCAAGGATTGTGAGAACGCCCCGCCACTGCCAAATGTCGGATCAGTTTCTCTGTTGCTCGTCGGGCCGTTCTGGCGGCCGGTCGAGGATCGCCAGCTTCTCGGCGACTGTCATGTTGGGATCGTCGCGAAACGCGTAGATGTCGAACGCAGTTATCGTTCTCCCGCCGGTTTGGCCTGCACCTGGGCCTGCAAGTGGTGCCAACACGAGTGGCGTACCTTCGTTGCCAACACCACCGTAAGTGTATAGCGGTATTTCGAGGTCTTCCAAAACACTACCGGGCGGTGCGAAGTGGAGAGGCGTACCTTCGACCAGGCCTTGGTGATGCAGATGCCCGGACGCACTCAGCGGTCCGAATCCACGACGGTCAAAGAACGCGCAGCCGCTGCAGAGTGCAAATGTCTCAATCCGTTTTTCGTACATGAGTTTTTCGAATAGATCTGGGTCACCTGCCGTGGCGGCCGGCAGCCCGCCGCGTGCTCTCGTGGTATTGATAATCGCCACTGCAGATGCATTGTTCCCGGTTCTCAAATGACCCTCGGCCGCGATGAGGTCCATTTCGGTCACAGTCATGTGCTGCATCGGGCCTACTCCGCCGTTGTTGTAGTAGTCACTGTAGCGGTGGTGTTGATAGTAGGAGTCGTGATAGTTGCCTCGGTTGTCATAGAACGGAGATGTACCGACGTACTGGAAATCGAGGCCTACTCCCTGCGGCTCGCCGGAAGGCATGATTCGCCCGTCAGGCACGTTCAGCTCGAACTCGACTCTGTCCACGACCTCGCTAGCCAACCAGTTGTCGTAACCGCCAACTGTACCTAATTCTGTCCAGCCCAGCGTTTTGTAATCCACGCGCGTCCAACCGTCCCGAGCCCCATAATACTCGAGAGCCTTGAACCAGAACCAGTTGGGATCACCATCCCCTTCTATCGCCAAGTCCTGTGTAATTCCTGCAGCTGCATCGGCGAGAATTTGTGCCCAGTTGGCATTCGCGCGTTCCGCTGGTGTGCGGCCAACCTGCGAGAGGAACCGAGCCCTGTACGAATGCGCCAGCTGAGCAATCTGCGTATTGGTCAGCGAATTCCCGTTGATCCAATCCATTGGCAGCGTGAAACTCGATCCTGTTAGCGCGATCGCGGCATCGAAGTATCCAATTGCCGCTGTCATAATGTCAGGGTACGGCAACAGAGTTATAGGATCGGCGAGATTCACCGTCTCGTCCAATACGTAGGCCGAGTCGAACAAGAGTGCGAGATAACCGTGTGCAATGCCCTGAACCAATTTGGCGAATGCAAGCGCCCGGTTATTGTCTGGCCCGCCGGCTCCACCAATCTCAACACCTCCGTTGATCGCAGTTATACCGTCGTACACCGCAGAGAGTGCTAGGTACGAGAAGTCCCAAGGGTCTTCCGTAACGCGTCGGTACCGGTAGTCGGGCGAATTGTCAAAAGCCACTCGTGGCTCCTGCGAGAGACCATTCATTCCCGCGTTGTTCCAGGACGATGTTAGCTCTTCGGCCGCAGTGCTCAGTGCCAGCGCTGGCCCATTGTAATCCTCCGTACCTTGCCACCACGTCCTAAAGGAGCGGGCTATCAGTGCCTCTGTCAGCTATCCGTCATCCCCGACGCTGATGATGGTGCTGTCGCGAGCCTCGCCATAAGTCGGTTCGACGATGATCGAAGTTCGTCCTGGACGGACCGCTGTGACTAGACCGGTTTCGTCAACAGTGGCGACCGTCGTGTCTCTGCTCCACCAGGTGAGTTCGACACCTGGAATGAGCGTTGCACCAGCATCACGAACCTCGACGGTCAACTGAGCCGTGTTCCCTATGACGGGGATGGTGTCTGCTTCAGGGGTTGCTGTGATCGTTGCGCCACGATAGCCCTGGAGAATGACGCCTGTGTCACCTACGGCATAAACGCTTTCTTGGCCAGAGGTACTCCAGATACCTTCGGTTCTGTGCACCGGAACACGAATTGCATTCCACGTTATACTGTCCCAATGGCGGATCACACTGTCATAAGTGGTCGTATACACGTCTGTCGGACCGCTTCCCCAGACACCCATCATCATTCGGCCACCACTATTGAGGTTGTTCCACACCGCGCCATCGAAGTGGCTTGCTGTACCGCTGTTGCCGACAACAAATACGTTGGAACCTGACGTTCCCCAAACGTCCCTGAAGTTCTCCGTAGTTCCGCTCTCTATCGGACTCCAGTGATTTCCGTCGTAGTGGAGGATCGTACCATTTGTTCCGGCGGCGTACACATCGGATTTGGAGGCACCCCAAACACCACGAAGTTCCTCCGTAGTATTGCTGATCACCTGTCTCCAACCGTTGCCGTCATAGTGCATGATCGTGCCGTTGCCGCCTACAGCATAAACGTCAGACGGGGATGCTCCCCATACGTCATTCAAGTATTCCGTAGTGTTGCTTTCCATCGTGGACCACACAGCCCCGGCACCGCGAAGAACTGGGCCGTCCTGGCCCACCGCGAATATGTCATCTGGCGAAGCACCCCAGAGGCTCAATACCCACCCCGTAGAACTGTGTTGCTCGGCCCAGGTGGACCCGTCGTAGCTCATGATGGTGCCGACGTCCCCAGCCACATAAACGTCGTTGGCCTGCGAGCCCCAAACGTCAACGAGATTCCTGGTGGTATTGCTGGTCATCGGCATCCACAGGTTGACCGGATCAGTTTCTTGCGCCGCAACTGTCAGCACCGCATATCCCGTGAAACCGTCGACATCGGCTTGGATGATTACCTGTCCGTTGGCCACGGCGGTCGCCAGTCCGCCCGCGCTCACTGTCGCAACTGCGGGGTTGAGGCTGGTCCAGGTCACTCCGCCAGTTGTCAGGTCGGTACCGAACGCGTCAACTACTATCGCAGAAAATTGCTGCGTGCCGCCGAGTGTGGTGATGGTTGCACCTTCTGGCGTTACTTCGGCAGCAACCGCGGGCAGCGATCCTGAAGGCTGCCACGCCACGTAGTACTCACTTCGGTCGAGCTCGGTGAGCCCGACCAGGTTAGTCCCATCCGAGTTCATCGAGTAAAGATTCCAGCCCGGCCCTCGATCGCTCTGGAAGGCGATTTGGGAGCCGTCGGGCGACCAGTTGGGCAACTGGTCCCTGGCAGGATCGGTTGTCAGTCTTACGACGTTGGTTCCGTCCGGATCCATCGTGTGGATGTCCCAATTGTCATCAACTAGCTTGCCATATGCGATCCTCGTACCATCGGGAGACATGTACGGCTGAGAGTTCGGTCCATCAAATGTCAGTTGAGTGAGGTTCGATCCATCAGCGTCTATCGAATAGATCTCGTTGACTCCAGTCTCGTTGCCTCGATAGATGATCTGAGAATCATCTGGCGACCATGAGATGAAACAGTGGGTACCGGCGTCGTCAGTGAGCTGCAGGACATTCCCACCGTCATTGTCCATGACATAGAGATCCCAGTTACCGTTTCTGTCGCTCGCAAAGGCGACCTTTGTACCGTCACGGGAGATTGCAGTGCAGATGTCGCTGCTTGGGTGGTTTGTCAGGTTGACCTGGCCCGACCCATCTGCATTCATCAAGTAGATCTCGTCGTTACCGTCTCGATCGGTCTCGAAAGACAAGCGGGAGCCATCAACCGTCCACGACGAGAAGACATCCGTAGCATCCGGATAGTTCGTGAGGTTTGTGACTGTCGTTCCATCAGCTGACCGCAGCCAAACGTCCCAGTCTCCACTAAGGGGCGATGTGAAGCTCACGGCATAAGGCAGGACTGGTGCGGCTGTCACGTTGATAGTTGCGTTGGCACTCTGATCGCCGCTCGTCGCAGTAATGGTCGCTGACCCAATACCCAAACCAGAGGCATTCCCGTCGAGGCTCATCGGAATCACAGTAGGGTTGTCGTTACCCCACTCCACCGGTGCACCGGCGATCTCATCGCCGTTGCCGTCGCGGGCGATTGCGGTGAACTGATAGGCGAAGCCGACGATTGTGTCTGCAGTCGAAGGCGTCAGTTCGATTGACGCAGCCACGACAATCGTGACCGAAGCGGTCCCCGAAGCCTCACCAGGAATATCTGCAGTGATCGTCGCAGCTCCCACGGCCACTGCCGTCACGAGTCCGTTTGCGTCAACAGTCGCAACAAGTTCGTCATCGCTCGACCAATTGATAGCAGGACTCTCGATTGTCTCTCCGAAAGCATTGCGAGCGGTGGCATTGAGCTGGAGCGTATGTCCGATCGCCGTAATGATCCCGTCGGCAGGGTTCACCTCGATCGAGGTTGCCGAGAGGACGCTGGAGGGCCGCAGTGCACCGTAGCGTTCCAGACCTGCCATTCCAGTGACTTGAACGACGTTGGTGCCGTCTGCGTTCATGATGAAGATGTCGTACTCACCATATCGATCGCTACTGAAAGTGATCTGAGTACCGTCTGGTGACCACGTCGGATAGAAGTCAGCGGCAGCGTCGTTGGTTAGCTGCACGACTCCTGTTCCGTCGGCATTCATCACGTATACGTCACCTTGCCCCGTGCGATCGCTAATGAAGACTATCTGAGAGCCATCTGGAGACAGCTGAGGCGCATCGTTCTCGAATGCATCGTTGGTTAGCTGCACCAACCCCGTACCATCCCAGTTGATCCTGAATATCTCGTCGTCGCCGTCCACATTGCTTCTGAATACGAGCCACGACTCATCGGGCGCCCAGGACATGAAACATTCGAACCCGGCGTCGTCTGTGACTTGCGTGACATTGCTTCCATCATTGTTCATGAAATACATGTCGGGGTTGGCGTTACGATCGCTCCTGAAAGCAATTCGACTCGCATTTCGAGACCATGCCGGACAACTCTCATCTGAACTTGGAGCATTCGTGAGGTTGTTGACGGGCCAACCACTGTTGTCCATCGAATAGACTTCGCGGTCACCATCTCGATCCGTGAGGAACGCGATGCGTGATCCATCAGGTGACCACGTGGGCAGAACATCCAGGCTGGGATCGGTCGTGGCATTTCTGATCGAGACTCCGTCGGCGCTCCGGACGTAAATCTCTGCGTTTCCTTCCCATTCACCTCCAAATACCAAATCAGCAGGCAGTACCTGCCCGTCAATCACGTTTATTGCCGCTGTCGCACTCTCGGCACCACTTGTCGCCGTCACATTTCCTGAGCCGGTGGAAGTACCCATGACCAGCCCATCTGCGCTCACGTAGGCACTGCTCTCGTTATCACTACTCCACTCGATCGGAGCGCCGACGATCTCGTCGCCGTTGCCGTCCCGCACCACTGCGGTGAGCTGTACGCCTAAACCGACTTCGACGTCAGTTGAGGTGGGTGTGACCTCTACGGACCCAGCCAGGACAACGTTTACCGCGGCATTACCGGAAGCCCCGCCAGACGCAGTAGCGGTTATGGTTGCGGTGCCGACTCCCTGCGCAGTCACGATTCCGTCTGCGTCAACGACAGCAATACCTTCGTTGTCACTCTCCCAAGTGAAGGTGACGTTTGAGATGGGGTTGGCGCCCGCATCCTGCGCCACCGCCGCCAGGTGGACCATTTGGCCGACTGCGGTCAAACTGTTCGTTACGGGTGAAACGGTTACTGTAGCACCGCGGTGGCCACGCAGGACCGTGCCACTGTCACCGACAGCCCAAACATCGCCAGATGCGGTGCCCCAGATGTCTTGGAGGGTGGCTGCGTCCGTTGTCCTAGCCACAATAGTCCAGACGTTTCCGTCGTAGCGCGCCACCGCACCGGGACCACCCGTAGCATAGGCATCATCTGGGCCGCTTCCCCAAATGGCGCTGCATCCAAATGTGTCGCCTCCGGCTTCCAGGTTCGTGTGCGCTGTCCATCCGTTGCCGTCGAAGTGTGAGATCCATCCACCTTGACAAGACCACACATTATTGGATGCGGTGCCCCACATAGCCTGAGCTGCTAGCTGTGGATCGAGGACGCTCCAGCTCCCGTCGTACCGCAGTACGGAGCTGCCGCTAGCCCAAACGTCAGCGTGGGCGAAGCCCCAAACTCCTCTAAGAGTACCGCCCGGGTTGGATACTCCTTCCCAACTGTTGCCATCGAAATGGAAGATCGGGTTCTCGGTACCGGTCCACGGATTGCCCAACGCCCATATGTCATTCGGTGCCGAGCCCCAGACGCCGGCGAAATCGCTGGTGGCGACACTCATGTCATTCCACTGCGAGCCATCCCATTGCAGTATCAATCCTCCGTCTCCGACCGCCCAGACATTGTCCGGACCCGTACCCCAATAATCCCAAACGATTTGTTCAGAGGGGGTTGATACCGGATTCCAAGAACTTCCATCATAGTTGTACATCTCTCCGCCAAAACCACCGGCCCAGATATCCGAGTCTCCGCTGCCCCATACTCCCCACAAATGCTGGGGTGTAGGCCTGGGATATGCACTCCAGACGTTGACTGGGACCGAACCCAAGGAGCCAACGGTCATGAGAGCGTACCCGAATACTCCATCCACCTCTGTCCGAATTGCGACCTGCCCTTCGCGCTGTGCAGTCACCAAACCGGTAGCACTCACGGTCGCAATATCCGGATTGACGCTCGTCCACGTGAACGTCTTTCCGACCAACGTGTCACCGGCAGCGTTCATCGCGTACGGCGTCAGCTGCATGGATGTGCCGACACCACTTATGCTCGCTCCAACTGGATCGATCGTGACCGTAGCTGCCAGGTCTGCACTAATCGCCGAAAGCACGAGGTCGGTATCGGAATACGTGAGTTGGAGAAGCACTCCTGGAACAGTGGGCATGGTCTCGGTATCGAACGTCGTTCCCGACCGACCGGTGAATGTGACTAGAGTGAACTGATCGCCCGGTGTCGGTGCGTACCCGTCGGCGAGCGTTACGTTCAGTGTACCGGCGAGCGTTGCTGCTCCCGAAACTGCAAGCTGCGTGTTCGACCCGTCCAGCTCGATGTTGAGCGCACTCTGTGCACTCGGGGCGTAGTCGCCCTTGAATGTGAATGGCGCAGGGCCTGGATTCACATTACCGTCGAATGCCGAGACAGTTGCTCCTGTCAGATCTATCGTGCCGACACCCCTGATTACTGCGTTGTCCGCATGCGAGAATGCACCACCGGCGACCAGAGTGCCGTTCCAGAGGTCTACCGTGCCTGCTACTGTCGCAGCGCCGGACACCGTCAACGTATCTGTGGAAGACGGCAGCGAAACCGTTTGGGAGGCGCCGAGTGTCAGTGCCGTCACTTCTGCATCAGCCTGCTGCAACGTGACCGTGTACGTACCCGGCACGTCGATGAAAGCTTCATCTGTGGCCAGCGGCAGCGCGCCTGTACTCCAATTGCCGATCTCAGTCCAGCTGCCGCCTGCCGTATTGGTCCACGACAGCCCTGTGCCGGTGCCGGAGATGAGCGTCACGAATGCGCTGTCGAGTATCGGCGAACTGTTCACTTCGCCGGTAATCACGGCTGTGCCCGGCGTAGCAGCGGACGTCAGGATCGCGATATGTGTGCCGTCACCATAGTCTACAACCGGTCCAAGGCTGCCAGCCGTTGTTGCGAGGACAACTGAATCTCCGCCTACGGCAAGGTCATTGCCGTTGCTGTCCCGTAGTTGCACCGTGACTGTGGTTGTAGTCGAACCGTCGGCCTGTATGTACGACGGTGCAACCGTGATCTCCGAATTGTCGGGGCTTGCCGCTCCTGCCACTATGCCCACGACCGCGTTGCCGGTCATTGCAGTTCCGTTCAGCGTTCCTGTGATGGTCGCAGTGGCTGCTGATGTCGTGGACGTCAATGTCGCAGTGTACGTCCCGTCTCCGTTGTTGGTGACCGAACTCAGGGAGCCTGCGCTGGTGGCCAGTAGTACGGCGTCACCACCTGCGGCGAGGTCGTTGCCGTTCGCGTCCTTGAGCTGCACCGTGATAGTCGACGTGCTCGAACCGTCCGCCTCAATGCTGGTAGGTGACGCAGTAATGGTAGACGTAGTCGGATCGGCGGTGCCTACGGTAAACGTCACGGTTGTTTCTGACGTGATGGCATTGCCTTCAAGTGTCCCGGTTATGCGCACACTACCAGTTTGTGGATGGGAAGTGAGTGTCGCCGTATAAGTACCGTCGTCGTTGTCGACTATCGCACTCAGGGAGAGCGCGGTGTCCACTCCTGTCTCCAACGGTGTGAGGGTCGCTGAGAGTACTACAGTGTGACCACCATTCGTCAGATTGTTCCCGTTCACATCCTTCAGCTGCACTGTGATGGTGGATGTACTGGATCCATCGGCAAGGATGCTGGTTGGATCTGCCGTGATCGTTGAGGCAACTGCGTCAGGAGTTCCTGCGGTGAAAGTGACGAGTTCCTGACTGGTCATCGCGACGTCATTCAGCGTGCCTGTTATGGTTGCCTGACCAGACGCAGTGGGAGCTGTCAAAGTTGCCGTATAAGTGCCGTCTCCGTTGTCGGTAACTGCACTGAGAGTGCCGGCCGTCGTAGCCAACACCACCACGTCTCCACCTAAAGTGAGGTTGTTCCCGTTAGCGTCCGTCAGTTGCACTGTGATCGTTACCGTACTGGATCCGTCACCCGGGATTTCATTCACGTTCGCGTCAATAGTGGAAGCCGCAGGGTCGGCTGCCCCAGGTGTGAACTCCACGACGGTGGAATCAGCTATCGGCACGCCGTTCATGGTCGCGGTCGCGATCCCCGACTGCGCGGTTATCGAGGATGTCAAAGTGGCTGAGTACGTTCCGTCACCGTTGTCGGTTACCGAACCTATTGTGCCTACGGAGCTGCTTATCTCCACCACCTCACCGCCTACCGACAGTGGTGCGTCGTTTCCGTCCCGTGCGTGAACGGTGACGGTGGCGGTGGAGCTACCATCGGCGACGATGCCGACGGGATCTACGGATATCAATGACGTGACTGCCGACGCCGGCGCGTCCTCGATTTCGATTGAGAGGTCGTATTGACCGAGGTTTGTAGCAGCGGGAGCTTGCGGGCTTTGCGAAGCGGCATCTGCGGCCGCAACGCCGGCTGAAGGACCGCCTGCCCATACACGTAGTTGGTACGTTCCTGTCTCGGCTATTCGAATGGAGTCGATGCTCACGTCACCGGTCTGTGCATCTTCTGCAAGCTGGGCGGCGGCGGGATCGAGTAGACGGATGGCCGGATCCAACTCAGAGTTCGTGGCAGAGGTTATTACGCTTGCCGTCAACATCGTCCCGGCGGTCAGATCCAGTTCGAACCAGTCGTCATCACCTGCCGGTAGAATGTTGAGTCTTTCAGAGACCGAAGTTGCAGTTCCTAGGTCAAACGGGGGATTACCCGGAGCTTCTGTCTGGTCAACGACTATTTGAACTGACTGAACGTCGCCGGGTTTTCCATTCGTTACATATTCGTTAGTAGGCGCGGACGCGCACGTAGTAGGTGCCAGAATCTGAAACCACAAACTCGGTGTTCGTGCCGGAGATGTTGTTTGTCGTCGGGTCAGAGAAACCAGGATCCGAATCCAGATCAACGAGGTATCCGTCAGCGCCAGCCGGAGCAGCCGTGAAAGTGACGGGTATGCGCACGTCAGTTGTCGGCGATGTGAATGCGTTCGGTGTAGCCTTGAAGTCCCTGAAGGTGATGGTTGCGGTGACCGTGTCCCCACCTCTCACTAGCACATTCGAATTCACCCCGAAGTAGTCGACCTCGCCGCCAATCAAGCCTTTCAGCACTACTACATAGGCACCCGTATCTAGTTGTGGTGTCACGAGTTCGGTTCCGGGCTGCCCGCCTCCTGTCCACCTCTGAGTGTCACCCTCATAAATCGATACCGAGATCGATTCCCAATCCTGCGGTTGGGCCGGTGATGCAGCAGGCGCTTGAACAGGTGCCTGCACGCCTATCGTCCCGCCAGGTGAGGATTCGGAAGTATTGGCGACATCGAACGTATCGGCCAAGAACTCCCGTTCCCGTGTGCCAGAACTCACCTCGACGGCAGCAGGTGATGGGATTGCACTTGGTTCCATTGCTGCCACCAGTGAGCTCGGATGCTCAACAATCACTTCGATCCCGATCCAGCCCTGGGCCAGATCGGGGCCGATTGGGTCTTCATCGCAAGCAAAGAGAGCCGCGAGAAGCAGAACGCCGAATGACAGTGTTCTTCTCATGGTTCTCTCCGCCTATGGATTCGAGGGAAGGTTGATCTTGATCCAGCCATACGGCGGTGGGGGGGGGGGATCGCCATTGCCGTTCCCGTTTTCGATGGGAGTTTCCCCACCCATCAACATCAGAACGCCCCCAACCGCGGCCCCCGCCGCGCCAATCAATGCTATCGGCCACGGAAACCCCCCTCCGCCACCCTCAGCCGCGACGATCTGTGGTTCCGTGACCTCCTTGAACACACCCGGGTCTATCGTGAATTCAGATTGGTGTGCTTCCTGACCTACGGCCTGGAGGGAAAGCCGATACCTGCCCATCGGGCCCGCATAGGTGAACGGTATCGGGCCACTCTGTTCAACCTCGGGCCAGTGCCAGTTCTCGAGCGGGGAAACACGCGCAGTCGCGTTGGAAAATGTCGACTGGATCATCACCGATCCGTAGAGATGATTCTCGCGCTCTGCGACGTTCTGAAGTGCTACCAGCCGATCCTCGTTCACGTTCTGGCGGGCAGTGGCAAGACTGGTCATGACATGATCGGCGGGAACCGCAACTTGATTGCCCAACGCCAAACCGATGACGGCGCCCGACTGAGCGATCAATGGACCTCCCTGACCTGCGCTCTCGAAGGGATCGGCAAGGCGGATCATCCCAGCGGGCTGTTGCTCCCAGGCATCAACCCGCAAGCGCTCGACCGCTACATCACGACAGCCCGGGTACGAAAAGGCCCAGGACCATTGTCCGTCACTCACATCGGTGGTCAGCGCGACGGAATCGGTTGAAGAGACTGGGAGCTTGAGCACCGCGACGTTTCGCTCGGTGTCCCATGCCGCGACCGAAATGTCGTCGTTGATATTCGAGCCGTCCGCCAGCTCAACCTCGATCGACTCGGCACCACGTATTGCGGCATATGTCGTGAGTAAGAGTCCGTCACCCCCAGCGAAGAAACCCGTACCGCAAGTAGGGCTGGTCCGGAAACGGTTGACCATAAAACGAGCAAGCCGGCTGCGAGTTTCTTCCATTACGTCTTCCGGGAGAACGTCGGGTCGTGCCTCTGCAGCTTGCGCGATGATCGTACGTTGAAGGTTGAGTTCACTCTAGAAAGTAGTCATTCAGGTGCAGCCTAGAACTGATTCGTTG